>NZ_BAAAZF010000001.1:1017857-1357142 GCF_039536765.1 Parerythrobacter jejuensis
CCTCGGCATCGTTCTGCGCCCGGGCAATCGGATCGCTGGCGGTGCGCAGTTCTATCGCCGCGTCGAGGTTTTCCGCCATGCCATTGAAATTGTTGGCACCCAGCGCCTCGTAGCGGACCTGCTCGACCGCATCATAGACGGCCCGCGCAACCGGCTCCGAAGGGGCGTTGGCATCGTGCAGGCCGGTGTTGTGATGGCGCAGTTTGAGGGCGAAACTGTCGGCAAAGCCGCGCGCTTCACTCGCCTGTTCCGGCGGCAAGTTGCGGCCCGGCAGGGGCACGCGAAAATGGGTCCCGCTGGATGCAGGCGCATCGGCGCTCCACGCGACTTCCACTTCCGGCTCACGCGAGACGGCCCGCGCCGTTCCGGTCAGCGCACGCTTGAAGCTGTCGAGAGGAGTTTCATCTGCCACGGTCTGCGCGTCTTACAGGATCGACTGTCCGGTCTTTTCCCAATCGGCGAGGAAGCCTTCGATACCCTTGTCAGTCAGCACATGGTTGAACAGCGCCTTGATCACCTTGGGCGGCGCCGTCATCACGTCGGCCCCGATCAGCGCGCTTTCCAGCACATGCGTGACATGGCGCACGCTGGCGACCAGGATCTCGGTGTCATAAGCGTAATTGTCGTAAATCACGCGGATATCGCGGATCAGGTCCATCCCGTTGGTGCCATTGTCATCATGGCGCCCGACAAAGGGGGATACGAACGTCGCGCCGGCCTTTGCCGCCAGCAATGCCTGGTTGGCGGAGAAGCACAGCGTGACATTCACCATCGTGCCATCATCGGTCAGCGCCTTGCACGTTTTCAGCCCGTCAATGGTCAGCGGCACCTTGATGCAGACATTGTCGGCAATCGCGCGCAGCTTGTCGGCCTCTTTCATCATGGTCGGGTGATCCAGCGCCACGACTTCGGCGCTGACCGGGCCATCGGTGATTCCGCAGATTTCCTTCGTCACTTCCATGAAATCACGGCCGGATTTGGCGATCAGGCTGGGGTTGGTGGTTACCCCGTCGAGCAGGCCGGTGGCGGCCAGTTCCTTGATATCGTCAATTTCGGCGGTGTCGGCGAAGAATTTCATGTGCGCTAGGCTCCGGCATAGGTGATTCCCGTGACGCTCTAACCGAGCGTGTGGCCACGGGCTAGCCCCGCCCTAGGGCTGTGCCCCCAAACCCGCAGTTTTCATAGGCGCGAGCCAAGCCCGAACACGCCGATCAGCAGAGGATCGTTGGTCGATTGGGGATTGGCCCGGATGGCGGATTCTTCACGCCCCATCTCAGCCCAGATCGCATCGTTAACGCGGGTGCCCACACGGTTGGCAATCCCTCCCACATCGACCCCGGCCAGCGCGTTGATGGCTTGCCCCACCAGCGGGTCTTCGGCGATCCGGATCACCCGGCCCAGCTCCGGCACCATCGCGTCGAGCAAGCCGCTGCCGAGGTCTGCGCGCAGGAAATCGGTCGCGGCACTTGGGCCGCCGCGCACCAGCTCGACGGCACTTTGAAGGCCGATCACACGCACAGCATCGACAACAATCGGTGCAGCACGCTCGCTTGCTTCTACCGCGAAACCGGCAAATTCACGCTCCAGCCGGGTTTTGAACAATTGCGAGGTCAGAATGCTAGACAGCACATTGCCGCGCGTGCCGAGCAGATTGCCAAGCCCGATCTGAGCCACTTGGTCGTCCCAATATCCGCCCGGTGCCGTCAAGCGGGCGAAGGCACGCTCGCTGGAAAGGAGCAACAATCGCCGCACTGCATCGGTAAAGCTGAAGCCGCCCAATCCGCCCGCGCAACCCGGCAGCAGCAAGAGTGAACTGGCGCCAACGCCTGCGAGCATAGTCCTTCGATTGAGAATCTCGGTCATTTCAGCACATCCTTCCCTTGCCGCGCGTACATCGCGGCTCCCATATGGCAATAGCATGAACCGCGCCCGTATCCTCACTTTTAACGCTGCCCTGCCCGTGCTCGATTACCGGGTACCCGAAGGGACCAATGTAGTGCCGGGCAGCGTCGTCGTGGCGCCGCTGGGTCCGCGCGAGATTTTGGGGATCGTGTGGGAGGAGGACCGGCTGCCCGCACAATCGGTCCCCGATGCCAAATTGCGCCCTTTCCGTGAGGTGCTGCCGGTCCCACCCTTGCGTCCTGAATTGCGGCGACTGATCGAGTGGACAGCAGACTATTACTGCGCCCCGATGAATTCGGTTGCCCGCATGGTGCTGTCCAGTGGCGGCGCGATGCGCGGCCCCTCTACAACCACAGAATATCGCCTGTCTGGCGGCATGCCGGAACGCATGACGCCCAAGCGCGAGGCGGCCATTGCGGCGCTGGAGGGCGAACAAGCCACCATTCGCGAACTGGCCGAGCTGGCCGGGGTTTCGGATGGCGTACTGCGTGGTCTCGTCAACCAGGGCGTGCTGGAGCCGGTGGTGGTCGATATCGACCGACCCTACCCCCGCGCCCATGCCGATCATGCCGAACCAATCCTTTCTGCCGGGCAAAAGCCGGTGGCCGATGAACTGGTGACTGCGGTGGAGGCAGAAGAATTTGCGCCCATCCTGCTCGACGGGGTGACCGGATCAGGCAAGACCGAAACCTATTTCGAGCCGGTCGCAGCCGCTCTGCGCAAGGATCGGCAAGTGCTGGTCCTCCTGCCTGAAATCGCCTTGACCGAGAACTTCCTGCGCCGGTTCGAAGACCGGTTCGGTGCGGCGCCGATTGTCTGGCATTCAAGCCTCAAATCGACCGAGCGGCGCCGGGCATGGCGGGCGATCAGCACGGGCGAAGCGCAAGTTGTGGTCGGGGCCCGCTCGGCCTTGTTCCTGCCCTATGCCAATCTCGGCTTGATCGTGGTCGACGAGGCGCATGAGGTCAGCTTCAAACAGGATGACGGCGTTCGCTATAATGCGCGCGATGTGGCGGTGATGCGGGGGCGGTTCGAAAAGATTCCAGTCGTCCTTGCCAGTGCCACACCCGCGCTCGAAAGCCTGCAAATGGCTGAGAGCGGGATTTATCGGAAGCTCGACCTACCCAGCCGTTATGGCGGGGCCGAATTGCCCACGATCAAGCTGATCAACCTGACCGAGGAAAAACCAGATCGGGGCCGCTGGCTCGCACCCAGCCTGGCCCGTGAATTGTTCGTACGGCTGGAAAAGGGTGAGCAATCGCTGCTTTTCCTCAACCGACGCGGCTACGCCCCGCTGACCCTGTGCCGCAATTGCGGCCATCGTTTTCAATGCGCGAATTGCAGCGCATGGCTGGTCGAGCATCGTTTCTCCCGCAAGCTCGCCTGCCACCATTGCGGGCATGAAGAACCCCCGCCGCCCGCCTGCCCCGAATGCGGCGAAGTCGATTGCCTGGTCCCGTGCGGCCCCGGGGTGGAGCGAATTGCCGATGAAGTGGCCGAAATTCTGCCCGGTGCGCGTGTGGCGGTGGTCACGTCAGACACGCTCAATTCCCCGGAGAAGGCAGCCGAGTTCGTGGCCCAGGCCGAAGCCAAGGCAATCGATGTGATTGTCGGCACGCAGCTGGTCACCAAGGGATTCCACTTCCCCGAACTGACTTTGGTCGGCGTGGTCGATGCTGATCTAGGGCTGGAAGGCGGCGACCTGCGTGCGGCCGAGCGGACTTACCAGCAAGTCGCACAGGTGGCCGGGCGGGCCGGGCGCGGTGCCAAGCCGGGCGAAGTCCATATCCAGACCCGCCATCCCGATGCTCCGGTGATCGAAGCCCTTGCAGCGGGAGACCGCGACGCCTTTTACGAGGCCGAGACCGAGGCCAGGCGCCATGCCGGTGCCCCGCCTTTTGGGCGCTGGGCCGCGATCATCGTCTCGAGCGAGGATGAGGCCGAGGCACGCGATGCCGCCCGCGTGATCGGAGGCACCCAGCCGAGGTTAGACGACATCATGATCCTGGGCCCTGCCCCGGCGCCGATGGCCTTGTTACGGGGGCGCTTTCGCTATCGCCTGCTGATCAACGCCCGCCGGTCTGCCCGCGTGCAGGATGCCATTCGCCAGTGGCTAGACCCGCTCGATTTCCCGCGCGGCGTACGCATCGCCATCGATATCGACCCCTATAGTTTCGTTTAAAAAGAGGGGCTTGAAAGGCAGGTCGAATTTATGTGACCTTGGACTTTCGAATCAGGGGGTCTGCACATGAATTTGGTTTCGCGTTTCTTTGCGTTTGTCGCCGCCATACTTTGCGTTTCCGCGCCAGCAAGCGCCGAAACCTGGTTGCGCGCCGATACCGATAACTTCATCCTCTACAGCACGGGTGGCGAAGAAAACCTGCGCGAATGGGCGCTCAAATTCGAGCGCTTCGATACTTTGATGCGCAAGCGTTACCGGATCCCCATGGACCCGTCGCCCAACCGGCTAACGATCTACCTTCTCGATGACAGCCAGGCGGTCATGCAGTCGCTGGCCGGACGCAACCGGGGTGGCGTGGCCGGCTACTATTCCAGCCAGCTTGATGGTTCGTATGCGGTTACCCAGCGAACCATCGCCCGCAAAGGCGATCTAAGCGGGCAGGAAGTGATGTTCCATGAATATGGCCACCACTTCATGTTCCGCTATTTTCCCTTCGCCTATCCGGGCTGGTATCGCGAAGGCTTCGCTGAGTATTACGCGACCGCCGAGTTCGATGAGGAAGGCAATTGGACCTATGGCAAGCCACCGCTTTATCGCGGCGCCACGCTTACCGGGACCCGCCGACAAATCAGCGCGAAGAAGATGCTGACCACCGCGCAGAAAGACCTGACCGATTTTGAATCGTATCAAGTCTACACGCGCGGCTGGCTGTTGGTGCACATGATGCACAGCGATCCGGCCAAGAACCGGCAACTCAACGATTTCCTCCTCCGCGTCGGGCGCGGCGAAGATCGCAAGAGCGCAGCCGAAGCGGCCTTTGGCGATCTCAACCAGGTCGAGCGTGATATGAAGCGCTATATGGGCAAGAGCCCGACCTATATTCGTGGCCGCCAGCCGATCACCTATGAAGGGCGCCTCGATATTGTCACGCTCGACGATATCGATTCGAAGTTCGAAGCTCTTCGGCTGGCCAATCGTCGCAATGCGAAGCGCGAACAGACCCGTGACGCGCTGGAAAAACTGGCCGAGCAAGCGCCCGAGCGCGTGTATATCCTGAACGAACTGGCCGATGCCCAGCATATGATCGCCCATAGCGAGGCATGGAAAGCGGCCAAGAAGGCGGCCGGGCGCAAGGTCAAGGATGAGGACATTGAGGCTGGTGCCGCCGACATGGGGTGGGCCCTTGCGACCATAGAAAAAGCGCTCGCTATCGATCCGGACAATGGCCGGGCCAATGCGCTGAAGGCCGAATTCCTGATGGATATGGCCCGCGATGAGGAAAAGGACGAGTATTGGCCCACTGCCCGCCAACATGCGATCAAGGCCAATCGGGCTAACCCTGACGATCCATTTCCTCTGTGGCTCTATTACAAAAGCTTTGTTGAGGCCGGTGATACGGTCGATCCTGGCGCCCGCGCCGCGCTCGTCCGGGCGTTTGAACTCGCGCCTGAGTCAGATGATCTGCGTGTGGATTACGCGCTCGACCTGGCATTGCAGGGCGATTTCGGACTGGCGCAGGAAGTGGTCGAATTCCTTGTTGCCTCGCCTCACTCGGAAAAACGCGGAAAACTGGCGATCAAGCAAATCGAAGCGCTCGAAGCAGGTGCGTCTTACCTTGAAGTTTCGGACATGAAGCTGAAAGAGGAAGATGAAGAAGGGGAGACAGCCTGATCTCCCCATCACATCGATGTAAGGAATCCCCACCATGCTGACCGTCCACCACCTGCGTATCTCGCAATCCGAACGGATCGTCTGGCTGTGTGAGGAGCTGGGGCTGGAGTATGACCTCAAGCTCTACAATCGCGATCCCGAGACCCGGCTCGCCCCGCCCGAGCTGAAAGCGCTCCACCCGATGGAGATCGCACCGCTGATTGAGGATGATGACACGTTGCTGGGCGAAAGCGGTGCCATCGTCGAGTATATCCTCGGAAAATATGCACCAGACACCGATCTGGTGCCCGGTCCCGATCATCCCGATTTTGCCGATCATCTTTACTGGTTCCACTTCGCCAATGCGACTTTCATGACCAATGGCATGATGCAGATCGCGGTCGGAGCTGTCGGCGCGGAAATGCCGGAATCGCTCGGCAAGCGGGTGACCAATGCCTGGGCACAGGTCGAACGGCGCCTGGGCGAGGCGGACTATTTCGGCGGATCGCAATTGACCACGGCGGACATCATGATGGTGTTCCAGCTGACCACCAGCCGCGCGTTCAGCGATATGAGCATCGATCATTTGCCCAACCTTCAAGCCTATCTGAAGCGGATTGGTGCGCGCGACGCTTACCAGCGCGCGATGGCCAAGGCGGAGCCGGGATTCCCGCCCAAACTGGACTGATATGCAACCGCCCTTCGCTTTGTGCGTTGGGCCAGCATGAGTACAGACCAACCGATCCTCGTCCCCATTCTGGGCGACCAGCTGACCCGTGACCTTGCCAGCCTGCGGGGCCGGACCAAGGAGGATACCGTCATCCTGATGATGGAGGTGTGGGACGAGGCAACCTACGTCAAACATCACAAACAGAAGATCGCACTGATCTTCTCCGCCATGCGACATTTTGCAGCAGAGCTGGAAGATGCGGGTTGGACTGTCGACTACGTCACGCTGACCGATAGCGACAATTCGGGCAGTTTCACCGGCGAAGCGGCGCGCGCAATCGAGAGGCACAATCCACGCGCAGTGCATGTTGTCGAAGCGGGCGAATGGCGGGTCCAGCAGACGCTGGAAGAATGGCCCGACAAATTCGATTGCGAGGTGGAAATCCTGCCCGACGATCGTTTCGTCTGCTCAATCCCGGAATTCAACGACTGGGCCGAAGGGCGCAAGCAATTGCGGATGGAATTCTTCTATCGCGAAATGCGCAAGAAAACCGGCCTGCTGATCGATGGTGACGGCAAGCCCGAAGGCGGCGAATGGAATTACGACAGCGAGAACCGCAAGCCGCCCAAGGAAGGATTGGAGGCCCCGCAACGCCCGCTCTTCGAGCCGGACGAGACCACGCGCGACGTGATCGCTTTGGTCGAAGAGCAGTTCGGCGATCATGTCGGTTCGCTCGAAAGCTTCCATTGGCCTGTCACGCGCGAGGAAGCGGAGGAAACGGTGGCTGCCTTCTTCACCGAGCGCCTGCCCAAATTCGGCGATTATCAGGATGCGATGGTGTTCGGGCAGGATGATCTGTTCCACTCGATGCTATCGACCAGCATCAATCTCGGTCTGCTCGATCCGCTCGATCTGTGCCAGCGCGCAGAACAGGCCTACACGCAAGGCAACGCGCCGCTCAACGCGGTCGAAGGCTTCATCCGCCAGATCATCGGATGGCGCGAATATGTGCGCGGGTTTTACTGGCGCTTCATGCCGGGGCTGGAAAGCGACAATGCACTGAACGCCCAGCGCGCGCTGCCCGAATTCTATTGGACCGGCGACACCGATATGCGGTGCCTTGCAGACTCGATCCGGTCCACGCTCGACAACGCCCATGCGCATCATATCCAGCGGCTGATGGTGCTCGGCAATTTCGCCCTGATCGCCGGGATCAGCCCACGCGATGTGCAGGACTGGTATCTCGCCGTATACGCCGATGCCTATGAGTGGGTGGAACTGCCCAACGTGGCCGCGATGGTGCTCTATACCGATGGCGGCAAGCTGGCGAGCAAGCCCTATGCCGCGAGCGGGAATTACATCAACAAGATGAGCAATTACTGCGCGGACTGCAAATACTCCGTCAGCAAGAAAACAGGCGAAGGGGCCTGCCCATTCAACGCGCTCTACTGGCGCTTCATGGACCGTCACCGCGAGCGGCTGGAGCAAAACCCGCGCATCGGCCGCATCTATTTGAATTGGGACCGCATGGGCGAAGACCGACAGGCCGAATATCTCGAGAGTGCCGAGGCGTTTCTGGATACGCTCGAACCCGCAAAGGATGGTTGGGCGCGGTAGCTAGGCGCTGAGCGCCTTCGCCACGCCTGCCGCCTTTGGAGTATCGAGATATTCGCGCACGGCGGTGATCTTTCCGTCCGTCACCTCGGCCACAACGCAGGCCGCGAAGCGCAGCTCCGACCCGTCCGGCAAGGTGCCACAGACCTCGTGTTCGCGCACAAAGCCGCTGTCCGTGGTGGAGAATTGCGGTTTCTCGTAGCGATAGCCGGAAACGACTGAACGGAATGCACGCGCGAATGTGATCAGCGTTTCGCGATCCATAGGACGACCGCCATTCTGGACCAGCGCGAAGTCGTCTGCCAGGCAGGCCCGCGCGCCCTCCGCATCCCCCGCTTCAAATGCGCGGAAGAGCGTGTCGGCGAGGTCTTGCATGGACGGCACCTTATCGTCCGTCACGCCACGGCCGTTGCTTCGATTTCGACCATGATGTCCGGGTGATAAAGCTCCTTCACGCCCAGCAGCGTGCTGGTGATCTGGGCACCGGCGGCACCATGAATCGGCATAATTTCCTCGGCTCCTGCCATGAAAGCCGGCACGTCGGTGACGTAGAAATTGAGACGCACCAGGTTGGTGGCATCCATCCCCGCCTCGCCCAGCGCATCCAGCACACACTGCCACGCGACCTTGTATTGTGCCACGATATCGCCGGGATGCATCGGCGACCCGTCTGGCGCCGACGCCGTCTGGCCCGACAGATAGACTGTGCGACTTGCACCCGAAACCTCGACCGCGTGGTTCAGGCCGAAACCTTGCAGCCACGGGGTGGGATTGTGTGTGGTTGTTTTCATCTCATTTCTCCTAATTGCGCAAACCTAGTCCTATTGTTCCCGCGCCAACACCCAGTCCAGCACGGGGTCATCCCCGGCGGCATATTGCGCATAGGTCGGCATCACTTGCTCGTCCAAGGCCAGAGTGCCGATATCGGCGGCATCGCGTTCGCTGGGCGGGAAGCAATAGGGTGTGCTGTAATCGCAACCTTTCTCCCAATCGTGATAGCCGGTTGCGTAAGAGATGTTGTAGCCCGCATTGGGCAGCACGAAGCTGGTCCCGCGCTCGGCCCAGAATTGCGGCCGGTCACCCATCGGCTCCCCGATAATCAGGGTTCGGCCGGGCACATGCTGCTTCATCAGGGCGGCCGCGACGATAGCAGCCGAGAAGGTCTGCGGGCTTACTATGACATAGGCTTTCCCGTCCTGTGCCAGCGCCTCGCCCGCCTTCTTGGCAAAGGGAATGGCGTTGGACAGATCGCCGCCAGGATTCCAGCGCAGATCGAGCACGATGAAGGCGAAACCACCCTCCGGCGCGCCATCGAGAGTGGCCGGTAGCTCCTTTGCAACGGGGTTCCATTCGGCGTCCGCCAGGTAGTTGGAGCGGACATAAACACCTTCACCCAACCGGGTTGAGGACGTGGCAGTATCCGATCCTGCATGGGTCAGCGGCAAGCTCACTCCTTCCGCATCCCCGTCCAATGTCCGCACCCATTCACCCGCCTCGTCAGACAGCGGCCAAGGGGAAAGCGTCGTAAATGGATGACGATAGGAAAACTCGGTTTCCGCAGCATCGGACAGAGCCGTCAGTTCCACCGTCTGCGCCGCGCCCTCGCTGTTTGCCAGAGTGACAGTCAGCACGTCGGGCGATGCGGCAAGTCCGGCGGCATGAAGGAGCGCGGGGGAGCGGAGGAAATAGAGCGAAATCAAATCACGCCGGGCCTTGGGGCCGCCGCTATAGATCTCAAGCGCGGCGAGCACGTCTTCAACCGGCCTCCCTTCAATCGATACCAGCTGCTTGCCCACATGGTCGGCCAGCGCCTGCTGGGCCCGCACCACGAAATATCCATCGGCAAAACGGTAGACATCAAGGCCCGAGCGGTTGAATTGGCGGAAGGCAGTGACCGGATCGCTCGATGTGTGCGCATTATCGGCCAGCGCCATCAACGCCTGCGTTTCCAGATAGAATTCGGCTTTGCTCAGTTCCGTGTTGGCTGCGATCAGCTTGTCGATCCTCGTGCCGAACTCTTCTCGCGCTTGCGGCGCAAAACTCCGGTCATAGTCCAGCACGGTGGCGAGATATTGCAGGTCTTGCTGCTGGGCTTCCAGCGCATTTGCAGGTTCACCGAAATCAGCTTCGCTAACCCAGGGATTGAAATGATAGACCTGCGAAATGAGCGGCCCATACCAGATTGCCAATGCAATGGTGACCACACCCCAGATGCCGAAGGCCCATTTCAAGAACCGCTTCATGCGCACCCTCCCCTTGAGGTGTGCAGCCTAGCGGCTTGAATTCAATTGCCAAGCGCCTCCTTCGCCGCGTCTGCCAGTTGGGCCATCGCATGGCGCCAAGGGCCAGGACCATAGCTGATGCGCGCGACGCCCAGTGCGCCCATCGCTGCGTTGGACGGCATGCCATCGAGACGCATCACATTCACCGGCAGGTCCACGGCTCCACACAGCTGCGCGATCAAGTCCGGATCGCTCAGGCCCGGCACGAAGAAACAGCCTGCGCCCGCCTGACGATACGCCGCCGCACGTGCGATGGCTTGCTCTACCAGTGCAGGTTGGTTGGGATTTTCACCAGCCATCAACGGACCGAGAAACGCGTCGGTCCGCGCATTGACGAACAACCCGGCGGCGGCAACGGCAGCGATCCGCTCGCACTGCTCTGCAACACCGCGCAAGCCACCCTGGCCGATCAGCCGGTCTTCCAGATTGCAACCAATCGCACCCGCCTCGTGCAAGGCGCGCGCATTTGTCGCAAGCACTTCGAGATCTGACGCAAAGCCAGTTTCGAAGTCGACGGTCAGCGGCAGGTCGCTGGCACCGGCGATCTGGCGCACGGTTGCGAGCAATGCCTCGAACGGCATGGCTTCGCCATCGTCAAATCCTTGCGCGCCAGCGAGCGACAAACTGCCGGTTGCGATCGCCTTCGCGCCCGCTTCGGCGACTACGCTGGCGCTGCCGGCATCCCAGATGTTGAACAGCACCAGAGGTTCGCCGCTCTGGTGGAGCGCCGCAAATGCATCTTTCGTCATGTCACTATTGTCCTTCGCGTTTCAGCAATTCGGCTTTGATGTCGGTGCCATAGGCATAGCCGCCCAGCCCGCCATCTGCCGCGATAACGCGGTGGCACGGGATCAACACAGCGATATTGTTGGCACCATTCGCGCCGCCCACCGCACGGCTGGCCTTCGGGTTACCGAGCGTGGCGGCCAATTCGCCATAGGAGCGGGTTTGCCCGGCGGGAATTTCGCGCAAGGCCTGCCATACGCGCTGCTGGAAGGCGGTGCCCTTCACATCAAGCGGGATGTCTCCGATTGTGGCGCTAGCTGGCTGCTCGACAACCTTGGTCACTTGATCGAACAGCGCGCGGAAATCAGCGCCGCCCTCTACCAGCTCCGCGTTGGGGAAACGCGCCCGCAATTCTTCCTCCCCTTCGTTGAAGGCCAGGCAGCAAACGCCCTTGTCGGTCGCGGCCACCAGCATCTGGCCAAGTGAAGTTTCCACCAACGCGTAATGGACTTCGCGACCGGCGCCCCCGTTTTTCCAGTCGCTTGCGGTCATTCCCATCTTGCCCTCCATGGCCTCGTAAAACCGGCTCGGCGCTTCGTAGCCCGCATCGTAAATCGCATCTGTCACGCGCTCGGCGCGGCCAAGCGCGTCCTTGGCCCGTTCCTCGCGCAGCGCCCGCGCATAGGCCGCCGGGGAAAGCCCGGTTGCCCGCTTGAACACGCGCTGGAAATGGCCTGAGGAATAGCCTGTCAGCGCGGCAAGTTCATCCAGGGTCGGTCGACCTTCACTGGACTTGATCTCGTCAATCGCAGCGAGAACCGCCGCCTCGTCCCGCGCAATATCATCGGGGCGACAGCGCATACATGCCCGGTAACCAGCCTCGCGCGCTGCTCGCGCATCAACGAAAAATTCCACATTCTTGCGCAAGGGATGGCGCACCGGGCAGCTCGGCTTGCAATAAATGCTGGTCGTGCGGACTGCACCCACAAACTTGCCGTCAAAGGAGCGATCGCGGCGCAAGAAGGCCGCCCAGGCCAGGTCAGCGTCGGGTCGCGAGACGCTCAATTGCCCTTCTCCAGTGTCTCCTTCAGAGCGGCAAGACCAGCCTGGATAATGCCAGTGATCGTCGGGCCCTGGTCATTCGGCAAGACATCTGCAGTCCAGCAGACATTGCTGGTGCCATCGTCGTTCGCGCTGACATGCATGGAGGCATTGTGGTGATGCCATTCGCCGCCTTGAGCAGTCCAAACCAGCGTCATCGAATCGTCGTCGCGTGCAACGATGGGTTCAACCAGCGTCTGGCCATTCACGAAAGTCACGGTGCGCGTTGCGGTTGCTTCGTCATAAGCACATCGGGTCACGAGTTGCGGGACCGACCGTTCGAGCCCACCGATATCGCCGACAGCACCCCAAGCGGTGTCCGCATTGCAATTGATCGTCACTGTTTCCACTATTCGGGCCATAGCCTGCTCCTTTTCATCCCCAGATAAGCCGGGCGCAATCCGGGCACGTCCCGAAGCTTGCGATCAAAGCTACATTTCGCAGCCTCGATCATTGTAATATCCATCCCGGCCGTCGCGAGTGCACAGAAGGCCGCCCGCGATATAGCCCACTCCGCCACCTGCGAAGCGAACTTTGAACCACGGATACTCACGGAGCCAGGTCTGGTCGGTGCGCGCGATCACCGTCACATTGCGCCCCATCATCACGCTGCCGACGCTCGGAAAGTCTTTGCCTGGTCCGGACCGGATCATCCCGCCCCAGGTTATTGCGGCACCGGTCTCTGGCCGCTCGCGCCAGCTTTTTTTGTTGCGCTTCACAGATATCCAGCCGCCTTCCCACCCATCGGCAACGGCTTGCGAGCGCGATGCAAAGCAATCGCTGGTGCCGAAAGCGCCATAGATTTTTGCCGAGTCGCCCGCGATCACCAGCGTCATATCGGCATTCTCATAGACCGTGCGCCATCCCGCGTATTTCTGGGCGAAGCTGAGTTCGCGCGGGCTTGTGTCCTGTTCGGCATAATCGCCAGCCAGTGTCATCTGGCCACTGAAGACGCTGCCATCCTCGTTGGCATAGATCAGCGCCTCCGCATCGCCGATGCTGCAGGAAAACGGGCCGGGCAAATCACCCTGCGCCAAGGCCGGGCTCGCCATCGCCAATGTCATTGCAACTGTCGCAGCGGGGACCACTCTTCGAAGGATATGCATGGGGTGTTCTTCGCTCCTGATCAAAGGCTCTAGCCGCCAGTGGCATGACTATCCTATGCATGGCTCATGCTGTCGAGATGTCTTCGCGCCTGTGTCGCAATCCTTGCCCTGTTTGCCGTGTCCCTGCCAAGCGTGGCGACCGCTGATCCTGCTGATATTCAGGCCGCGGCGCGGGGGGTTGTCCGTGTGGTGATCATCGGATCGGACGGGCAGGAGGTCTATCCGCTCAGCCATGGCACCGGATTTGCGATCACGCCCCGCCAGATTGCCACCAATGCCCATGTCGTGCGCGAGGCGGCGCAGGATGATTCGCTGCGGATCGGCATTGTCCCCTCTGACGGAGACGACGCCAGCTATGCGAAAATCCTCCGCATCGCTCCGTCCAAGGATTTGGCCCTGCTGGAAATCACGGGCGATCTGCGCCTGCCACCACTCACCATTGCGGGCATTCGCGAAAGCGACGGGGCCGAAGTCACATCGGTCGGCTACCCGATGAATGTCGATCGTGCCCAGGGCCTCGAGATCGACGATATTTTCCAGCCGCAGCCAACAGTGAACAGTCGCGGCTTCATTTCCGGCCAACGCCCCAGCCGCCAGTTCGATACTATTCTGCATACCGCCCCCATCGCACGCGGCAATTCGGGCGGACCTCTACTGGACAGGTGCGGCCGGGTGCTGGGTGTGAACAGTTTCGGGGCCGATGGCGAAGGGGCCGATGCCGAATTCTACTTCGCCGTGTCGAACCGGGAATTGCTGCCTTTCCTGCGCGCCAGCAATGTCGCCCCTCGCACCAACGCCCAGCCGTGCCGAACTCTGGCCGATCTGGACGAGGCCGAGCAGGATCGGGTCGAGCGCGAGCAATTGCAGGCGCGCCAGGAACTCGCCGCCCGCAGCGCCGCAGAACGAGACCGGCGCGACCGGATCCAGTTGGAGGCAGAGCAAGATGTGCAGGCCTCGCGTGAGAACCAGATGGCTTTGGCACTGATTGCGCTTCTGATCGGCTCGGCTGCAGGCTTCGCCGCTTTTCAGGCCTGGGGCCGTCAAGATGGCGAGCGGCAGCGCATGATTGCAGGCACCATCGCCGCCGTCGGCCTGGTGGCGGCGTTGGCCCTGTGGTTCACACGCCCCGGTCTCGACGCCATCGATCGCAAGATTGCTGCTGCGATGAGCAATGGCTCTGGCGCAGGCGGGCCGGCAGCCGGTGCAGGTCCCGCCCCCGGCGATGCTGCGCTTGTATGCACATTGTTGCCGGAGCGCAGCCGGATCACCGGCGATCCTGCCGAAAGCGTGGAATTTGACTGGGCCGAGGATGGCTGCGTCAATGGCCGGACCCAGTACGGGTTCCAGTCCGGCGAATGGAGCCGCGTGTTCGTGCCCAATGAAGAAGCGGCGGTAGCGATCAATCGCTACGACCCGGACACCCGCACCTATCGCACTGATCGCTATTTGCTGTCAGCCACCGCGATGCGCGCCGCCCGCGAGGCACGCGGAGCCTACACACCGCCCAAATGTGAGGTAGACGGCGCGGCGGGCAAGCTGGGCGATTTGCAAAGTGCCGTGACCAGCCAACTGCCCGAACGGCCCAACGAGCGGCTGGTCTATCGCTGTGATGTAAAAGGGTGACCTATGACAAGGGGCACAGCCGGTCTACGCATTGCTCGCTGCGCTGAGCAGAATCACTTATTCGCGCGGGCTTGCCAGCATGGACGACGGAGAAACTACGGTTGACGCGTTCCTGCCGATTACGCCGCCAGTGCCTCACCACTTAGCGTGATGCGGTGCATTTCGCGGCGGTGGCCGGCATAATCATTGATCGCATTGTGCCAGCTGGTCCGGTTGTCCCAGATCGCGACTGTGCCCGGCTTCCATTGCAGGCGGCAGGTATTGTCGGCCTCCAGCGCGGCATCGAGTAGCTTTTGCAGCAGCGGCAGGCTTTGCTCGCGGGTCTGACCGACGAAGTGGATCGTGAAACCGCCATTCACATAGAGCAGCTTGCGCCCGGTATGTGGGTGACGGATCACGACCGGGTGGATCGCGCCGGTTTTCAGATCCTGGCCGCGCAAATTCTTGCCCATGTCGGTCTGCGCATACAGGCCGTCGGCCTTGTAGACATGATCGGCAGTATGGAATGCTTCCAGCCCTTCGATCTCGGCTTTGAGCTCGTCAGACAGTGCATCATAGGCCGCGCCCATGTGGGCCCATTCGGTATCGCCGCCGCTGGGCGGCAGATCGCGCGCCACGAGAACCGAGCCCATGGCCGGGATTTGGTCATAGGAATGGTCGGTATGCCACGCCCCGCCAATGTTGGTCGATTCGTCGGCCTCTTTCTTGACCAGGGCAATCTCGGGAAAGTCCTTGTTGAGCGGGAAATAGTTGTTCACATCGATGCCGCCCCAGCGATGGCCGAACTCGATATGATCCTGCGGAGAGAAATCCTGGTCACGGAATACCGCAACGCCGTGTTCGTAGATGAGATTGCGAATGGCATCCATGGATTCGCCCTTGGCGTCGCGCAGCTGGATGCCGGAAACTTCTACCCCGCATTTGGGGCCCATGGGTGTCGTTTGCATAATGTCTCTCCTCTTGCGGCGAATTATGCTCGAAACCCCTCACGGCGCAAGCAGATAAGGCGCTTTGTCGTAACTATACAAACAGAGTCTCGCTTCTCCGTCTTGCATCGCACCATAGGCGATGCTAGGCGCGCGCCAACCTTGCGAGGGGCGATTCAGATTGCTCTGCCAAGCAAGACCAATGCATCGTTTTTTCCGGACCCGAAGAGGACCTTAAGCGCGTGGAGAATTCCGCCGGTATTCAGGCTAGCCTGGCAGGGCGTTACGCCTCTGCCTTATTCGATCTGGCCGCCGAAGAAGGTGTCGTCACCGCAGTCGAGTCCGATCTCGAAAAACTGCGTGCTGCACTGACCGAATCGACCGATCTGGCAGCCGTCACCACCAACCCGCAATTGAGCCGCGCCGAACAGGCCAGCGCCATTGCCAGCGTTGGTGAAGTCCTCGACCTGTCTGGTCTGACATCGAAATTCCTGGGCGTTTTGGCCGGCAATCGTCGCCTGGCCGCCCTGCCCGACATGATCCGGGCCTTTAACATGATCGCCGCTGCCCAGCGCGGCGAAGTGACGGCCGAAGTCACCAGCGCCCATGCGCTCAGCGAAGCGCAGCTTGATACGCTCAGGACCAAGCTGACCGCGCGTGAAGGCCGCACTGTCAAAGTTACCTCGTCTGTCGATCCGGACCTGCTTGGTGGCCTCGTCGTCACCATCGGTTCCAAGCGGATCGACGGATCGATCCGAACCCGTTTGAATTCCCTCGCGCACGCGATGAAAGGCTAAGTAATGGATATCCGCGCCGCAGAAATCTCCAAGGTCATCAAGGACCAGATCGCCAATTTCGGCACCGAAGCCGAAGTCAGCGAAGTCGGCACCGTTCTCTCGGTGGGTGACGGCATTGCCCGCATCCACGGCCTCGACAAAGTTCAGGCCGGTGAGATGGTCGAATTTGCCAATGGCGTGCAGGGCATGGCCCTGAACCTGGAAGCCGACAATGTCGGCGCCGTGATTTTCGGCTCTGACGCCGAGATCAAGGAAGGTGACAGCGTCAAGCGGACCGAAACCATTGTGGACGTTCCCGTCGGCAAGGGCTTGCTGGGCCGCGTAGTAGACGCACTCGGCAACCCGATCGACGGCAAGGGACCGATCACCGATGTGACGCGTGAGCGTGTCGAGGCCAAGGCCCCCGGCATTATCCCGCGCAAGTCGGTGGACGAGCCGGTGCAGTCCGGCCTCAAGGCTATTGACGCCCTGGTCCCGGTTGGCCGCGGCCAGCGCGAACTGATCATCGGTGACCGCCAGACCGGTAAGTCGGCTGTCGCCATCGACACCTTCATCAACCAGCGCGAAGTCAACAAGAGCGATGACGAGAGCAAGAAGCTCTACTGCATCTATGTCGCGGTTGGCCAGAAGCGTTCCACGGTCGCCCAGATCGTGAAGCAGCTCGAGGAAAACGGCGCGATGGAATATTCCATCGTTGTCGCCGCGACCGCTTCGGAGCCCGCTCCGCTGCAATATCTGGCACCGTACACCGGCGCTGCGATGGGTGAATTCTTCCGCGACAACGGCATGCACGCCGTGATCGTGTATGACGACCTTTCCAAGCAGGCTGTGGCCTACCGCCAGATGTCGCTGCTGCTGCGTCGTCCTCCAGGCCGTGAAGCCTATCCGGGCGATGTGTTCTATCTCCACTCACGTCTCCTCGAGCGTGCGGCGAAGATGAATGACGATAATGGCGGCGGTTCGCTGACTGCATTGCCGATCATCGAAACGCAGGCCGGTGACGTATCGGCCTATATCCCGACCAACGTGATTTCGATCACTGACGGCCAAATCTTCCTTGAAACCGACCTGTTCTACCAGGGCATCCGTCCTGCGATTAACGTCGGCCTGTCTGTCAGCCGTGTGGGCGGTGCCGCTCAGACGAAGGCGATGAAGAAGGTCTCTGGCTCGATCAAGCTGGAGCTGGCGCAGTATCGCGAGATGGCGGCTTTCGCCCAGTTCGGTTCGGACCTCGACGCTTCCACGCAGAAGCTGCTCAATCGCGGTGCACGCCTGACCGAGTTGCTCAAGCAGGCCCAGTTCAGCCCGATGCCGTTTGAAGAGCAGACCGTATCGATCTTCGCGGGTACCAATGGCTATCTCGACGATGTCGCGGTGGATCGTGTGACCGAATATGAAGCAGCGATGCTCAGCTTCATGCGGACCGAGCACGCGGATGTTCTGGAGACGATCCGGACCAGTACCAAGTTCGAAGACGACACCAAAGCTGCAACCGTGAAAGCGCTCGACGCATTCGCCAAGCAGTTCGCCTGAGCCTGAAGAGAAACTAGGGAGCCGAAATGGCAAGCCTTAAGGAACTCAAGGATCGGATCGGGTCGGTGAAGTCGACTCAGAAGATCACCAAGGCCAAGCAGATGGTCGCCGCTGCCAAGCTCCGCAAGGCGCAGGCTGCTGCCGAAGCTGCACGCCCTTATGCCGAGCGTCTGGGTGACGTCATGGCGTCGCTTGCCGGCAAGGTGAGCGGCGACGGCGCGCCCAAGTTGCTGGCAGGAACCGGTTCGGACAAGCGCCACCTGCTGGTGGTCGTGAACACCGACAAGGGTCTGTGTGGCGGCCTCAACTCGAACATCGTCAAGGAAGCCAAGCTTCAGGCGCGCAAACTGATTGCCGAGGGCAAGGACGTGCAGTTCTACCTCGTCGGCAAAAAGGGGCGCGCACCGATCAAGCGCGACTACGAGAAACAGATCGCCAAGCATTTCGACACCAGCGAAGTGCGCAATCCGGGCTTTGAAGAAGCCGGCGCGATTGCGGATGAACTGGTCGCGATGTTTGACGAGGGCGCATTTGATGTGGCGCACCTGATCTACCCGACCTTCAAGTCGGCGCTGGCGCAGGATCCGACCACGACGCAGCTGATCCCCGTTCCTGCCCCCGAAACTGCCGATGATGGCGGCGCCGTGGTGGAATATGAGCCGGGCGAAGAGGAAATCCTCGAAGAGCTGCTGCCGCGCTACGTGAAAACGCAGCTGTTCGGCTCGCTGCTGGAGCGTGAAGCATCCGAGCAAGGCGCCTCGATGACCGCGATGGACAACGCCACGCGCAATGCAGGCGACCTGATCGACAAGCTGACGATCCAGTATAACCGCAGCCGCCAGGCTGCGATTACGACGGAGCTGATCGAGATTATCGCTGGGGCAGAGGCACTATGAGGCTGACACTCGCGATCATCCCGGCACTGGCTCTCGCGGCTTGCGGCGAAGCCGACATGACCGCTGAAGAAACGCAGGAAAGCGTCGCTGCAGAGCAAAGCGAAGACATGATGTCTCCGGACGACATGCCCAAGCTGGATATGCCTGAAGAGGGCGACGCAGCCCCCACCGATACTGAAACACCCGAACCCGAACAGGAAGTGCCCGCCGAATAGGCGCGGCGCACACAGAGTTAGACAAGGCAAGGAAGAACCCATGGCCACCGCACCCGCCCTTAACCAGACCACCAACGGCACCATTGCCCAGGTCATCGGCGCTGTCGTCGACGTTCAGTTCGAAGGCGAACTGCCCGCGATTTTGACCGCGCTCGAAACCAAGAACGGCGACAACACGCTGGTTCTCGAAGTTGCCCAGCACCTGGGTGAAAACACGGTTCGCACCATCGCCATGGACGCGACCGAAGGCCTGACCCGTGGTCAGGAAGTCACCAGCACCGGCAAGCAGATTTCTGTGCCGGTTGGTCCGAAGACACTTGGCCGTATCATGAATGTCGTCGGTGAGCCGATCGATATGCGCGGCCCTGTCGGCGCTGACAAAGCCAACCCGATCCACGCAGAGGCTCCGGCCTTTATCGACCAGTCGACGGATGCAGCCATCCTGGTCACCGGCATCAAGGTGATCGACCTGCTCGCGCCTTACGCCAAGGGCGGCAAGATCGGCCTGTTCGGCGGCGCTGGCGTGGGCAAAACGGTTCTGATCCAGGAACTGATCAACAACATTGCAAAGGGTCACGGCGGCGTGTCCGTCTTCGCCGGCGTGGGTGAGCGTACCCGCGAAGGTAACGACCTTTATCACGAGTTCCTCGACGCAGGCGTTATCGCCAAGAATGAAGCTGGCGAAGCCATCTCCGAAGGCTCCAAGGTTGCCCTCGTCTTCGGCCAGATGAACGAGCCTCCCGGCGCACGTGCCCGTGTGGCGCTGTCCGGCCTGACCATGGCGGAATACTTCCGCGATGAAGAAGGCCAGGACGTGTTGTTTTTCGTCGACAACATCTTCCGCTTCACCCAGGCCGGTTCGGAAGTGTCCGCTTTGCTCGGCCGTATTCCTTCGGCAGTGGGCTATCAGCCGACCCTGTCGACCGACATGGGTAACCTGCAGGAGCGGATTACCTCCACCACCAAGGGTTCGATCACTTCGGTCCAGGCCATCTACGTGCCTGCCGATGACCTTACCGACCCTGCCCCGGCCACCTCGTTCGCCCACTTGGACGCAACGACCACGCTGAACCGCGCCATTTCGGAACTGGGCATTTACCCGGCAGTTGACCCGCTCGATTCCACCAGCCGCGTGCTCGAGCCGCGCGTTGTCGGCAACGAGCACTATGAAACGGCCCGTAAGGTCCAGGAAACACTGCAGAAGTACAAGTCGCTGCAGGATATCATCGCCATTCTCGGCATGGACGAGCTGTCGGAAGAAGATAAGCTGACCGTGGCCCGTGCGCGCAAGATCCAGAAGTTCCTGAGCCAGCCATTCCACGTGGCCGAGGTCTTCACCTCGATCCCGGGCAAGTTCGTCCAGCTCGAAGACACGGTTGCTTCGTTCAAGGCGGTTGTCGAAGGCGAGTATGACCATCTTCCGGAAAACGCCTTCTACATGGTCGGCGGCATCGAAGACGCGGTCGAAAAGGCCAAGAAGATGGCCGAGGAAGCCTAAGCATTATGGCGCTCCACTTTGAACTCGTAACGCCGGCCAAGCTGGTCCGCTCGGAAGATGTCCACATGGTGGTCGTCCCCGGTGCGGAAGGCGAGTTCGGCGTGCTGGAGGGCCATGCGCCCTTCATGTCCACCATCCGCGACGGTGTGGTCCAGATCTTCAAGACCGAAGGCGCGAGCCCGGAAGAGATCAAGATCGAAGGCGGCTTCGCCGAAGTCGGCGATGCTGGCCTGACTGTGCTGGCGGAGAAGGTCGAAGGCTAGGCTCCGGCGTCACTCACGACATTCGAAGGGCGGCCCTGACGGGTCGCCCTTTTTCATATCGCTGGCAATCTCAGGCGATTTGCGCCTGCACCCAGTTTGCAATCTCGATCATGTGTTCCGGCGTGGAGTTCGCGGCGGCCTCCTGCATGATGTTTGCCAGCGACTTTGCCGCTAAAGCCTGATGATAGACATCCTCAGCAGCGGCAAAGGCTGAGGCAATTTCACAGGGGCGTTTGCAGTCGCTGCGTTTCAACGCGCATGGCCCGTTCTGACGGATTTCGGTGCACCGGAAGGCAGGACCCCTTCCCTCGATCGCCTGGACAATGTCGAGCAGCGTGATCGTGTCGACCGGCCTTGCCAGCCGGTATCCCCCGCTTTTGCCCCGCACGGACGCGGCGATGCCCGCCCGACGCAGCAGTTGCATCTGCTTCGACAAATAGCCTGAGGGTAACTCGAAGAACTCGGCCAGCGCGTCCACGCTCAACCCTTTCCCCTCCGGCAGTACGGCCAGAATGGTGCAGATATGGGTCGTCCATTCGATACCCTTGGCCAGCTGCACTCTTGACTCCTTAATCGGATATATTTTATCCGGATACAGAATATCCACTTAAGGAGCTGCCATGAATATCAGGGCGAAGCAAGCACACCGTACTCTGGCAGGTTTCATCGGTCTGTTCCTGGCTGTCCATTTCGCCACGCATCTGGCCGCCTTGTTGGGCATCGCGGCACAAGACAGCGCGTTGCAAGCCGGCAGGCTGGCTTACCAGTTTCCGTTGATCGAGATCGCTTTGGTAGCAGCGCTGATGGCGCAGATTGGACTGGGGCTTCGGCTCCTCGGACAGATCAGGAAGCGGCCGCGCAAGGGATTCTGGCACGCGGTCCAGTTCGCCAGCGCCTGTTACCTCGGGCTTTTCATAGTCTTGCACACAACGGCGGCTGTCATGACGCGGCTGGTGATCGGCCTCGACACCAATTTCTATTGGGCGGCTGGCACGCTGGTACTGGCACCGCTGAAATATGGATTCGCCCCGTATTACCTCATCGCAGTGACCGCGCTGGTCAGCCACATTATCGCCGCTCTCCATTTTCGCGGGAGCCGGCCCTGGCACAAACCCGCTTTGTTGATTGGCCCGCTGCTCGGGTCGCTGATCGTAATGGCTTATGCCGGGGCCTTTTACGCCGTCGATCTGCCGACCGCCTATCGCGACTATTTCGGTGCGTTTCCCGGCGTGGGCTAATCGCACCGAATTACCCCTTTCCTTTGTCCGAATTTGCGGCAATCGTGCACGCCATAGCTCCCAAGGAGAGGACTCTTGAAACTTGTTTCTACACTCGCACTCACTGCCGCGCTTGCCATGACAGTCGCAACGCCAGCCGCAGCCGATGACGACAATGCCAAGACCCCGGCGACAGCGACCGATGATGGTGTCCCCGGTCCGGAGCAGGATCCTTTTATCTGGCTGGAAGAAGCCCGCAGCGAGGAAGCGCTGGCCTGGGTCCGCAAGGAAAACGAGCGGACCAATGCCGCGCTGACCACTGATCCGCGTTTCGAGAAGCTGAAGGCCGATGCGCTGGCCATCCTCGACAGCGAAGACCGTGTGCCGTTTGTCGGCTTTTCCAAATTCGGGCTGGTCAATTTCTGGCAGGACAAGGACAATCCCAAGGGCCTGCTGCGCCGGACCACGCGCGAAAGCTACAAGACCGACAATCCCGAGTGGGAGACCATTCTCGACATCGACGCACTGGCCAAGGCTGAGGGGCGCGAGTGGGTTTACAAAGGCTCATCCTGCCTGCCGCCCGATGGCCGTATGTGCATGATCGCCCTGTCGGATGGCGGCAAGGACGCGACCGAGCTGCGCGAATTCAATATGGAAACCGGTGAATTCGTGGAGGGCGGCTTCGCCCTGCCCGAAAGCCAGGGCGGCGCCAGCTGGATCGACGAAGACACGCTGCTGGTCGGGCGCGACTTTGGCGACGGAACCGTCACCGAAAGCCTCTATCCCTTCACCGCACGAATCTGGCAACGCGGCACGGCGATCGAAGATGCGCAGGAAATCTATCGCGGCGACCCCAAGGATGTGTCCGCCGGGGCCTATCTGCTGCGCGATGCCGCCAGCACCGTGCATGCGCGCATGGCCTATCGCGGGCTGAGCTTCCATGAGCGCGCCTATTACGTCTGGAAAGACGATGCCTGGCTCCAGCTCGATATGCCCAAGAAGGCCAATCCCTACGGCATCGTTGACGGACAAATCCTGTTCAGCACCGATGTTGACTGGACTGTGGGCGAGCAGACCTTCCCTGCCGACGCCCTGATCGCGGCTGATCTGGAGGAATGGAAAGCCGACCCCAATGGCGCGGCGAAAACGCTGGTCTGGGCTCCGGCAGAGCGCCAGACCAAGCGCGGCGGCGCAATCACGGCCAACAGCCTCTATGTCGGCTTGCTAGATAATGTGCGCGGGCAGGTGATGAAGTTCGACTATGCCGATGGCGCATGGACATCGAGCAAGGTCGATCTGCCGGATAACGCCACGGTGAGCATCGGCGCATCGTCCAACGAAACCGACGAGATCATGTTTACTGTCACGGATTTCCTGACGCCGACGACGCTCTATTATTCAGACGGTGGCACCCCCGAAGTGCTCAAGACCAGCCCGAGCCGCTTCGATGCGAGCGGGATGGAAATCGAGCAGTTCGAAGCACCTTCGGCCGACGGTACCCAGATCCCCTATTTCATCGTCAAACCCAAAGGCATGCAACTGGGCGCGAACACGCCAACTCTGCTGACTGGGTATGGCGGCTTCCAGGTCTCACGCCTGCCTGGATATCTGGGCTCTGCGGGTAAGCTGTGGGTCGAGAATGGCGGCGCCTATGTGCTCGCCAATCTGCGTGGTGGCGGCGAATTCGGGCCGGAATGGCACCAGTCCGCCATTCGCGAAAACAAGCAGCGCACCTGGGACGATTTCATCGCCGTGGCCGACGATCTGCAGAAACGCGATCTGACGGCAGCGGAGAATCTCGGCATTCAAGGCGGTTCGCAAGGCGGCCTGCTCGTCGGCACCGCCTTCACCCAGCGGCCTGACCTGTTTGGCGCAGCGATTGTGGCGATCCCGCTGTTCGACATGTTGCGCTATCACGAGATCGGTCGCGGTGCGTCGTGGATCGGCGAATATGGCGATCCGCGCATTCCGGAACAGCGTGCCTGGATCGAGGGATATTCGCCCTATCAGAAGCTGGTTGAGGGCAAGGACTTCCCTTCTCCGTTCTTCTGGGCCTCGACCGCCGATGACAGGACCCATCCCGCCCATGCCCGCAAGGGCGCGGCACGGATGAAGGAGCTGGGCCAGCCATATTACTATTATGAGGATATGACCGGCGGCCATTCGGGCGGTGTCGACAATGAACAGCGCGCGACGCTTTCGGCGCTGCAATATGTCTATCTGATGCAGCGCCTGATGGGTGACGCTCCGGAACAATAACTCGGTAAGGGCGGCCTGCTGGTCGCCCTTTGCCTTTCACGATGGCTCAGTGACTTACTCTGCGTCGACCGGGATCATCACTTCATTGCGGCGCAACGGTGCCGGTACCATTGGTGCGTCATAAAACGCATACTCAGCCGGACCGGAAGCGCTCAAGTCCTGGGTTGCCATCCACTCACGCAACCGAACTTCCTGCGCCTGCAGATCAGCCGTACCCGGCGCGCCCGCAAACTTCACCGCGACCATCCGGCGACCTGGGATCTCTTCCAGCGCGATATCCTCGGGCGGCTGCGGCAGGGTGTCGAGGGTGTATTTGGACGGCATTACAAAACGTGTGCGCCATGCGCCGCCATCATCCCCATCCTGGATTACAGGTGCAGTCATCGCGATTTTCTCGGGCGGGTCCTGGATAACCGGCGATGTCATTGCAATGGCTTCGCCAGGCCGGTCCTCAGCGAAGATATAGGCTGCAAGACGGCGAAAACCGGCATTGAGAGCGCGTTCGCGGCTGCCGGAATGGGTCACTTCGGCAACCACCATCGGCGCGTATTGGCGCAGTTCGAAATCGCCATCTGCTGTCACGACAGTATGGGCAGGTTTCTCGATCGAGCGATATTGCGCCAGGCCTGCAACCCCGCCGATCGCGGCAAGGCCGATACCAGCTGCTATCAAAAGTCTCTTACGCATGTGACGCTCCGCTTGTGTTTCAGCGATACAAGCTCTTGCGGGCACTCCTTGTTCCCGATCCCGGGCGGCTAGCGCACAGGGGAATGGAAATCGGGCGGCTTCTTTTTGACCCAGCGAACGAACTTGCTCACGGCCTCGTGCGCCAGGATCGCGTCGATATCCTCGCCACAGCGGGCAAGCTCGGCATTGGTGAAATGGGCATGGATCGTCTTGTGGCAAACCGGATGAACCGGGACAGTCGCCCTGCCCTTTTTCGACTTTGGCACCGTGTGATGCCACTGTATCCGCGTTTGAAATCCGCGCCCGCACAGCCAGCAAGTGAGGCCTTGCGTCTCGTCCGCCCCCTTCCCAGAACCGCTGTGCCCGCTAGAAGTCATGGCGAGGGAGTTAGCAATGTCCGAGTTGAAAGCCTATCACCTGCCTGGCCGCTGGGGTCTCGTGACGGTCAGTCCATTCTGCCTGAAGCTTGATGCGTTCATGCGGATGACCAATCTCCCGCATGAATCGCTCACGGCAGCTACGCCGTTTGGCGGCCCCAAGAAGAAGGCGCCTTGGATCACTCACAAAGGCCGCAAGATCGGCGATTCCGCGATCATTATCGATTATCTGAAGGAAACTTTCGGAGTCGATCCCGATGCCCATCTGGATGCAAGCCAACGCGGCATTGCCCGGGCGATCCAGCGGCTGGTCGAAGAAAACCTGTATTGGGCGATGGTGTATGATCGCTGGCAGCGCCCCTCAAACTGGCCGATCCTGACCGGGTCGGTGCTGGGCGATATTCCCCTGCCGATACGCATGGTGCTGGCCCCGATCGCGCGGCGCGGTGTGGCCAAACAATTGGCGGGCCATGGAATGGGTCTGCATGCAGAGCACGAGATCGAAGATATTGCCCGCGGCGATATCGATGCGCTGGCAGGCATACTGGGCGATCAGGAGTGGTTTCTGGGCAACCAGCCAAGCATGGCGGACGCGACCGTCTATTCGCTGCTCGCCAACATCATCTATGTGCCCTTTGCCAGCCCGATGAATGCGATGATCGAGGGCCATCGAAACTTACGCGCGTTCCTCGACCGGTTCCGCGCGCGGTTCTATCCGGAGGAAGTCTCGGACTGACAGCCCGACCTGAGGCCGCCGCTCCTAGTCGAGGAACAGCTTGCCTTCATCACGCATGGCGGCTTTCGCGGCACCATATTGCACCGGCAGCAGATCCTCGGCATCGTCGCATATATCGACTCCGACGGTCCCTTCGCTGTCGATGATCACCAGTCCGTCACTGATCGCGGGATTGTTGGGCTCCCCCGGCGTGAAATTTGTGCGGACCATCCGGCTGTAGACGATATAGCGCTTGGTCCCGTCGCGGAACTGGATTTGTGCTTCTCCACCACCCGAATAGGGAACGCTGGCCCAGCGGCCACCCGTCACGTCCACCTGTACGCCTTCGGTGCCGCTTCGAAAGTGCACATCACCCGGCCCGGCCGCACAGACCGCAACCTGCTTACCCATCGCAGTCGTGCATTGGAAAACCGGGGTCTCGGCCTCGCGACACCCGACTTTCTCGAACGGAGCACTCGCCGCTTGTGGGCCGGCTCTGTCCGATGGAGCGCAGGCGAACGCCACGATGGCGAGAGTCGCCATCGCGAGACGCTTCACTTTTTCGCCTCGGCCTTCTTCTTTTTCATCGTGTCATGGAAACGGTCGGCCCAGCCTGGCTTCACCGATTGCTCGGCGCGCTCCATCCGCAATTCGCCATCGGCCACATCGCGGGTCACCGTGCTGCCCGCAGCGACAATCGCATCCGCGCCGATCTTCACCGGGGCCACCAACGCGCTGTTCGAACCGATAAAGGCCCTCTCCCCGATCACGGTCTGGTATTTGAAATAGCCATCATAATTGCAAGTGATTGTACCCGCTCCGATATTGGCGCCCGCGCCGACCGTCGTATCACCCAGATAGGTCAGATGGCTGGCCTTGGCCCCTTCACCCAGTGTCGCTTTCTTCATCTCCACGAAGTTGCCGATAAAGGCGTGATCTTCCAGCACGGCTCCAGGCCGCAGGCGAGCATAAGGGCCGACCGAGCAATTCCGGGCCAGCGTTGCGCCTTCCAGATGGCTGAACGCCTTGATGATGCTGCCATCACCAACCTTCACCCCTGGGCCGAAAACGACATTAGGTTCGACCACCACGTCGCGGCCCAGCTCCGTATCATAGCTGAAGAAGACTGTTTCAGGTGCCCGCAGGGTGACGCCAGCCGTCATGGCTTCTTCGCGCTTCAGCTGCTGCCACTGTGCCTCGGCCTGAGCCAGTTCGGCGCGGCTGTTGATACCCGCCACTTCACCCGGGTCATCCGTGACGACAACCGCGCTGTGGCGGCCATCGTCACGGGCTATATTGACGATATCGACGAGGTAATATTCGCCTTGGGAATTGTTGTTGTCGACCCGGCGCAGCAGGTCGAACAGGTCCGCACCTTTCACCGCCATCAGGCCCGAATTGCACAAGGTGCAGGCGCGCTCGTCATCGCTCGCATCCTTAAACTCGACCATCTTGGAAATGTGGCCGGCCTCGTCGGCGATCACCCGTCCGTACTGCAGCGCATCATCAGGTTCGAAAGCGAGGACGACCACCGCTGGAGCATCATCCTGATGCAGGCGATCGAGCATCATATCCATGGTCGAACTGCGCACGAAGGGCACATCGCCGTAAAGGATCAGCACATCGCCGGAATAGTCTTTCAGGTCCTCTTCCGCCATCTGGACGGCGTGGCCGGTTCCATGCTGCGGCTCTTGCAGGCAGGTCTTCGCCCGGCCTTCAACGGCCCCCTCGATCTGTTCGCGGCCTGCGCCGACGACCACGACCTTTTCCGATGGCGACAGGGCATCCACCTGCGCCATCAGGTGGTCGAGCATCGCCCGCCCAGCAATCGGGTGCAGGACCTTGTGCAGGTCGGACTTCATGCGGGTGCCCTTGCCCGCGGCAAGGATGACAGCGGCAAATTCTCGTGTGGTGCTCATAGCCACAGCCTGTGGCACCAAATTGTTGCAGTTTCCAGAGCTTGCAGGCATCGCCCCTCCCATGGCTGACTTTCCCTTTGATGCAGTCGGGTTCGATCTCGACGGCACTCTGCTCGACACATTTCGCGATCTCGGCGCGGCGGTAAACCATGCCCTCGACCTGGGCGGATTCAAACCTGTTCCGGTCGGGAGCAGCAAGGATCTGATCGGCGGCGGTGCCAAGATCATGCTGGCTCGCGCGGTAGAGCAGCAAGGCGGAATGCCGGAGGATGATTTCCACGCGCTCTACAAGCAGATGCTGCGCTATTATTCAGAGAACAACGCGGTCCATTCGCGCCCCTATCCCGGCGTCGTCGAGGCTCTGGACGCGCTGGCATCGCGCAATGTGCAGATGGCAGTGGTGACCAACAAGTTCGAAGAATTCGCGACCAGCATCCTGACCACGCTGGGGCTGGCCGATCGCTTCGTCACGATCATCGGCGGCGATACGATGGGCAAAGGCAATGCCAAGCCCAAGCCCGACGCCGTGATCGAGGCCCGCAAACGCTGCGGCGCGGATGGACCGGCTGGCTCCTTCGCTTTTGTTGGCGACAGCACGTATGACGTGGCCGCCGCCAAGGGCGCAGGCGTGCCGGTGATTGTCGCGGCCTATGGCTATTGCGACAAGCCTCCGCACGAACTCGGCGGCGATGCGGTGATCGAACGATTCGACCAATTGTTGCCCGCGCTTGAACGATTGTAACAGCGTCTGAGGAGCCTGCCCTTACGGCATCGCGACTCCCTCTTTTCAATGTTGCAACGCAGCAGGGAACCTGTCACCCAGCCGCCACGTTGACGGGCGCGTAAGCCCGCATAAGACAACATAACCTATTCGCAGACAGACCCTTCCTGGAGGACAATTCCATGACCATTTCGTTCAAAGACAAAGTCGCCATCGTCACCGGCGCAGGCGGCGGCCTGGGCCGTGAATATGCGCTCGAACTGGCCCGCCGCGGTGCCAAGGTTGTGGTCAACGATCTGGGCGGTTCGCGTGACGGCACAGGGTCTTCGGATGCCGCTGCCGAAGTGGTCGCGGAAATCAAGGCCGCTGGCGGCGAAGCCATGGCCAATGGCGGCTCGGTCACCGAATACGAGCAGATGGAAAAGATGGTTGCCGACGCCAAGCAGAAATGGGGCGGCGTGCACATCCTGATCAACAATGCTGGTGTCCTGCGCGACAAGAGCTTCGCCAAGATGACGCCTGACGACTTCGAATTCGTGGTCAAGGTGCACCTGACCGGTTCGGCCTTCGCGACCAAGGCATGCTGGGAAACTTTCCGCGAGCAGGCCTATGGCCGCATCTTGATGACGGCGAGCTCTACCGGCCTGTTCGGCAATTTCGGCCAGGCCAATTACGGTGCGGCGAAGCTCGGCCTCGCCGGTCTGACCAAGACGCTCCAGCTCGAAGGCGCGAAATACAACATCAAGGTCAATTCGCTCAGCCCGGTCGCCGGCACGCGCATGACCGAAGACCTGTTCCCCGAAGAAGCCTTCAAGCTGTTCTCACCCGAAAATGTGGCGCCTGCTGCGCTTTACCTCGTCAGCGAAGATGCTCCGTCGAACCAGATCGTCGGCGCGGGCGCCGGTGGTTTCCACTCCGCATGGGTGATGATGAACGATGCCGTGTGGCTGCCGGAAGGCCAGCGCACGGTCGAAGGGTTCGCCGATGCGTGGGACGAGATCAACGCGATGACCAACCTCAAGGCACCGCAATCCGGTTCCGAACAGTCAGGCGCGATTTTGGCTGCCATGCAGAAGGTCCTCGGTGCCGACGCAGGCCCTTCCAGCACCCGCGGGTAACACCGCGCACTGTGTTGACTGAATAACACACCAGGCCTATCCCGCTCACACGAGGGGGTAGGCCTGATGTATTCACAGGAAGAGATAAACTCCGCGGTCGCCGCAGGTGCGATCAGCGAAGACGCGGCCAACGGGCTACGCACGCATGTCGCCAAACTGCGTGCCATGCCGATTGCCAATGAAGAGCAATTCCGGCTGATCACCAGCTTCAACGATATTTTCGTGACTATCGGCGTGATCATCATGTTGATCGCGGTTGGTTCGATCGGTGGTGCGGTGATCGGCGGGATCGAGCCCGACAATGTCTGGCAACTTGCCTTGATGGGTGCCCTTCCCTCCGCATTGGTCGCTGCAACGGCATGGGGCCTCGCTGAAATCTTCACCCGCAAACGCCGGATGGCGCTGCCCAGCATAATCTTGTTGCTGGCTTTCGTCGGGGCGTCTTTTGCCCTGGTGCTGAGCGTGCTTGTGCTGCCGTTCGGGCTGATCTTCGGCCCGGGAAGCTTCGCTGCGGCAGAAGCCGCCGGGTGGGAGCCTGACGAGACACTGGGCGCAATTGTTGTTGCAGCCATGCTGACATTGACCGGCGCTGCCACAACCTGGCTGACGTGGCAGCATTGGAAACGCTTTATGGTCCCGGTGACCGTGGCAGCGGGCACAACTGCCGTGGTGGGAACCTTTGTCGCGATCGTCCAGATCACCAGCGCGATCATCACTGACGGAAATTCGTTCCCGGCTCTGATGCCAGTGTTGTTCCTGGCCGGGATCGGCGTGTTCGCCTTTGCCATGTGGTGGGACATGAGCGATCGCTCGCGCACCACGAGGCGCAGTGATGTCGCCTTCTGGCTGCATATGCTCTCGGCCCCGATCATCGCGCATACCGTGTTCAGCAGTATCGGCCTGACAGGCAGCGGAGTGACCGGGGTTGGCGGAGCCGTTGCGGTCCTGCTGGTCTATATCATCTTCGGCGTGGTCGCCCTGATTATCGACCGCAGGGCCTTGCTTGTTTCGGCGTTGGTCTACGTGTTGTTTGCGCTGACATTCCTGTTCAGCCGGTTTGGCGCGGTGGAGCTCAATTTTGCACTCACAGCCTTTGTGATCGGTTCGGCACTGCTGAGCCTGTCAGTTTTCTGGACACCGATCCGGCAGAAGCTCGTGGCTATGCTCCCCGATGAAATGCAGGGCAGGTTGCCAAGTATTGCGAGCACTTGATCCACAAACCATTGCGCTACTGTCTTAGAACGATTGGTAAGTTGCTCGGTGGAGCCCTAACCCTCGATCGTCTTGAGCAGCCGCCGCTCGACCGGGGCCAGCACGCCGGCGAGTTCGTGCCCGCGTTTCAGGATTTGGCCGTGCTCGCCGAACAGTGTCCACATGCCTTGCTTGTTACGTAGCGATGGACGCTTCTCCACCCGCGCTTGCGGGCGTTCTGCGGCGCGACGGAAAGCTGCGAAAATGGCGGCTTCCTTGGTGAATTCCATCGCGTAATCGCGCCACTCGCCCGCGGCGACCATGCGACCATACAAATCGAGGATGCGCTGCAATTCCTCCCGCTCGAACGGCACTTGGCTGGGTTTGCGACCGGGAAATGCAACGACGGTACCGCCAAGGGGCGAATTCATCAGCTATCGGTCCCGCTGCGGCGTGCCGTTTCGGGCGCTGGCGCAGATTTCAATTGTTCGATCTGCGCCTTGAGCAGCTCAAGATCCGCTTCGAGCGACTCAATCCTTTTGGCGCCTTCCGCAACCTGATCCTCGCACGGCTCATCGCAAGGGGTGCCATAGGGAATGAACTCCTTGATCCATTCTTCTGCCGGAACCAGGGTCGAACGGGCTTTCATGCCGATCATGGTTGCGCCCTCGGCCACATCATCCGTCACTACCGCATTGGCACCGATTCGCGCACGCGTGCCCACCGTGATGGGGCCAATCACCTGCGCGCCGGATCCGATAATGACATTGTCACCAATGGTCGGGTGCCGCTTGCCGCCCTTGCCATTGGTCGGGTTGGTCCCGCCAAGCGTCACACACTGGTAGATTGTGACATTGTCGCCAATCTCGGCGGTCTCGCCGATCACGGTAAATCCATGGTCGATGAAAAAATGTTTGCCGATCCTGGCCCCGGGGTGGATGTCGATGGCGGTCAGGAAGCGCCCGAAATGGTTCACAAGCCGGGCAAGGAAATAGAGCTTGGCCTCGAACAGCCAATGCGCTGCGCGATGGAACCCCAGCGCCCAGACGCCCGGATAGAGGAGGATTTCCCAACGGGAACGCGGTGCGGGATCGCGCCGGTGGACCGAGTCCAGATAGTCGATCAGACCCTTCAGCATTGGCGGGATTCTCCCACTTTTCCGACCTTATAGCAAGCGTGCCTGCTCCGGCCCTTGTACCGCTTCTAGCGCATCGCGCCAAATTCCCTGGGTCGGAGCCGCTTTGCGCTCGAGGGTCAGGCGGTCAATCATGGCCACCAGTTTCTCGATATCGGCGAAGCTGCGCGTCGCCCGAGGGACAAGATAGGTAAGTGCCCCCTCGCCAAGTGCAAGTCCACGGCGAGTCGCATGGCTCTGGATTAGGTCCGCCAGCATCGCATCGTCGGGGGTGCCGATTTCCAGATGCAGCGCGGCGCCGAGGCGGGATTTGAGGTCCGGCAAGGTAATGTCCCATCGATCCCCGTCAGCGACCAGCAGCAGCGCTTCGTCCTGTTCGCGTGCGCGGTTCCAGCGGTGGAACAGCTCGGTTTCGTCCCAGTTGTCAGCGCCATCGATAGCACTGCCCTTGCCTGCGCCCTCGAACCAACGCGCCAACAGCGATTTTCCCGCCCGGGCCGGCCCCATCAGAATGGCTGTACCAAAAGGCCAGTTCGACGGATCTGCCAGTGCCTCAGCCACATGGGCATTGGCGTTACCGACCACGATACTGGCGGGATCGGCGGGCAAACCCTGCGCCAGTGGCAATGCGATTTGCGACATGGCCGCGGGCCTATCGGCTGATGGCGAGCGCGTTGCTGCCCTGGTTTACGCTAAACCCGCGCGAGCGTAGCGCTGCGGCGAGATCGCCGAGGCTGCCGCCATAAGTAACCCGCATGACCGAAGTTCCGCCAATGGCGAGCGAACTGGTTGCAGCCCCACGCACACCGGGCGTCGCATTGACGGCGGCCAGAGTGGCATCGACCGCACCAGCGCTTGGCGTCGCAAACTGGACAACATAGGTGTTGAGCGTGGCCGCTGTCGGGCTTGGCGTTGGCGTTGGCGCGGTCTCGTTGCCTTCAGCGCTCTCGCCTGCTTCGGCAGCGGCTTCTGCGGCAGCGGCAGCGCGTTCTTGCGCTACGGCAGCACGACCGGCCTCGATCAGGCGCTGCAGCACAGGATCGGCATCGATCCCGCGTTGGCTCAAAGTCGGATCGGGCCGCAACTTTCCGTCGGCCAAGGCCTTGGAAAAGATCTCATCAAACTGGCTGACCGCCTGCACCATCATCGCCGGGACTTCATCTGGCGAATCTGCTGTCAGGGTGAAACTGTCGAGATAGCGGTTGTCCGGGCCGTATCGCGCCGTGAAGGCACCTTCGACAGGGCCGCCAGGATATTGGTATTGCAGCCGCACGATCGGCACCAGCACATCGGCGGCGCCAAACTGGTCCAGGATCGTATTCCACCACGCCCGGCTGCGTCGGCTGGTCTGGCCATAGGTGAGCAGCAGCGAATCGCCGCCCGCGCCAGACGGCCGGACATAATCGATGCGGCTGGTACCTGCTTGATACTCCGCCCACGCTCGCTGCCACGGATTGCGCTGTTCGTAGACCAGTTCTGTCCCGCCGGAGATCGTTACCGGAATCAGCAGCATCGGGGCGGATCGCCGCGCCTGGGCTGTTCCGCCAAGATAGCGCCCGGCCCGTTGCCGGTCGAATATCACGCCGAGTGTCGCGATGTAACGCTTGCTGCCTACCCGCTCTCGCTCGATTACGACGGCAGAAACCAGCGACTGAAGCTGGCCGTCGGACAATGTCGGCCCGCCCAGCTTGGCCCATGCTTCACGCTGGGCACGGCGCCAGCCCTTCTGCCGCGCATCGTCCGCGTCGTCGCCGGTCACGTCGACTTCGATCCCGCCGACATCGATATCGCTGCTGGCCGTGACCACCGCGATCCCGCGGTCACCATCCACTTGCGCAGTTGCGACCGCCAGGCCGATACCCAGCGCCGCCAGCAGGCCAAGGCCAGCCAGGATAATGCCGGGTGCGATCGGGCGTTCGTGAAGGGTCAATGTCAGTGCCATGGGGAAAACCGAGAGCCTTTTGCCGAAAGGGCCGTGCGATTCCAAGCGCGAATGACTAAAGGCGTGGGTATGGCTGCGGATAGTTCACAGAAAACCGGTTACACCTATGCCGATGCAGGCGTCTCGATCGATGCCGGAAATGCCCTCGTCAAGGCGATCGGGCCGCTCGTCAAAGCGACTGCCCGCCCCGGTGCAGACGCCGAATTGGGCGGTTTCGGCGGCTTTTTCGATCCCAAGGCGGCAGGCTATGCAGACCCATTGCTGGTCGCTGCGAATGATGGGGTCGGCACCAAGCTGAAACTGGCCATCGATCATGACCGGCACGACGCTGTTGGCATCGATCTGGTCGCAATGTGCGTGAATGACCTGATCGTGCAGGGTGCAGAGCCGCTTTTCTTCCTCGACTACTTCGCCACAGGCAAGCTGGAGAACGGCGTTGCCGAGCGAGTCGTGGCCGGCATCGCCGAAGGCTGCAAGCAGGCAGGCTGCGCCCTGATCGGCGGCGAGACCGCTGAAATGCCGGGCATGTATGCCGAAGGCGACTACGACCTTGCCGGTTTTTGTGTTGGCGCTGTCGAGCGCGGCGAACAATTGACCGGCGACAAGGTCGCGCCCGGGCATGTCTTGCTGGGCCTTGCCAGCTCAGGCGTGCACTCCAACGGCTATTCCCTCGTCAGGCGGCTAGCCGCCGACAAAGGCTGGAAGCTCGACCGCCCGGCCCTGTTCGACAATGACAAGCTGCTGATCGACCATTTGCTGGAACCAACCCGCATCTATGTCGCCAGCCTGCTGCCCGCCATCCGCACCGGTGCAATCGACGCTTTGGCTCACATCACCGGTGGCGGCTTGCTGGAAAATATTCCGCGCGTGCTGCCCGACGGCGCGCATGCTGTGGTTGATGCCGATGCCTGGGAGCAGCCTCGCCTGATGGCTTTCCTGCAAGCGCAAGGCGGCATCGAATCTGCCGAAATGGCGCGTACATTCAATTGCGGGGTAGGCATGGTGCTGGCAGTGGAGCCCGGCAAAGTCGAAACGGTCATGGGTCAACTGCGCGAGGCAGGCGAAACAGTCCACCGGATCGGCATGGTCGAAGCTGGAGACAAAGGCTGCACCGTGCGGGGTTCCGCAGGCACATGGTCGGCCACTGCCGACTGGGAAGTGCGGCACCTTGGCTGATGCGCCTCTCGCCAGGGTCGCGGTGCTGATTTCGGGCAGCGGCACCAATATGGCGGCGCTTCTTTATGCCAGTCGCCTGCCCAATTCCCCGTTCGAAATCGTCCTCGTTGCCAGCAATGATCCCCATGCGGGCGGCCTATCGATCGCCGAGGCTGAAGGCATCCCGACCTTCGCACTCAGCCATAAAGGGATGGAACGCGCCGATCACGATCTTCTGATGGACGAGGCGATCCGCGAACATGGCGCCCAATTCGTGGCACTGGCCGGGTATATGCGGATCCTGTCGGACGAAATGGTGGCGCGATGGGAAGGCAAAATGCTCAATATCCACCCCTCCCTGCTGCCGAAATACAAGGGGCTCGACCCGCATGCCCGTGCGCTCGATGCGGGGGATGAATATGCCGGTTGCTCGGTCCACCTGGTCACCGGAGAGCTCGATGGCGGGCAGGTTCTGGGCCAGTCCGAGGTCGCCATTCTCGCCGGGGATACGCCCGAGACGCTGGCCTATCGGGTCAAGCTGGCAGAGCACCAGCTCTATCCGCGCGCGCTGTCCGACTTCGTGTCGCAGCCGTTTGATTCCGCGTGGTTGCTGGAGCGGGTGCGATCACTCGCCTTGGCCCTGCCCGAAGCAGAGGAGCGCCCCAGCCATGGCTCCCCCGGATGGCGCACAGGCGGGAAAAGCGGCAAGTACTTCGCCTATTTCAGTGACCAGCATCACGGGGCCGAGCACATCGCCCTGCTCGCCAAGACCAGTGGGCAAGACGAACTGGCTGCCTTGATCGATGGCGATCCCCAAGCCTTCTACAAACCCGCCTTTTACGGCGCGAGCGGCTGGGTAGGCCTGATCCTGAACCGCCCCGATTGCGATTGGGAACAGGTCGAATACTGGCTAGGCCGCAGCTGGCAGGCCGTGGCCCCCAAACGCCTGACCAAGCTGATGGATGCTGCGGACGAATTTTAGGCTGCGCCGCGGGCATCACCAGCGGGTTCCCTAGTCAATTGGCCACTTGAGACAGCGGCAACCGTGGATCAGGCACAGCGGATCACACCGCTGCACAGGCCACAACCATGTTCGAAAACCGCCGCGTATTCCTCAAAGAATTTGCCGTGGATTTACCCACGTTGGACAATTTCGGGGTGGAGGATGTTGCCATCACCGAAGTGCCCGAGGGGCAAATCGTGGTGAAGTCACACACGCTCTCTGTAGACGCGTGGATCCGCACCACCCTGAGCGATGCCGGAATGCACGCACGCTCCAATCTCGGCCAGACCATCAGGGCTTTCGGAGTCGGCGAAGTGGTCGCCAGCACCCATCCTGACTGGCAGGTGGGCGATTGGGCCTACGGTTTGCTGTGCGCCCAGACACACGCCCTGCTCGAGCCCGATGGCCTGCAAAAGGTGACTCTGGAGGAGGGGATTGATCCGGCCGCCATCGTCGGTCCGCTGGGCATCACGACTGGGCTCACCGCATGGGTCGGCCTGATCGCAGTGGGCGAAATGAAAGCGGGCGAGACTGTGCTCGTGTCAGGCGCAGCAGGCGCAGTTGGCTCCTGCGTGGTGCAACTGGCAAAGAGCCGCGGGGCCCATGTCATCGGGATCGCGGGCGGCGCGGAAAAATGCGCCTATCTCACCAGCGAGGTCGGTGCGGATGCCGCGATCGACTACAAGCAGGGCAATGTGACCGAGCAAATCGCAGCGACCGCGCCAGACGGGATCGAGGTGTTCTTTGACAATGTCGGCGGCGATATTCTCGATAGCGCACTCGACAATCTGCGTCCCACCGGCGGCGCCCGCATTGCGATTTGCGGTGCCATCTCGCAGTATGAGAACCTCGACGATGTGCAGGGCCCGAAGCTCTATCTCCGGCTCGCCGAACGCAACGCCTCTATGCGCGGCTTCGTCGTCAGCCATCACGCCGCCCGCTTCCCCGAGGCCGTAGAAGAAATTTCTGCCCTGCTCCGCTCAGGCAACCTGGCACTACACGAGCACGCCGTGGAGGGGGTCGAGAATTTTCCGGAGGCGTTGCTGATGCTTTATGCAGGCAAACACTTTGGAAATCTGGTGGTGCGGGCCTGAGGTTGTCTCTCACGGTTTAGACAGAGCCAGCCATTCCGCTGGCGACCTGATTGCAGACACTCGATCGGCGATCCATCGCTCATCCGGGCCGATATTGGGCTTCCGGCAAATGCGCATTGAAACAGAATGATCGTTCTGTTATTCATCGCGAATGCCCCGCAAGCCCGTCAAATCCGAACCCGAGATCCTCGATGCAGCAATGCGCCATTTCTGGCAGCGCGGCTATAATGCGACGTCGATGGACGAGCTCGTAGATAGGATTGGTGTCAGCAGGCACGCCATTTACTCGCACTTCGGTAGCAAGCACGAATTGTATCTGCGCTGCTTCGACGCTTACCAAAGCGCAATCGTCGATCCTGCGTTTGAGCCCGTCGAGACTGCGACGGGCGGAATCGCCACGATAGAAGACTATTTCGAGACACAAATCTCCCTTGCCGAAAAGATCGGGCTACCGGGACCGGGGTGTTTTGTCGCCAATGCCGCGACCGAAACGGCGCCCCATGACCAACTTGCATCCGACAAGGTTGACCAACATCATCGGCGTCTTCGCGTCGGTTTTGCCAGAGCGCTGAGCTTGGTTGAGCCACAGGAGGATGCGAACGAGGTCGCTGCATTGGCAGAGCTGCTCGTCACCTGTGCTCAAGGACTATGGTCAATGTCTCGCACCGCAACTTCGGCCAAGCCACTGCGACGGCAGGCGAGAACAATCGTTTCTCTCATCAAATCAAGGGACGCTCATCAATGATCGAAAAGACGGCCAGCGCTAACTCGGGTCGTACATTTGCCGTTCCGCGCGCTTTCCTGATCGCGCTTGCGATCAACTTCGTATGGATCAACGCATCAGAGGTGTGGCGCTATCTCTATGTCATCAAGCCCATGCTTCACGAGGCTTTTCCTGGCGAAGCGAGAATAGCTCCGTTCGACCTCGCGACGTTCGCGATATGGTCATTGTGGGACTTGATTCTGGTAGCCGCCGCCACGGGATTTTACTGGCTGTTTTTGAAAACGGCAGGACCTTCTTTCTGGCAAGCGATTACCGCTTCAATATTGTTCACTTTGACGGTCTTCGGCCTTCTGTGGTTGGGCGTCTATAATATGGGCTTGGTTCCAGCGCGCTTTATATGGGTCGCACTCCCGCTTGCTTGGGCTGAGCAGGCAATTGCCGCATTCATAGTGTGGCAAATGCTCCTTAGACCGAAATAGCCGCACCGCATTCTCATCAGCGACTGTCGACCCTTTCAGGCGTCCGCTCTCCACCCTATCCCCCAAAAAAAGGGCCGCCCAATCAGGCGGCCCTCTTCGAATTCGGTGATATCAGGCGATTAGCCGACGATTTCGCTCGCATCGAAGAAGAAGTCGATCTCGATCTTGGCGTTCTCGTCGCTGTCCGAACCGTGGACGGTGTTTTCACCGATCGACAGGGCGTGGGTTTTGCGAATGGTGCCTTCGGCAGCTTCGGCCGGGTTGGTGGCGCCCATGATGTCGCGGTTGCGGGTCACGGCGTCTTCGCCTTCTAGGACCTGCACGACAACCGGCTCGCTCATCATGAACTCGACCAGTTCGCCGAAGAAAGGACGCTCGCTGTGCACGGCGTAGAAACCTTCGGCCTGTTCGCGGCTCATGTGGATACGCTTGGACGCAACGACGCGCAGGCCGGCTTCTTCCAGCATCTGGGTCACAGCACCGGTCAGGTTGCGGCGGGTGGCGTCAGGCTTGATGATCGAAAAGGTGCGGGTAACCGCCATGGGGAATTCCTTGATGTCATTGGGAGAGATTGCGCGCGCCTTTAGAGCGCGGCGTCACAGCCCGCAAGCCCTGCGATACAAGCCTGCGTCCACCAACCCCGAAATCGGGTCAGTTACCCAGCCCCTCGCTGACCATCAACTGCGCTTGCGTGGTCCCTTCGGACGGTGTGGCATTGAGCGAAAAGCTCATGCCGTTTTCGCCCGTCCCGCCGATCATTTTTCCGTCATTCACAGTCAGGTCCATCTCGATCGAGATACCGGCAGCCTCGGCTTCCTTACGGTAATGATCGGCGATTTTCTGCGGGCTGTCGGTGCTTTCCAGCATGACCAGTGATCCCTTGTCGCCATCCTGCGCAACATTGGTGACGCTCTGGATCGTCGCGCCGGGATAGACGGAGAAACCGTTGGGCAAGTCCGCCTTCACGTTCTCGCCGGTCTGCATGGTCGCCGTGCCGTCCTCTGTTTCGATAGACGCGGTGACGCCGCCGGAGGAATCATCGATGGTGTATTCGGCGGTTTCGCCGTCTTCGGTTTCGATCGTGCCGGATTTCTCCGATCCGCAGGCGGCAAGCGCCAGCGCCATGGTGGAAGCCAGAATGATACGCATTGATTCCCTCCCTCAGTAAGCCGCAATCATCCCAAACCCGCGCGGCAGACGCAATCCCCTGCGCCATCAGGATCAGTCCGGAACCACAAGAGAGATTAGGCGACCTTGGTCCACTTGCCGTTGTCCTGGCGGAAGAAGGCCCGCTCGAGATCTTTGGCGCCGTCGAGGGAGCGCCAGGTAGCACGAGCCTGATCCAGCGTTGCTTCGCTAAACAGCAGGAATGCGCGGGCAAAGCCTTCTGGCTCCCGCCATGCCCCGTCGGCAAAGATGACATGGCTTGCGCCATTGGTTGCCTTGCACTCTGCCGAGAGCAGCACGGGCTGGCGTTCCGCACCGACGGAATCGGCCTCGCCATTGGCCAGGAAGTTCTCCGGGTTGGTATCCCACAATGCCTTGCTGATCGCCGCCCGCTGCGCTGCGTCTTCGGAAACGACTAGCAGGCGCTCCGCCTCGCCCAGCACACGCCCGGCAATCATTGCGACGACCTTCTCTGCGGGATCGGAGGAGAGTTGCCAGAAATCGGCCTTCATGCCGTGTTGCTCTTGCTATCGCGCCGGCAGCGGTCAGAACAATACTTCACGTTGTCCCAATCCCGCTCCCATTTCTTGCGCCATGCAAACGGGAGGCCGCAAGACGCACATATTTTGGACGGAAGGTCCGCTTTCTTGCGCATCTTGGACACGTGTCAGAATTACCCTTCCAGCACGTCGCGGACATACTGGTCGATTATCCGCACACCATAACCGGTGGCGCCCTTGTCCCACGTTTGGCCAGGCTTGTCCGCCCACACCATGCCGGCAATATCGCAGTGCGCCCACGGGCGATCTTTATCGATAAAGCGCTGGAGGAACTGCGCTGCGGTAATCGAGCCAGCTCCGCGCGGGCCGACATTCTTCATATCCGCAATCGGGCTGTTGATCAGCTTGTCATAGGCCGGGGAGACCGGGAGGCGCCACAGCTTGTCACCGGTGCTCTCGCCTGCCGCAAGGAGCTTGTCGGCCAGATCATCATCATTGGCGAACACGCCACCATGTTCGCTGCCGAGTGCGATAATCATGGCTCCGGTCAAGGTCGCAAAGTCGACTACCGCAACCGGATCATATTCTTTCTGGGTCCACCACAATGCGTCGCACAGCACCAGCCGCCCTTCGGCATCGGTGTTGATGACTTCGATCGTCTGGCCGTTCGCGCTGGTGACGACATCGCCCGGGCGCTGCGCCTTGCCGTCGGGCATATTCTCGACCAGGCCGACCACGCCCACGACATTGGCTTTCGCCTTGCGCTTGGCCAGGGCGACCATGCCGCCAGCGACAGCGCCGGCGCCGCCCATGTCCCATTTCATGTCTTCCATGCCGGCACCCGGTTTGAGCGAGATGCCGCCGGTATCGAAAGTCACACCTTTGCCGACAAATGCCATCGGGCGTTGGCCCGGCTCGCCGCCGTTCCACTTCATCGCCAGGATACGCGACGGGCGTTCCGATCCTAGCCCCACGCCGAGCAACGCGCCCATGCCCAGCTTTTCCATATCATCATCGGTCAGCACAGTGATTTCGATGCCCGTACCCTGCAGGGCATCGCGACATTTGGACACGAAGCTTTCCGGATAAACCTTGTTGGCCGGTTCAGCGACCAAATGGCGCGTGAACTCGATCCCTTCGCACAGGGCAGCTTCGGTTTCCCAGGCAGCTGGAGCAGTCTTGGTGGCGCCGACCACGATCGCATGTGCGAGCGTTTTCTTCTGCTCTTCCTTCAAAGTGGTGCGATAGGCATCATGGCGCCACGTCCGCAGGCGCAGGCCGGTCAGGACCGATGCGGTTTCGGCAGCTGACAGACCGGCTGCGGAAAGATCCAGCACAATCGTCGTCTCGCCCGAAGTCAGGAACTTGGCAGCCAATGCCGCCCCGGCCTTCTCGCAATTGAGGGCCCTGGCACTGGCATCCTTTTCGCCTGCCCCTGCAAGCGCGACCCGCACCACGTTTCCGTCACGCTCGACAAAACCGTCAAACAGCTGGCCTGCGCCACCCTTGAACCGTGCCGCCTTGGCACCGTCTGCCAGCGCGCGCTCCAGCTCTTTGGGGATCTTTCCATGGTCTACGACATGCGCGACCAAGGTTGTGTCGGCGGTGATGCTATCGGCGAATGTGATCTTCATGGGATCTCCGGCAGGGGTCTGTTTTCATTATCCAACGCGGCACACGGCGCACAGTTTCGTGGGTGTGACGAAGTGCGATTGCGATTAGGCGGGGCAAGTGCAATAGGCAAGCCATGCGCCCGCCCAACGCTTCTGCATTGCCTGCCCTGTTGCGCCGCATGCCTGCGCCGGGCGTTGCATTGGCGCTGGCTGCGCTGTGCGGGGTCGCGACACCGGCGCTGGCACAACAACAAGGCGTGCCGACCCCCGTTCCCGACCAGACAATCGCCGCGGTGGAAGAACCACGCCAAATCGATTTCGAATCCGATGCGCTGGATTACGATTCAGAATCGGATGTCGTCACGGCCCGCGGCAATGTAATTTTGCGCAGCGAAGACCAATCGGTTCGCGCCGACGAAGTGCGTTGGGACAGGAAATCGGGCGTTATCCTCGCCAGCGGCAATGTCCGCCTGGTCGATGCCGACGGAAACCAGCTATATTCGAGCAGCGTCGAACTGACCGACAAGTTCGAAACGGGCGCGATGGAGGATTTGTTGCTCGCCCTGCGCGAAGGGGGGCGGTTGGCCGCAGAATCGGGCGAACGCGGGGATGACGGGACGATCATCCTCAACCGCGCGGCTTACAGCGCCTGCGCTGTCTCCGATCCTGACGGTTGCGACAAGAAGCCCAGCTGGCGGATCACGGCCGAGCGCGTGGTCTACAGCCCGGAAGATCGCCGGGTGCGCTTTCGCGGTGCGTATCTCGAATTGTTCGGCAAGCGCCTGCTGCCGATGCCAGGCCTGTCGATTCGCACCGATGGCGGGGCGGTTTCGGGTTTCCTGATCCCCGATATCCGGATCTCTGAATCCAACGGGCTGGAGCTGACCGGGCAATACTATCATCGATTGTCCGACAATAAGGACCTGACCCTGGGGGCCTATGTCTACACTTCGGCACCACCGATGGTTTCGGGCCAGTATCGCCAGCTGGGAGACAAGGGCGCTTTCCAGATCACAGGCTATGGCACCTATAGCCGTCGCATCTCCGACTTTACCGGCGTGCCGACCAGCGAACAGGATTTTCGCGGCTACCTGTTCGCGAACGGCAAGTTCCAGTTTGACGAGAACTGGAGCCTGACCAGCTCAATCCGCGTTGCCAGCGACCGGACCTTCCTGCGCCGGTACGATATCAGCCGTGATGACCGCCTGCGTTCTATCGTCGAGCTGGAGCGGATCGATCGCAACAGCTATCTCCAGATTGCCGGCTATGCCACGCAGACATTGCGGCTTAACCAGCCGCAAGGGCAGGTCCCGATTGCATTGCCAGTGATCGATTATCGTCGCCGCCTGGCCGACCCGGTTCTGGGCGGCACGATCGAATTGCAGGCCAACAGTCTCGCGATTGTCCGCGATGTCGGGCAGGATACCCAGCGTGCCTTTGCAGGGGCCCGTTGGGACCTGCGCAAGGTGACGCCGCTGGGCCAGGTGGTGCAATTTACCGCACTGGCCCGGGGCGACGTGTATCATTCCGACGAGAACGGCCTGACCGCGACTGCAATCTATCGCGGAAATCCCGGCTGGCAGGGGCGCGCGATCGGCCTGATCGCGGCCGATATGCAATGGCCGCTGGCTGGCGAAGCCTTTGGCGGAACGCAAGTCTTCACGCCGCGCGTGCAGATCGTTGCCACCCCGCCGATCCGCAACTTGGCGGTGCCCAACGAAGATGCGCGCGCCATCGATCTGGAGGATTCCAACCTCTTCGCGCTCAACCGCTTCCCTGGATATGACCGGGTCGAAGACGGAGCGCGGATCACCTACGGATTCGACTGGGAACTGACCCGCCCGGGCTTGCGGGTAAAGACCACGCTGGGCCAGTCTTACCGGCTCGACAAGGATCGGGACATTCTGGTCGACGGTACCGGCCTGTCCGAACGCGTTTCCGATTTCGTCGGCAGGACGGAGGTGCGCTACAAGGATTTTCTCTCACTCACGCACCGGTACCGGCTCGACAAAGACAGTTTCGCGCTGCGCCGGAACGAATTTGACGCCACTATCGGTAGCCGGCGGACCTATCTCGAAGTCGGCTATCTGCGCCTTGATCGCGATATCGCCCAGGGAATCGAGGATTTGCAGGATCGCGAAGAAGTGCGCGTTGCCACGCGCGTCGCATTTGCGCGCTATTGGTCGTTGTTTGGCGCAGGTGTTTTCAACCTGACCGACCGCAACGAAGATCCAACCCTGACATCAGACGGTTTCCAGCCCATCCGTACCCGGCTGGGCGTCGCCTACCAGGACGATTGCCTGGAATTCGGGCTGACCTGGCGGCGCGACTATGTCGACCAGGGGGATGCCCAACGCGGCGACACATTCCAGATCTATTTCTCCTTGCGAAATCTCGGTTTCCGCTAACTTTCCACCGCCACGACACAGGTCCATTGGCACACCCCGACAAACAGGCTAAATCGCGCCCACTCAGCTTTGGTTAAGCCGCATATTGCGATGTGACAGCCAACACAGACCGCCCTGGGACAGGGGCGCCAGACAGGTATCTTTCGTGATCAAGACTACAGTTTCTTCACTGCTCTCCACCCTTGCAGTAACCGGCGCCACGCTTGGCTTGGTGACCGCACCCTTGCCCGCGCTCGCACAAAACGCTGCGCAGCCCGCACCAGCGCCCACAGTGTCCAATCCGCTGGGCATTCCCGACAACATCACCATGCTGGGTGAAACCGATCCCAATATGCGCCGGGCCACGGCGGTTGTGAACGGCACCGTGATTACCGGCACCGATGTCGATCACCGCGTCGCATTGGTCTCCGCCGCCTCGCAAAACGCGATCAGCGACGAAGAAATGGTTCGGCTGCGCATGCAGGTTTTGCGCAATCTGATCGACGAGACATTGCAGATCCAGGCCGCTGCCTTGCAGGAAATCACCATTGGCGCGCCCGAGGTCAACCAGTCCTACCAGCGGCTGGCGGCCCAAAATTTCGGGCAGAACACCGAAGCGATGGACGCCTATCTGCTATCGATTGGGTCCTCCCCCGCTTCGCTCAAGCGCCAGATCCAGGGTGAACTTGCGTGGCAGCGACTGCTGCGTCGAAACATTGCCCCCTTCGTCAATGTGTCGGAGGAAGAGGTCAACGATATCATGAAGCGGCTGGAGGAATCGCGCGGCCAGGACGAATATCGCATTGGCGAAATTTACCTGTCGGCCACCGCTGAAACCGACGCTGCTGTGCAGCAGAATGCAGCACGGATCATGCAACAGTTGCGCGAGGGTGGCAGCTTTGTCGCCTATGCCCGCCAGTTCTCCGAAGCATCGACTGCTGCGGTAGGCGGCGATCTCGGCTTTGTCCGCCTCGCCACCCTGCCGCCCGAAATGGCGACAGCAGCCCAATCGATGCAGGCTGGCCAATTGACCGGCCCGATCAAGATCCCCGGCGGTTACACGATCATGTATCTGATCGACAAACGCCAGGTCCTGACCGCCGATCCGCGTGATGCCGTGCTCAGCCTGAAGCAGATTTCGATCAGTTTCCCTGAAGGCGTAACCGAGGAAGCCGCCGGCCAGCAGGTCGAAGCATTTACCCAGGCTGTCGGCACGATCCGCGGTTGCGGTGATGCCGAGCGTGCTGCGCAAACCGTGGGCGCGGAAGTAGTCACCAACGACCAGCTGCGGATCCGCTCGCTGCCGGAACAGTTGCAGGCAACTTTGCTGCAATTGCAGGTCGGCCAGTCGACCCCGCCTTTCGGCTCCATTGCCGAAGGGGTGCGCGTCTTGCTGCTGTGTGGCCGTGATGATCCCGAAGCCAATGACGGCCCATCTTTCGACCAGTTGATGAGCCGGATGGAAGACGAGCGGATCAACAAGCGCGCCCAGCGTTACCTGCGCGACCTGCGCAACGACGCCTATATCGAGTACAATTGAGCCAGCGCCCGCTCGCAATATCCCTGGGTGATCCGGCCGGAATCGGGCCGGAAATCATCATTGCTGCGTGGCTTGCGCGCCAGGATCGGGATATTCCCGCCTTCGTTGTGGCGGGCGGCGCGAATGCGCTGCGCAAGGCCGCGCGAGCATTTTCCCTCGATTGCCCGATAGAGGAAGTCACCGAACCCGCCGCCGCATCGGGCGTCTTCGGACGCGCCTTGCCCGTATTGAGAGGTTTCGATGGCGACTATGCCCCCAGCGCACCCGATCCGGCGGGGGCAAAACTGGCGCTGCAATCGCTCGAACGCGCGACGCAGCTGGCAACTGACGGTGACGCCTCCGCCGTCGTCACCGCCCCGATTGCCAAGGGCCTGCTCGAGCAAGTCGGCTTCACACACCCGGGACAGACAGAATTCCTCGCCGCGGCCTGCGGGCTGCCAGACGACGCTTCGGTCATGATGCTGGCGGGCCCCACTTTGCGGGCCGTCCCGCTGACTGTGCATTGCCCTTTGGCACAGGTCGCTCAGTTGCTTTCGACTGAGCTGATCGTGGAGCGTGGGCGGACCACGGCCAACGCACTCACCCGTGATTTCGGTATCGCCCGCCCCCGCCTCGCAGTGACAGGCCTCAACCCGCATGCCGGGGAATATGGTAAGTTTGGCCACGAGGAAGCCGACGTCATCGCGCCCGCGATTGCCGCTTTGAAGAAAGAGGGTATCGATGCGTCAGGCCCGTATCCCGCCGATGCCCTGTTCAGTCCGCACAGCCGGGCGGGCTTCGACGTTGCCTTGTGCATGTATCATGACCAAGCCCTGATCCCGGTCAAGGCGCTGGATTTTGACCAAGGCGTCAATGTCACACTCGGCTTGCCCATCATCCGCACCAGCCCGGACCACGGTACGGCCTTCGATATCGCCGGTCATGGACTGGCCAATCCGGGCGCCATGATTGCGGCGCTGACAATGGCTGGCGAATGCGCGGCACGCCGATCACTGGCGCACGGCAATGGTTGATCTTCCTCCTTTGCGCGACGTCATCGCGCGCCATGGCCTGTCCGCGTCCAAGGCCCTAGGCCAGAATTTCCTGTTCGACGCTCAATTGCTGGACCGGATCGCGGCCATACCCGGTGATTTGCAAGACCAGGCCGTCCTGGAGATTGGCCCCGGGCCCGGTGGCCTGACCCGCGCCTTGTTGAAGGCCGGAGCGCGGGTAACCGCGATCGAGATGGACAAACGCTGCCTGCCTGCTCTTGCGGAACTGGCCGAGGCCTATCCCGGAAAGCTGCGCGTAATCGAAGGCGACGCGATGAAAGTCGACCATGCCGAATTAATGGGCGAAACTTTCGCTGTGGTTGCCAACCTGCCCTACAATGTCGGAACGGCCCTGCTCGTGCGCTGGCTGGGAGGCGAAAGCTGGCCGCCGCAATGGACTTCGCTCACCCTGATGTTCCAGCAAGAGGTCGCGCAGCGGATTGTCGCGAAAGAAGGCGGCTCTGCCTATGGGCGTCTGGCCGTATTGGCGCAGTGGCGCGGCAACGCGAACCTGGCGATGAAAGTCCACCGCAGCGCCTTCACTCCGCCACCCAAGGTTATGAGCGCGATCGTCCATGTGACACCGCAGGACATGACGGATGGCGTCAGCGCCAGAACGCTTGAGCGCCTGACCGAAGCCGCCTTCGGCCAGCGCCGCAAGATGCTGCGCCAGAGCCTGAAAGGCATGCCAGGCGCAGTTGACGCGCTGGCCCAAGTCGGGATCGCAGATACGCGGCGTGCCGAGACACTTTCAGTCGACGAATTCGTCGCGCTGGCGCGGGCCCTCAGTTAGCTTTCCTCACCAGCCGCCATTGGTGGAGCAGGGGTTCGGTGTAACCGCTGGGTTGCTCGACACCCTTGAAAACCAGGTCGCAGGCAGCTTTGAAGGCCACGCCGTCCCAGTTGCCTGTCATCGGTTCGTAGGTCGGATCACCCGCATTTTGCGCGTCCACTTTGGCAGCCATGCGCTTGAGGCTATCCATCACCTGATCGCGTGAGCACACGCCGTGGAGCAACCAGTTGGCCATGTGCTGGGAGGAAATGCGCAAGGTCGCGCGGTCTTCCATCAGACCGACATCGTTGATGTCCGGCACCTTGGAACAGCCGACCCCGGCATCGATCCAGCGCACGACATAGCCAAGCAGGCCCTGCGCGTTGTTGTCCAGTTCCTCGCGCACCTCGGCTTCGGACCAATTGGTCCCTTCGGCCAAGGGGATGGTGAGCAGATCGGACAGGCTCGCAATGTCGCCCAGGCCTTGCTGGATTTCGAACACATCCTCGCGGTGATAGTGGATCGCATGGAGTGTTGCCGCGGTCGGACTAGGCACCCAGGCGGTGTTCGCGCCAGCACGCAGATGGCCGATTTTCTCAACCATCATTTGCCCCATCAGATCAGGCGCAGCCCACATGCCCTTGCCGATCTGGGCCCGGCCCGACAGGCCATGTTTGAGCCCGATACCGACATTGCGTGCTTCATACGCTTTGAGCCAAGCGCTGCCCTTCATAGCGCCTTTGCGTATCATGGGGCCGGCCTGCATCGAGGTGTGGATTTCATCGCCTGTGCGATCAAGGAACCCCGTGTTGATGAACACGATCCGGTCGCGCACGGCATGGATGCAGGCGGCGAGATTGGCGGAAGTGCGGCGCTCCTCGTCCATCACGCCAACCTTGATTGTGTGGCGCGGGAGCTCCAGCAAATCCTCAACCGCGTTGAACAAGTCGTTGGTAAAGGAGCATTCTTCTGGCCCGTGCATCTTGGGCTTCACGATATAGATGCTGCCGACGCGGCTGTTGCCGTAGGTGCCGAGGCCTTTGACATCCTGCGCGCTGATGGCGCTGGTGAAGACAGCGTCCATGATGCCTTCGGGAATCTCGCTGCCATCTTCCAGCAGGATGGCAGGATTGGTCATCAGGTGGCCGACATTACGCACAAAGAGCAGGCTGCGACCTGGCAATGACTGCGCCGCGCCATTGGTGTCCGTGTATGTCTTGTCGCCCTTGAGCGCGCGCGTGAGTGTCTTGCCGCCCTTGTCGAAGCTCTCCTGCAAATCGCCGCGGATCACGCCGAGCCAATTGGTGTATGCCAGCAGCTTGTCCTCTGCATCGACAGCGGCCACCGAATCTTCGCAATCGGCAATCGTGGTCAGCGCGCTTTCGATCACGACATCGCTGATGCCCGCCCTGTCAGTTTTGCCGACGGCACTGTCCGGATCCCACTGAACTTCGATATGCAGGCCATTATTGACGAACAGACGCCCCTGTTCGGTCTGCCCGACATACTGGCTTTCATCCTTGATCGGGATGCCGCCCGTCGTGACGCCATCACGCGTCAGGTCGGCCCAGCTCCCGCTCTTGAGCGGCAGCGCCTCATCCAGAAACGCGCGCGCCTGCGCAATCACCGCAGCGCCGCGATCCTCGTCATAGCCACCCGGACGTGCTGGCGGCGCATCCAGCACATCGGTGCCATAGAACGCATCATACAGGCTGCCCCAGCGCGCATTGGCGGCATTGAGCAGGAAGCGCGCATTGAGGATCGGGACCACCAATTGCGGCCCGGCCATAGTTGCAATTTCTGGGTCGACATTCTGGGTGCCGATGGTGAAGTCGCCCGGTTCGGGCACGAGATAGCCGATCTCGGTCAGGAAGGCGGCATAGCCTTCCGCATCATGCGGCTGTCCGCGGCGTTCGGTATGCCAGGCATCGATCTGTGATTGCAGCTTTTCTCGCTTGGCTAACAGGTCGTGGTTGCGCGGGGCATACGCGTGGACAAGATCGGAAAACCCCTGCCAGAAACGGGCCGGATCATGGCCGAGGGGCGCCAGAACGCGATCCTCCAGAAAAGCCGCCAAAGCGGGATCGACCTGCAAATTGCCACGGGAAATATAGTCGCTCATCATGTCCTCATAGTCAGCACCGCGCCGCTGCAACAGCGGGCGGGAATCATTGTCAAATTCTGTCTGGGGAGGACGCAGCTGCCTATGGCCAAAGCGCGCGGCGAATGCAACGGGTTGGAACCGGCGAAACTCACGGCTAGGAACAGTTGCAGATGAAACCTTCCGATCCCATTCTCGCCGATATCGATCAAGCCGCCATGTGCGAGCAAACGCTAGCCTGGAGCAGTATCAATTCCGGCACCGCCAATCTCGACGGGCTGGCGACAATGGCCGCGCGTTTACAAGAAGCCTTTGGTGCCCTGCCGGGCGAGGTCGAGCTGGTCGATCCCACACCCGTCACCGCGATATCTGCCGACGGTAACGAGTTTGCGAAGCCGCACGGGCAACATCTGGTGGTGCGGGTGCGCCCCGAGGCGCCGCGCCGGATATTGCTGACCGGCCATATGGACACGGTGTTTCCGGTCGATCACCCGTTTCAGGACAATGTCTGGCTGGATGACGAAGTGGTCAATGGCCCCGGCACTGCCGACATGAAAGCGGGTATCGCCGTAATGCTGCATGCGCTGATGGCGCTGGAACGGAGCAAGCACGCAATCGGCCTGGGCTATGATGTGATGATCAATTCAGACGAGGAAACAGGATCGCTTTCCTCTGCCCGATTGATCGATGATCTGGCCAGCGGGAAATATGCCGCCCTGACTTACGAACCTGCCGCGACCCCGCAAGGCACGCTGGCCCATGCACGCGGCGGGACCGGCAATTATTCACTGATCGTGAAGGGTCGATCCGCCCATGCCGGGCGCAATCCGCAAGACGGGCGCAATGCGCTGGTCGCTGCTGCAGCGCTTGCAGTGGGCTTGAAGGACCTTCAGACCGACGATTGCCCGGTCAACCCGGCGAAGATCGAAGGCGGAGCGGCAAACAATGTGGTGCCGGACAATGCCGTGCTGCGGTTCAATATCAGGCCCAAGGAACCCAGTGCCGGTGAAGTTTTCGAGGCTGGCCTCCAGTCGCTGATGGCACAGGTGCGGCAGACGCATGAAGTTTCGGTCGAGCTGCATGGCGGCGTCACTCGTCCGCCCAAGCCGGTCGACCGGCGCGCGCAGAAACTGTTCGATCTGGTCCGCAGCTGCGGGGCCGAACTGGGCCAGGACATCGACTGGCAATCGACCGGCGGCGTGTGCGATGGCAACAATATCGCGGCCTGTGGGGTCCCTGTGGTGGACACGATGGGTGTGCGCGGGGGCAAGATCCATTCGCCTGACGAATTCATGATAGTGTCCAGCCTGTCGGAACGTGCAGCCCTGTCTGCCCTCGTCCTCCAACGGCTGGCCATGGGAGAAGAGCTTTGAGTTTCCGCCTGCGCGCCGCGCGCTCCGAAGATATCGAGCCACTCTACGAGATGGCCAAGCTGACCGGAGGCGGATTTACCAACCTGCCCGCAGATCGCGATGCGCTGGGGGCGAAACTAACCACTTCGGTCGCCGCGTTCGAGAACACCGTAGACGAACTGGCCGACGAGCAATTCGTCCTGGTGCTGGAGAATGCCGAAACCGGCGCTGTGCGCGGCACCTGCCAATTGATGAGCCAGGTCGGACAGCAATGGCCGTTCTATTCCTATCGGCTCACCACCCTGACCCAGTACTCTCAAGAACTCGACCGCACGGTGCGCGCGGAATTGCTCAGCCTGGTGACCGATCTGGAAGGATCGAGCGAAGTGGGCGGCTTGTTCCTCCACCCGAATGAGCGCGCCGGGGGCCTGGGCCTGCTGCTTGCCCGCAGCCGCTATCTGTTTATCGCCATGCACCGCAAACGCTTTGCCGACCGGATCTTGGCAGAACTGCGCGGGATCATTGACGAACGCGGCGGATCACCCTTCTGGGATGGTGTGGCCGGGCGGTTCTTCGGCATGGGGTTCCAGGAAGCGGACTATTTCAACGCCATCAATGGCAATCAGTTCATCGCCGACCTGATGCCCAAACATCCGGTCTATGTCGCAATGCTGGACGAGGAAGCGAAGAAGGTGATTGGCCTGCCCCACCCCACCGGGCGCGCGGCAATGCGGATGCTAGAGCAGGAGAATTTCCGCTACGAAGGCTATGTCGACATTTTCGACGGTGGCCCGAGCATGATCACCCGCACCGATGATGTGAAGAGCATCGCACAATCGCATAATGGCCCTGTCTCCAGCATCGAGCTGGAAAAGGGCGAGAAAGCGTTGCTCGCTACCGGTCGCTTGACCGATTTCCGCAGCTGCTACGGCGCCCGCGAAATCCGCGCAGATGGCAGCTTGGCAATCGATGCACAGGCCGCCGACCTGCTAGGCATCACCGAGGGCGATACGGTGTGGAGCGTGGCGCGGTGAGCAAGCTGGTCGAAATCAATTTCGACGGCATCGTCGGCCCGAGCCACAATTACGCCGGCCTCAGCCTTGGCAATATTGCCAGCGCCAGCCACAAGGGCGATCCCAGCTATCCACGCGCAGCGGCCCTTCAGGGCGTTGCCAAGATGCGCAGCAATATGGAGCGCGGCCTGGCCCAAGGCTATCTGTTGCCCCTGCCCCGGCCCAATGACGGCTTGCTGCATCGGATCGGTGCCAATGCCGATACACCTGCCCAATTGCGCGCCGCCGCATGGTCTGCCTCCAGCATGTGGACTGCCAATGCGGCCACGGTCAGCCCGGCACCCGATACCGCCGACGGCACCTGCCATCTGACCCCTGCCAACCTGGTCACCATGCTGCATCGCGGCCAGGAATGGCGCGATACCAAGGCACAGTTGGACATCGCCTTCGCCGATACATCCCACTTCACCATCCATGACGCGGTTCCGCCCAGCTTTGGCGATGAAGGCGCGGCCAATCACATGCGCTTTTGCGAGGAACATGCAGGCGCGGGGGTGGAAGTGTTCGTCTATGGCAGGCCGGGCGGAAGATTTCCTGCCCGCCAGCACGAGCAAGCCAGCCGGGCTGTCGCCCGCCTGCACGGACTCGATCCAGACCGATGCGTGTTCATCGAACAGAACCCGGTGGCGATCGAGGCCGGCGCGTTTCACAACGATGTTGTATCGGTGGCCAACGAACGGGTGCTGTTCACGCATGAGGAAGCCTTTGCCGACCAGGCAGGCGCTTACGACGCGATCCGTGCGGCGTTCCCGGAATTGGAAGTGGTCGAGGTACCTTCCAGCGCCGTCAGCCTTGCCGATGCGATCAAGACGTATCTGTTCAACGCGCAATTGCTGACCCAGCCCAATGGCAGCATGGCCCTGATCGTACCGGAGGAATGCCGCGAGAACGCGAGCGTGTGGAAATGGTGCGAGGGTATGATGGCTAGCAATGGCCCGATCCGCCAAATCATCCCGGTCGATGTGCGCCAGTCCATGGCCAATGGCGGCGGCCCCGCCTGCCTGCGGTTACGCGTCGTAGCCGATCCCGCGACGGTCGATCCGCGCTTCCTGCTCAGCGAAAGCCGCGCCGACCAATTGGAGCAGATCATCGCGTCTTACTGGCCCGATCAGATCGACCCAAGCGATATTGGCAGCAGCAGTCTGGCAGGTTCCGTCCGCACTGCGCGCGGCAAGTTGCTGGAAATGCTGGACCTCGGACAACTCTAGTTAACGACCTTGCCGCATCGTCGGCAGCCTTTACACTCGGTCCCCTATTAACCACTGCAACCCGCAGGCGGCTGCCGCTGGCACGCTGCTTGCACTGCAAAAGGTTAAAATGGGAAGGGTTTGCGGGAATGCTGAGAAAACTGGGCCGGCTGTTTGTGATCAAGAATCGCGGCGAGGCGTTCCTGATCATCTTTGCCCTGGCCCTGGGCGCCATGGATCGTGGCAGTCACTATGTTGAGCAGTTGCCGGGCACGATGGGTTGGGTGCTGTTCTGGGCCTGCGGCGGCGCTGTGATGCTGGCCGGCGCAAAGATCCTCGATTGCCTGCGATACGAACGGGAACGGGTGGCGGTCGTAAAGACGGGCCAGACCTGACGGCCTGACCCGCCCCTGGATTAACTCAAAGCTTTGCGGAAAACGATTTTGTCATCTCCTTCGGCATAATAGTCCCTGATGCACGCCTCCCGGTTGTACTGGAGCATCTCGTAAAACCCGCGTGTTCTCGCGAAATCCGGTGTTCCGGAAGTTTCGACCAAAAGGACACGCACATTTTCCGATGCGAGCTCCTCTTCGACATGCTCCATCAGCTTACGTCCGATGCCTTCACCATGGCGGACCGGGTCGACCGCAATCAGCAGAAGATTCCAGGTGCCATCCGTGAGAGGTTCGGGGACGTAATAGGCCACGCCGTCTGCACCGGACCGATCGAACACGAGCCATCGCTGAATGTCCCGTTGACCCGAGAAGTAGGGTGAAGTCATCTCATCAAGCATTTCTGGTGGAAACATGTCGTTGCTCTCGACGAGATACCGGACACGGTCGAGATCGCCGCGCTCGAGAGCGCGAATATAAGTATTTGTCATTGGATTACCTTTGGAAATTGAATGCAGAAACCCACTCCCGCGCAATCACACGGCGGAAGGGAGTTTGATCAAAAACTCTGATCACAAAGGGATCAGAGGATGGTAGCAATCGTAGGCAAAAAATCTCCAAATCAAGGTGGGGGTTTCTGTTGCTAGCTACCCCCGGAGCCCCGGAATCCGCTTCTGTTGCCCGGTGGGTCCAACCGCGCTTTAGCTTTGTAAATTCAGGCCGCTAGGCCGTCACATTACGCAGCGATTGCGAGTGCTTCGTTATCGTTGGCACTTGTGTGTTGTGAAAAGTTTTGCGGGATTCTCAGCCCGGGTGAAAACAATGCCTTTCAACACACGTCGATCCTAGTTCGGCCCCATCAGGAAACATTTGAAATCAAATGCCTTTTGGTGGAGCCGCCGGGTACTGCCCCCGGGTCCGTTGTGTCTATTACACACCGCCATTTATCACCATAGCCCGCCGAAACGGGCAGGATCTATATAGGCGCATTCAGCTTAATGGGAAGTGAGTGGATGCGAAAATGGCCGCTCCCACCATTGGCAGGAGCGGCCACTTCTTACGCCTGTGCGCAGTTTTTACTTCTTAAGCGCGTCGCGGATTTCGGTCAGCAGCTCGATTTCGGTCGGGCCAGCGGCCTCTTCCTCTTCGGCCGGACCTTCCATGTTGGCTTTCACCTTGTTGGCATAACGGACCAGCAGGAAGATGATGAAGGCCAGGATCAAGAAGTTGATCACGGCGGTGACGAATGCGCCCCATGCCAGGACATTGGCGCCAGCCTCGCGTGCGGCTTCCAACGTGGTGCCCGGCTCGACTTCGCCGCTGAGGACGATGTATTTGCTGCTGAAGTCGACATCGCCGAAGATCATGCCCACAATCGGCATAATCACATCTGCGGTCAGCGACGAAACAATTACGGCAAAGCCTCCCGCGATAATCACCGCGACGGCCAGTTCCATCACATTGCCCTTGGCAATAAAGTCCTTGAATTCAGTAAGCATGCAGCCCTCCTCTTTGTTCTGGTGATGAATGTGTCACGCCAATCCGCTCTTGCCAAGTGGGCCCGCACAGGCTTGAACAAGCAAGTAACTGTCCTATATAGGCAATACAGCCAAATTTTCGGGGAGATTTTGATGACACTTCGCAATGCCGTCCGTTCGACGCTGCTGATGCTCGGAGCGGTTTCGCTCGCATCCTGCGGTATCAATTCCGTTCCAGCCGCAGAAGAAAACGCTAAGGCCAAGTGGGCCGATGTCGAGGCGCAATTCCAGCGCCGCGCCAACCTGATCCCCAATCTCGCCGAAGTGGCGCAGGGTGCCGCCGAAAACGAGCGTGCGATCCTGACCGAAGTGACCGAAGCACGCGCCAGGGCGACGAGCGTCCAGGTCAGTGCCGACGATCTCGGTGATGCTGCAAAGATGGAAGAGTTCGCAGCCGCGCAGGCCCAGATGGGCCAGGGTATCGGCCGCCTGCTCGCCAGCTTCGAAGCCTACCCCCAGATCACGTCAACCCAGGGCTTCATCACGCTGCAAAGCCAGCTTGAAGGTACGGAAAATCGCATTGCAGTCGCCCTACGCGATTATAACGAAGCGGTGCGCCAGTATAATACGACCATCCGCACATTCCCCGATACGATCGGTGCCAATATCATCCATGGTGCGGAACCGCTGGCCCCCTACGCCGCCACGACCGCAGGCGCAGAGGAAGCTCCGGAGCTCGACCTGACCCCCAATAATTGAGGGGCTCGTTGAGCCTGGTCCGGTCCGTTTTTCTGGCCATCGCCGCGCTTGTGGCGATGGCCACCGGACCTCTTGCTGCCCAAGACTTTCCCGAACTGACCGGCCAGGTGGTCGACGCCGCAGATATCCTGTCTGCCAGCGAGGAAGCCGCGCTCTCCACAAAGCTGGAAACAGTCGAGACGGAAACGCAGCGGCAACTGGTGATCGCGACAATCCCTGATTTGCAGGGGTATGACATTGCCGACTTCGGATACCAGCTAGGTCGCGAATGGGGTATCGGCGATGCAGAGCGCAATGACGGTGCGCTGCTGATTGTGGCGCCTAACGAGCGCAAGGTCCGGATCGAGGTCGGCTACGGGCTGGAGGGCATCCTTACTGATGCGGCCAGCAGCAACATCATCCAGCGCAGCATACTGCCATTGTTCAAGGCCGGCGACATGCCCGGCGGCATTGCTGCCGGGACCGACGCTATGATTGCGCAATTGTCGCTGACCGAAGATCAGGTCCGGGCCCAGGCTGCAAGCCGGGCGGAAGACGAAGAATGGAGCACCCGCGTCAGAATTATCGTCGCTATAGTCATCATGATGTTGCCCACCTTTATCGTGACAATACCGCTCATCTATCTCGCGAAGAAGGCCACGCGAAACCGCCGGAAATGGAAGAGCGATGGCAAAGGTGGAAAGATCTACACCAGCAGCTCGCGTTCCTATGGCGGATATTCGGGAAGCAGCAGCAGTAGCAGCTTCTCCGGCGGCGGTGGATCGTTCGGTGGCGGCGGATCGAGCGGCAGTTGGTGATGCGCCCTGTCGCCTTGTTCCTCTCACTGGCCCTCTTGCTTCTGGGCGGGCCCGTGATGGCGCAGACCTTTCCCGAGCTGAGCGGGCGTGTGGTCGATCAGGCCGGGATCATACCGTCCGATGTGGAAGCCGAGCTGACAGCGGAGCTGGCCTCTCTGGAGGAGCAGACATCACGCCAGCTTGTGATCGGCACGATCGCCGATCTGGAGGGCTATGACATTGCCGACTATGGCTTCAGGCTCGGGCGCGAATGGGGCATTGGCGATGCCGAGCGCAATGATGGCGTGCTGCTGATCGTCGCTCCGAACGAGCGTAAGGTCAGGATCGAGGTCGGCTATGGCCTCGAGGGTATAGTAACCGATGCCTTTGCCTCGATGGTGATCCAGCAGCAGATCCTGCCGCGTTTTCGTGACGACGATATGCCCGGCGGGATCACGGCGGGCACCGCAACTCTGACCAATCTGCTGGCCTTGCCCGAAGCAGAAGCGATGCAGTTGGTGGCAGAGCGCAAGGAGAAGGATCACGGCCCGGTATGGCTCCTTCCGCTGTTGCTTTCGATCCCGCTGATAGCCATCGGCTCATTCCTGGCCATGGCTGCCTTGTTCATGGATCGAATGAAGAAATGGAGCGGCGGCGGCGCGGGCGGTGTAAGAGTGTATTCTCCGGGATCCACCCGGTCATCCTGGAGCAGCGGCAGCAGCTTTTCGAGCAGCAGGTCTTCAAGTAGCAGTTTTTCCGGTGGCGGCGGTTCGTTCGGCGGCGGTGGATCAAGCGGGAGTTGGTAATGCAATTGGTTTCACGGGTCCTGGTCATACTGGCATTGCTATTCAGCGTGCCGGCCATGGCGCAGACGTTCCCCGAACTCACTGGCCGGGTGGTCGACCAGGCGGATGTCATTCCGCCCGATGTGGAGGCGCAGCTGGAACAGAAACTCGCCGCGCTTGAAACCCAGTCGCAGCGGCAATTGGTGGTTGCGACCATTCCCGATCTCGAAGGCTACGATATATCCGACTATGGCTACCAGCTTGGCCGGGCCTGGGGGATCGGCGATGCCGAGCGCAATGACGGCGCGCTGCTGATTGTCGCGCCCAATGATCGCAAGGTCCGGATCGAAGTCGGCTACGGCCTCGAAGGCTATATGACAGATGCGCTTTCGTCGCTGATCATCCAGAACCAGGTCTTGCCGCGCTTTCGCGATGGTGACCTGCCCGGCGGAATTGTCGCCGGAGCCGACAGTATTATCCAGCAATTGCAATTGCCGCCCGACCAGGCTGCGCAAGTCGCCGCCGAAGCGGGACAGGCGCGCGATAGCGACGGTGGCTTTCCGGTCGGCGCGATCATCTGGTTCGGCGTGCTGTTTTTCTTCTTCATCCTGCCCATGCTGCGCGGACGGGGCCGCAAGCGCCGCTATGGCGGCACCGGGAGTGCAGTCGGCGACATCATCCTGTGGGAAGTCGGATCCTCGATCGTGCGTGGCGCCCTGAGCGGCGGCGATGATTGGGGCGGCGGAGGCGGCGGTTTCGGTGGTGGATTTGGAGGTGGCTTCTCCGGCGGCGGCGGATCATTCGGAGGCGGCGGCGCCTCCGGGGGTTGGTAAGCAGCACCTTGGCCGGAAGGGTATCCATGGCAAGCGTGCGGCAGCTGTTGCGAATGATCTTTGCAACTTGCGTGCTGGTCGCGTCACCCTTGGCTGCGCAAGACTTTCCCGAACTGACGGGACGCATCGTCGATCAGGCCGGATTGCTGGACGAAAAGAACACAACGAACCTGACCGAGAAGCTGCGCAAGCTGGAAGAAACCACCACCAGGCAGCTCGTTGTTGCGACCGTCAATGACCTGGAAGGCTACGATATTGCCGATTACGGCAACCGGCTGGCCCGGCACTGGCAGTTGGGGCGCGGTGCGAATGACAATGCCGAGAAGGACAATGGCGTCCTGCTGCTCGTCGCGCCAAACGAACGCCGGGTGCGGATTGAAGTGGGGTATGGGCTGGAGGGCGTCATCACCGATGCCCTCGCCTCCCACATCATCCAGGAGAGCATCGCTCCGAAATTCAGGCAGGGGAACATGCGCGGCGGTATCGTGTCGGGCGTTTACCAGATTGCCAAGCAGCTGGAATTGCCTCCCGAGGAAGCGCAGGGAGCTCTCGAAGATCTCGCGTCCGAGAAACTGTGGGATGACGGTGGCCTGGTTTTCGTTGTAGCGCTGGTCCTTGTCATCGGCATCTGGATCGGCCTTTTTGGTGGAAGAGGAAAAGGGCGCGGCAAACGTGTTTCCAGCTGGAATTACACGTCTTCGTCCAGGCGCTCACGCAGCAGTTCGAGCAGAAGCTCGTCCAGCTTTCGTGGCGGCGGTGGTAGTTTCGGAGGCGGCGGCGCCTCAGGAGGATGGTAGAAAATGGCCTATTTGAATGAAGACCAGCACAAGATCGTTTCTGACGCCGTTGGCGCAGCGGAAATGACAACCTCGGGCGAGATCGTGACAGTCCTGGCGGACCGGTCCGACGGCTACACCGATGTCATCCTTTTATGGGCAGCGGTGCTGTCCTTCACAATGATGAGCGTTTTCGCCGCCCTGCCCCAGCCATTCATGGATTTCTATGACAGCTTACTGGGCGGATGGGATCATGAATGGACCACTGGCCAATTGGCCAGCATGACGATCACGCTGGGCCTGATCACATTTGCCCTCACCTGGGCGGTGCTGTCGTGGGACAAGCTGACCTTTGCTTTCATCCCCGGCCCGGTCAAAACGGCCCGCGTCCACCAGCGGGCGATCAAGCACTTCAAGGTCGGGGCAGAGCGGCGCACCACCGGGCGCACCGGCATCATGATCTACCTCTCCATGCGCGAACACCGCGCCGAGATTGTCGCTGACGAGCCGATTGCCAAGCTGGTTTCCGCCGATGTCTGGGGCGAAGCGATGTCCGATATGCTGGTCGAGATCAGGCAGGGGAAGATTGCCGAGGGGATGGCCGCCGGCGTCCGCGATGTCGGTGTCGTCTTGTCGGAGCACTTCCCGCGCACCGATGATGACGAGAACGAGTTGCCCGATCGCCTGATCGAAGTCTAAGCCGCCCTGAATGACCGATCCTGATGCCAACCTGCCCGAAGAAACGATGTGGCAGGGCAAATTCGTCACCGCCAAACGCCGCGGACGGTGGGAATATGCCAGCCGCTCGCGCGGGATTCGCGCGGCGGCGATCATCGCCATCGAAGATGGGCACGTGCTGCTGGTCGAACAATACCGCGTGCCGCTGGGCCGGGTCTGCCTCGAAATACCGGCCGGGCTGATCGGCGATCATGAGGGGCAGGAAGACGAAGACGCGACCGAGGCCGCGATCCGCGAGCTGGAAGAAGAAACCGGCTATCGGGCCGAGCGGATGGAAACCATCGGCGAGTTTTATTCCAGCCCCGGCATGGTCAGCGAAGCCTTCACTCTGCTGCGTGCTCATGGCCTGACCAAGGTCGGCCCCGGGGGTGGCACGGAAGGCGAAAACATCACCGTCCACCGAGTCAAATTGGCCGAACTGCCGCAATTCGTTGCGGAATGGCGCCAACAGGGGCACGGGGTGGATGTGCGGATTGCCATGTTGATGGCACCAGGATTTTTGGGAGAAGTATGATGGCAGTCACTCGGCCGGGGCGTGTTGAAGGAAAAATGGCGCTGGTAACAGGCGCAGCGCAAGGTCTGGGCGCGCAGCACAGCATGACGCTGGCGCTGGAAGGCGCGAGGGTCCTGTGCACCGATATCAATGGCGAAGGCGCCGCCGAAACGGCCGCGGCCATCAATGCTAAGCTGGGCGACGGCACAGCTTTCTCCATCCAGCACGATGTGACCGACCGTGACCAATGGGACGCCGCAGTCGCCATGGCGCGCGATTCGATGGGCGGGCTCAATGTGCTCGTCAACAATGCCGGGATTGGTGTGGCTGGCAACATCGAAACCTGTACGTTCGAAGACTGGCAGCGCTGCTTCTCGATCAATGTCGACAGCATCTTTCATGGCTGCCAGGCTGCCCTGCCCCTGATGCGCGACCACGCGCCGGGATCGATCGTCAATATCAGCTCTATCGCTGGACTGATCGCGAGCGATACGATGCCGGCCTATAATGCGTCCAAGGCTTCGGTCTGGATGATGAGCAAGTCGATCGCGCTGCATTGCGCTAAAAAGAATATGCAAATCCGCTGCAATTCGGTGCACCCCACCTTCGTGGATACACCGATCCTCGATGGCACGGCGAAGAACCACAATATCGAGAAGTCTGTTTTGCTTGAGAAGCTGGCGCGTCAGATCCCGCTCAAATTCGTTGGCGAGCCGAGCGATATTGCCAATGCAGTGCTGTACCTGGCGAGTGACGAGAGCAGGTTCATGACCGGAGCGGAGCTGAAGCTCGACGGCGGTATCTCGGCCATGTGACCCCATTGGGGCGAGAGACTTTCGGGTCTCGGTAACCTCCCGGCCATTTCGCGCGGGAGGGTTTTGTCCTTGGTGTGACCGGGAGCCCCCTTTTTGAGGGAGCCTCCTCAGTCTGCAATCAGGGCGATGGCGGCATAGACGAGGATCAGTGATCCGAAGCCAACCAGTGTGCCCAAGACGAAACCGATACGCACCATCAGTGGGTCGATCCCGAAATATTTGGCGATACCAGAGCATACGCCCCAGATTTTGCCATTGGTGCGGTCAAGCCGAAATTCCTTGGACGGCGGGCCGCTGCGGTTGTTGTTGCTGACCTGGTTCATGCGATGAGACCGGCCGGGCTTGCAGGGATAATGGCGAAGGCCATCGTGGCTGTGGAGATCGCAAGAGCCGTGAATGCGGCGAGGATGCGAGTTCCGGATACTTCAAAGTCGAACATGGTTCCTTTTCCTTTTGCTTGAGTGATGATCTGGTCGATCAGGCGACGAGAACAGGGCTGCCGGGGACGATTGCGGTGGCCATGGCGACTGCCGAAAGGGCAACTGCGAAAGCGGCGGCGAAGAGGCGGTTTACATCGAATTTGACGGTCATGATCTTGGTTCCTTGTGAAAGTGTGGTCGGGGGTTGGTGTGGTTGGGTTAGGCGATCAGGCCGGCCGGGGTGGCAGGTACGATTGCGGTGGCCATTGCGACTGCCGAAAGAGCAACTGCGAAGGCGGCGGCGAAGAGGCGGTTTGCATCGAAGTTCAGGGTCATTGTCTTGGTTCCTTGTCGTTTTGTGTTCGTTGCGGGACCATCCCGCTGGATATCCCAAACGTTGCAGGAGGCGTGCCAGTTTCGAAAAACGGGAGAATTCTGCGGTTTTCGACGATCTCGCTACATTCAGCTTTGTTCATGTATCCGAAAGGTTGGGATTTTTTCCCAACTGATAGGATCATGCTTTTTCGTAGCGTGTCGTCCCGTGCCCCGCTAACCGCTTGAAGGCTCATGGCGCTCGACCGCATCACCCTTTCCCGCTTCCGCAATCACGCGCATTCCGCCCTTGACGGAACCGCGCAGTTCAACCTGCTCGTGGGGGAGAACGGTGCGGGGAAAACCAATATCCTCGAGGCGATTTCCTTGCTCGCACCGGGGCGCGGCCTGCGCCGCGCTGCGTTGGATGCCATGGCGAGTGAAGCAGGCGACGGCGGCTTTACCATTGGTGCGTCTCTCTTCGCGCCGGATGCGGCCGAGCCGGTCCAGATCGGAACCGCGGTTGATCCAGCCCGTCAGGGGCGGCGCAGGGTCCGGGTAAATGGCGCTGAAAGCAGTGCGGTATCTTTGGGAGAGTGGCTGGCGATCGGTTGGCTGACCCCGGCCATGGATGGCATATTCACCGGCAGCGCGGGCGACAGGCGTCGTTTCCTTGATCGCATGGCACTCGCACTCGATCCAGGTCATGCCCGCCAGGCCAGCCGCTATGAGGCTGCCCTGCGCGAACGCAATCGCCTGTTATCGGATGATGCCCCGCCCGATCCGGCTTGGCTGGACGGGATCGAGGCCCAGATGGCCGAACATGGCAGCGCGCTGGCCCGAGGCCGCGCGCGACTTGTCAGCGCACTGGGCGAAACTCTAGCCATACATCCGGATGAACCCTTTGCCCGCCCGCTCCTGTCGATCCAGACCGACAGTCCGTTTGAAGAAGGCACGCTGTGCGAGGCGCTCAAGGGCAACCGCACGCAAGACCGCCGCGCCGGACGCACCCTGATCGGGCCGCATCGTGATGATCTCGCAGTCATCATGGCGGGCAAGAGTGCCCCTGCCGCCAGTTGCTCCACCGGCGAGCAGAAAGCGATGTTGATCGCCATGACTCTGGCGCACGGCGAACTTGCTGCACGCGGGCGCCCCGGCGTGTTGCTGCTGGACGAAGTCGCTGCCCATATCGATCCGGTCCGCCGCAAAGCCTTGTTTGACCGGCTGCGCGATACCGGCGCACAAGTCTGGATGACCGGCACCGAGCTCGGGCCATTCGAGGCTATACAGGGTGACGCCGCAATCTGGCGCGTCAGCGATGGCGCGTTGGAACGGCTAAGCTAGCCGTCAGTCTCCGGCAGGGCTGCAGTCACTTCGTCGAGCGTTTCTGATACCAGCAGCTCGATCCCTTCTTCGGTCGGATGGATACGATCCGCCTGGATCAGCTCCGGCTTGTCGGCAACGGCTGCCACCCAGAACGGGATGAATTGGGTGCCATATTGCTCCGCCAGTGCGGGATAAAGGCCGTTGAACTCTTCCACGAACTCTGCCCCCATATTGGGCGGAGACTGCATTCCCATCAGCAAGACGGCGATCCCGCGCGCCTGCGCTTGCTTGATCATTTCTTCCAGATTGCTGCGTGTTTCGGCCGGCGAAAGGCCCCGCAGCAGGTCATTGCCGCCCAATTCGAGGATCAACAGATCGGGCGTCTGCGCCATACCGTCGAGCGCAAAGGCAAACCGCTGCAGCCCGGCCGCGCTGGTATCGCCCGATACACCGGCATTGGTGACCCGTGCGTTGACCCCTTGCGCCCGCAGGGCAACCTCCAGTTTCGCCGGATAGCTATCGCTCTTGGCCACGTTGTAACCGGCAAACAGGCTGTCCCCGAAAGCGAGGATACGCTTTTCGGGACCCATTACGGGTACTTCTGCGTTGGAGGGCGAACCGGACTGCGCTTGTTGCTGGGGATCGGCCACTGGAGCCTCTGCTCCACACGCGGCCAAAGCCAGTGCGAGTGCGGGAATCGACAAACGACTGAATGCCATCGGCCACCTACCTTGTTCCATAAGTTTCAACATGCCATCGGATTGCTGTGACTGACACCCCTAACACGCCCACACAAGCATCGGGTTCCGACCCGCTCGCAATTTCCGCCCGCAACCTGACCCTGACACTGGGCCAGGAAAAGCATCCGGTGGAGATCCTGAAGGGCATCGATCTGGATGTCGCATCGGGCGAAGTGCTCGCGCTGCTTGGCCCCTCCGGTTCGGGCAAAAGCTCGCTGATGGCCGTATTGTCTGGCCTCGAACGCGCAACCTCCGGCACGCTTAACGTTGCCGGAGCAGACTTCGTCGGCATGGACGAGGATGAGCTGGCACAAGCCCGTCGCGGCCGGATCGGGATTGTGCTGCAGGCTTTTCACCTGTTGCCGACCATGACTGCGACCGAAAATGTCGCCACTCCGATGGAGCTGGCGGGCGCAACTGGTGTACGTGACCGGGCACGCACAGAGCTGGAAGCTGTGGGCCTGGGCCATCGGCTTGACCATTATCCGACCCAGCTTTCGGGCGGCGAACAACAGCGCGTGGCCATTGCCCGCGCCACCGCGCCCCGCCCCGAATTGATTTTCGCCGACGAGCCGACCGGCAATCTGGACGCGGCAACCGGGGCCGAGATTATCGATATGTTGTTCAAACGTCGCGGCGAGACCGGGGCGACCCTGATCATCATCACGCATGATCCAAGCCTGGCGGAACGCTGCGATCGGGTCATCACGCTGGGCGATGGTGTGATTGCCAGCGATACGCAGACAGCCAAGGCGGCATGAGCACCACCATTTCCTGGGGCACCGCGTGGAAGCTGGCGCGGCGTGAGTTGAACCTGCGCTTCAAGGGCCTGCGCCTGTTGCTGGTGTGCCTGTTTCTGGGCACCGGGGCGCTCGCCGCAATCGGCACGCTGACCGGCGCGATCGAGGACGAGCTGGCCAATCGCGGGCAAGAACTGCTCGGCGGTGATCTGGAAGTCGAAATCTGGCAACGCAGCCCCAATGATGCGGAGCTGGCCGCGCTCGAAGACTATGGCGAAGTGTCGCTTGGTACCCGCTTGCAAGTAGTTGCCCGAAATGGCGACGCCACGGCGCCCGTGGGCCTCAAATCGGTAGGCGACAATTACCCGCTTTATGGCGAGCTGACCCTGACCGATGGACGCAGCGTCAATGCCCCTGCACCCGGCGAAGCGTGGGTCGGCCAAGGGGCTATGGACCGACTGGATATCGCCATCGGCGACAGCTTCCAGATCGGCACCTCGACTGTCACTGCAGCGGGGGTCATCGATGTCGAGCCGGATAAATTGTCCGAAGGTTTCCAATTGGGCCCGACCATCATCACCGATTTGCAGACGCCCTATGATGCCGGCCTGATCCAGCCCGGCGCGATGTACCAGAGCAAGTCGCGCATCGCCTTCGATGGCAATCAGGATCCGCAGGTTGTTCAGGATGCGCTGCAAGAGCAATTCCCGCTCGCCGGATTCGATTTCCGCAACCGTGATCGCGCCAGCCCGGGCGCAGACAGGTTTGTCGGCCGGATGGGCGAATTCCTGACCCTGGTCGGCCTTGCTGCGCTGGTGATTGCCGGGATCGGCATTGGCGGCGGTGTCTCCTCTTATCTCGAGGCGCGTCGAAGCAGTATTGCGACGCTGAAAGTCCTTGGTGCGACTAGCGGCGACATCGTGCGGATCTATGCGCTCCAGATCGGGCTGGCAGCCTTGATCGGTAGCGCAGCGGGCCTTGCAGTCGGCCTTGCTATTACGCCCATTCTCGGGGCTGCCCTGCAAGGATTGTTGCCGGTATCGAGCGGCTTTACCTTCGAACCGGCCGCGCTCTTGCTCGCCAGTGCCTATGGCTTGCTGGTGGCAGTGGTCTTTGCCGCAACGCCCCTGCTGCGCGCGCGCCAGTTCCCCGCCATGGCGTTGATGCGCGCTCGAATTGCCCCCCTCGCCCGCGATACCAGAGCCTTGCTGTGGGTCGGAGGCGGACTGGTCGGCATTGTCGCTCTCGCGCTGCTGACGTCGCGCGATCCGCTACTGGCAGGCGGCTTCCTGGCCGGAGCCGCTGGCATGCTGCTGGTGCTCGCCTTGCTCGGATGGGCGATCCGAACCCTCTCTTCCAAGGTCGGGCGACCGTCCAATCCGCTAGTGCGCAATGCGCTGGCCAATCTCTCGCGCCCGGGCGCATCGACTGGTGCGTTGGTAACAGCTTTGGGCTTCGGGCTTTCTGCCTTCGTCCTGCTTGCCGGGATTCAGACCGCCATTGACGGCAATATCGAAAGCAGCGTTCCGCAAGAGGCGCCGGACTATTTCGTGCTCGATATTCCGCGGGACCGGGTCAGTGAATTCGAAGGGGTCGTGCAAGCACAGGATGCCGACGCCATGATCCGCTCCGTCCCCGCCCTGCGCGGATCAGTGACTGCTTATGGTCCTGAAAATGCCATGGTGCAGGTAGCGGAACTGGAGAGCATTCCAGACGGCGCATGGGTGCTGCGCGGCGAGCGCGGCCTGACCTATTCGGCAAAGCTGCCCGCCGGCAATAGCGTCGTCGAGGGAAGCTGGTGGGATGCCGACTATGATGGCGAACCGCTGGTCTCAGTCGCCGATGATTTTGCTCAAGCGATCGATCTGGAACCGGGAGACCGCCTGACCATCGCGCTACTCGGCGTCGAACGCACTGTGACGGTGGCAAATACCCGCAGTATCGACTGGGAAAGCATGGGCTTCAATTACGCCCTCGTTTTCAGCCCCAATGCGCTGGAAGACGCCCCGCACAACCTTGCTGCAACGATCGAGTTTTCACGCGACGACATCCCAACCGGCCCGCTCTTGCGCGAACTGGTCCAGACCTTCCCGTCTAGCTCTGTCATCGAAGTGGGTCAGGTACTGGTGCAGGCCCGGACCATTGTCGGACAGGTGGGCATTGCCACGCTGGCGGCGGCCTCGGTCGCGGTGCTCGCCGGTCTTGCCGTCTTGCTCGGCGCGATTGCCGCAGCGCGGGCCGCACGGACCTACGACACTGTCGTGCTGCGCGTTCTGGGCGCGAGCCGTGGGCAGATCTTGCTGATGCAGCTGATCGAATATGCCTTGTTGGCGCTCATCCTGGCTGTCGTCGCACTGGCGATTGGCAGCGGGCTGGCGTGGCTGGTGATCACGCAATTGTTCGAATTCGACTGGTTGCCTGACTGGAGCGTGGTGTTGGCTGTACTCGGCGCGGGTCTCGCGTTGGTGGTTGGCTTTGCCCTGATCGGTTCGTTGCCGCTGTTGCGTGCCAAACCCGCACAGGCTCTGCGCGCATTGTAGCGTGAAGGCCTAGGCGCCGCGCTTTACGGCGTGGTGATAGGCATTGCCGCCACTGTCCTCGAACGACGCGACCAGATCCATGCTGCACGCATCGAGCAGCGCGCGATAGGCTCCCTTGCCAAGCGAGCGCGATTGCTCGCCAGTCAGAACGTCCTGCCACTGATGCACTTCATTCGGAGCACTGAACAAGACATGCCCGCCGGGCCCCACGGCCTGCGCCATGCGCTCGAAGGCGATGACTTGCTCTGATCCCGGCAGCAGGAAGATCACCCCGATTGCGACGGCGGCATCGAAGCTGCGGCCAAAGAACGCGCTCTCTTGCACCGTCTCGCAAGCTACGGGGGTTTCCGGAAGGGCCGCGCGAAACCGGGTCAGCATGGCTTGCGAAGGATCGATTCCATACAGATCGAAACCCGCTTCGACGAGCGCTCGGGCAATTGGCTCTCCCGTGCCACAACCGATATCTATCAGGGATGCTTGCGAAGGGAGGGCTCGCTTCGCCCACTCCCGCACCAATTCGGCTCCTGTCTCGGAACGCGCAGCGGCATATTGGTCTGCGACCGCGTCGTAGCCGTGTGATAAATCCTGAGACAATCCTCTACACCCGCTCAAGGGGCTGATGCGGTTCTGGCGGCAGCACGACCGATACGGGATCGCCGGCGGCGACAGTTCCGGAGTGGCGCACGATCGCCATGATCCCCGCCTTGCGGACCAGGCTCCCGTCGGGTGCGGTGTCCAGCACGGCCTTGAGCAAGCCGGGCTGGTACGCCTCGATCTGGGCGCAGGGGTTGCGCAGGCCGGTCACTTCGATCTCGGCCTCGTCCCCCAATCGCAGCACCGTGCCGCGCGGGAGACCCAGAAGGTCGATCCCGCTGGTGGTGATGTTTTCGCCCAATTCCGCTGGCCCGATATCGAAGCCCTTGCCGTGAAGCTGGGCAAACAGCTCCGCATGGATCAGATGAACCTGGCGTAGATTGGGCTGTTCAGGATCGGCCCTGACGCGGGACAGGTGCTGCACTTTCGCCCCCTGATGCGCATCACCCTCCACGCCCAATCCGGCCACCAGCGTGATTTGCTGACATACCTGCTTGGAAAAACCATGCTCGCCGTGGCGGGAGACAGACACAATCTGCGCCGAGGATGGAGGGGAATATGCCATCACGCGAGCCTATGCCGCCCGTTCCGACTCCACAACAGTTCAACGAAAAAGGGGGCCCGAAAGCCCCCTCCTCGAAAACGATGCGTTCGGCGAAGTCTGTGCTTACTCGAAAACACTCGCATCGTTTGGATTTTTGGGATCAGGCCCGAACCGGTTGGGGCCTTCGGTGCCGGGCAGGAACATCAGCACGAGGAAAGCGAGCGACGCCAGAAACCCAATGAAAGGGATCAGGCTGGCCACAATAAATCCGAGATACCACCAACCCGACATATCGCGATCGTGCAGCCGGCGAACAGAGACCGCGATGCTCGGGATGAACACGATCAGGCCCCATAGCGCGAACAACAAACCAACCCCACTGAACATGCCAGAATACAGCGCCATGGTATCGTCCGGATCGACGCCCGAAAGCGCATCAATTCCACCACCGATGCCAAATGTCAGGCCCCCGATAACGAGGTACACCAGCAAGTTGAGAACGGCGAACATCCAGAACTCCATCCGCCGCGAACGCCCCTGAAAATCGAAATACCGCCTAAACGGCAGGATCATCCATTCCATTTCTCACCCCCACTCTCGTTGATTGGTCGAGAGTTTGCCCTGACTTGCAAGCAATTGGCAAGGGGCACAAAAAAGGGGGCCCGAAAGCCCCCTTTTCCGTATCGGTACTGATCGTTCGATCAGAACTTGAAGCGTACAACGCCGCCATAGGTGCGCGGTGCGCTGGGGTAGCCGGAAACCGTACCAGCCTGCGCAACACCATCGAACACCGTCAGGATGTACTGGTCGTTGAACAGGTTGCGGCCCCACAGACCCACTTCGATGCCATTGTCGAGTGCCAACGTCATCGAAGCGTTCACCAGATTGACTTCACGACGGAAGATATTGGTGTTGCCCAGCGCTGCGTTGAACGTCGGCAGGCCATTGTTGATGTCGCTGTTGCTTTCGTGGTTGTAATCCACACGCGTGATCAAACGGTTGCCCGAGGCACCGAATTCATGCGTGTAGGTTGCCGACGTCGCGATGGCGATCTCCGGGATACCGGCCGGTGTAACACCGGTCAGATCACCCAGAACGCTGCCGGGGAAATCGTCAAACAGCGGATCGAGATAGGTCATTGCGAAGGTGAACACGAGGCCATCGGTCGGTGTGATCGTGCTGTCGAGCTCGAAGCCCTTGACCGACTGCTTACCAGCGTTGCGCAGGGCAAAGCCGGTGCCCGTGAAGGCGAAGCTCTGGAAACCCTGGATGCTCTGGTCGAACAAAGCGACATTCACGCTCAGTCCGTCCCACTGCCCCTTGAAGCCGATTTCGTACACTTCGGCTTCTTCCGGACCGGCAAAGCGCGAACCCGATACCAGGTTAGGCAAGGCCAGACCGGCATTCAGGATGTTGGAGGCCGGCGCCGCAATGGTCGAACCGCCTGGCCCGGCCAAGAAGTCCGTGTTCGCAGGACGCGAGTCCCGCGACAGGTTGACCGAGCTTGCCTTGAAGCCGGTCGAGTAGCTGCCGTAGACATTGATCGAAGGCGACACCTGATATGCTGCACGCAGCAAATAGGTGAACTTGTCATCACGCGTGCGACCGTCTTCGACCGCGTTCGGGATCGTCAGGAACGGCGGCTGGAACTGAAACGCAGCCAGACCCAACAGCGGGTTGACGGTCGGGTCAGTTGCCGCGCCGATAAGCGCCGCCTGGTTGGCTGCCGGAAGAGCAGCGAACTGGGCCGCAGTGGTTACCGTCCCGCCGGTTGCACCAGCGATGAAGACATCGACGAAATTGACCTGGGCCAGCGGATCAAAGCTCTGCTGGGCAAGTGCGAAATCCTTCTTGTCGTCGGTGTAGTTGAACCCGCCGGTGAGGACGAGGCCGTCAACCGGTTCGAAATCAACGGTACCGAAGATCGACCACGACTTGTTGTCCATCGAGAATTGCTCAGCAGTCAACAGCGGCGTGGCGAAGATGCTTTCCTGCGGGAAACCGAAGCTGGCTTCGAGCCCGTTGAACAGCGTCGGTGCGCCGGTGATCACATCGACCGGATTGGCACCTGCCAGGATTTCGAAGAAGTCACGGATCTGCGTACCGTTCTCGATCTGGCTGGTCTGCTCGATGCTCTCATCGAAATAGAAACCACCAAGCAGGAAGTTGAGCGGTCCGTCGAAATCAGAAGTGATCCGGATTTCCTGCGTGAAAGTGCTCACGGCCTGGTCGCGGGTTTCATTGGCGACATCGAGACTGGTGTAGTCGATGTCGGAGATGAACAGGTTTTCCAGCTCACGATAAGAGGTGATCGAAGTCACCGAAATCGGGCCACTGTTCCAGTCAATCTGGACCGAGCCGCCATAATTTTCGACTTCGTTGATCGGAACCTGGTTCAGGAACGCGTTGTAGCTGAAGAAGTCGGTGTCGAGCGCGCCGCCAAGTGCGAAGATGGCACCTGCGGTCGGGCCGGCCACCAACGTGCTGACCTGGCAGCAGATTTCGTCAATGCGCGAATAGTCGGCAATGGCGCGGATCTTCAGGCTGTCACTCGGTTCGAACAGCAACTGGCCGCGGGCCGACCAGCGGTCACGGTTGTTCTGCTCTGTGTCGAGGTTGACGATATTGGCATAGCCGTCACGCGTGTTGTAACTGCCGTCGAGCGAGAAGGCGATGCTGTCGCTGATCGGGCCAGTCACGTCAGCCTTGACCACGATGGCATTGAAATTGCCGTAGCTGGCTTCGACAGCGCCGCCGAATTCAAACTGCGGTTCGCGGGTGACAACCGAGATCACGCCGGCTGACGCGTTCTTGCCGAACAGCGTCGATTGTGGGCCGTTCAAGACCTCGATGCGCTCGACATTGGGAAGATCGGACAAGGCCGCCGCAGAACGCGAACGGAACACACCGTCGATAAACACACCGACCGACGGCTCGATGCCGAAGTTGTTGTCGCCGTTACCGAAGCCGCGGATGATGAAGGTCGAAGCCGACGAAGTCTGCAGCTGGCTCACGCGCAGCGAAGGCGTAACGGTCTGGAGGTCGAGAACGTCGCGAATCTGCGCCTGCTCAAGCACTTCACCGGTGGTAACCGAAACCGAGATCGGTGTTTCCTGCAGGCTTTGAGCACGCTTGGTCGCGGTCACGATGATAACCGGGGCGCCCGTATCAGGCTCGGCATCGGCGGTGGCGTCGGCATCCTGGGCCAATGCGGCACCCGGGGTGAGAGCGATCCCGGCAGCGCCGGCCAACAAACCAAGGCGCGAAAGACCCTTACGCGGCGCGAATGCACCGTTCAAAACAGTTGATTTCATGGAATAATGTTCCTCTTCCTGCGCAGCCGCCAGTGCAAGGGGGAGGAGCCTGCGACCGCTTGATCACGCGCATAGATTGCAGAATCGCTGTTCTCAAGCGTCACCGCGTCGCACACCCGCGTTGGAATCGACTTGTTGCACGGTAGACACAGTTGCCGCGCGCGCGCGCATCCGCTAGGGGCGCGGGCGAATATTGCGCTGCAACATAGGCCGCGCTCACCAACATAGAGATCCAACATGTCCCAGGCCCTCCGCAACGTGGCGATCATCGCCCACGTCGATCATGGCAAGACCACACTTGTCGACCAATTGTTCCGCCAGTCCGGCACCTTCCGCGAAAACCAGCGCGTGGAAGAGCGCGCGATGGATTCGGGCGACCTGGAAAAGGAACGCGGGATTACCATCCTCGCCAAGTGCACCAGTGTCGAATGGGAACATGAGGGAGAGACGACTCGTATCAACATCGTCGATACCCCGGGCCACGCCGATTTCGGCGCCGAGGTGGAACGCATCCTGAGCATGGTCGATGGCGTTATCCTGCTCGTGGACAGCGCGGAAGGCGCGATGCCGCAGACCAAGTTTGTGACCGGCAAGGCGCTCGCATTGGGCCTCAAGCCGATTGTGGTCGTCAACAAGATCGACCGCCCTGATGGCCGTCCACAAGAAGTGTTGGACGAAGTGTTCGACCTGTTCGCATCGCTCGACGCGACTGACGAGCAGCTCGATTTCCCTTCCCTGTGGGCTTCGGGCCGCGATGGCTATGCCAGCAATGACGAAAGCGCACGCGAAGGCAATCTGGAGCCGCTGTTCAAGCTGATCACCGAGCACGTACCTGCCCCCGGCCTCGACGAAAGCGGACCGTTCTCCTTCCTCGCCACACTGCTGGATCGTGACAACTTCATGGGCCGCGTGCTCACCGGCCGTGTGCAATCGGGCACGATCAACATCAACGATCCGATCCACGCCATCGATCTGGACGGCAATGTTGTCGAAGTCGGCCGCGCGACCAAGCTGATGAGCTTTGACGGGCTCGAGCGGGTCCCGGTCGAAACCGCCAAGGCGGGCGACATCATCGCGCTGGCAGGCCTCGAAAAGGCAACCGTCGCCAACACCATTTGCGACCCGAGCGTGAAGGAACCGATTGCCGCGCAGCTGATCGATCCCCCCACCCTCGCCATGCGCTTTGCCGTGAATGACAGCCCGCTGGCGGGCCGCGAGGGCAGCAAGGTTACCAGCCGCATGATCCGTGACCGGCTTGAGCGCGAGGCGGAAACCAACGTCGCCATTCGCGTGACCGAAAGCAGCGACAAGGACAGTTTCGAAGTGGCTGGCCGCGGCGAATTGCAGCTCGGCGTGCTGATCGAAACGATGCGCCGCGAAGGCTTCGAGCTGGGCATCAGCCGCCCCCGCGTCCTGTTCACAGAAGAAAACGGCCAACGCATGGAGCCGTATGAAACCGTCGTGATCGACGTGGATGACGAACACTCCGGCACCGTGGTCGAGAAGATGCAGAAGCGTAAGGCCGATCTCACCGAGATGCGCCCGAGCGGCAAGGGCAAGACCCGCATCACCTTTTCCGCCCCGTCACGCGGGCTGATCGGCTATCACGGCGAATTCCTGTCCGACACGCGCGGCACCGGCATCATGAACCGCCTGTTCGAGAAATACGGCCCCTATAAGGGCGCCGTGGGCGGTCGCAGCCAGGGCGTGCTGATTTCCAACGGTACCGGCGAAGCGACCGGCTATGCGCTCTACGCACTGGAAGAACGCGGCGAGCTTTTCATCGGCAGCCAGGCCAAGGTCTATGAAGGCATGGTGATCGGCGAAAATGCCAAACCGGACGATCTGGAAGTCAATCCGATGAAGTCCAAACAGCTGACCAACTTCCGTTCCACCGGCAAGGACGACGCGATCCGCCTCACCCCGCCGCGCGTGATGACCCTGGAGCAGTCGATCGCTTACATCGACGATGATGAAATGGTCGAAGTAACTCCGGAAAGCATCCGTCTGCGTAAGGCACTGCTGTGCCCGCACGAGCGCAAAAAGGCGAAGCGCAAGATCGAGGCGTAAGCGCTAGCAGACCCTGCGGCCTCCATTGGAGCCAGTTTCGACTTTCGACTGCAAGACGCTTTGTTGAAGCAATCGGCGTTGACCCAGTTGACCTGGCTCCCAAGCAAGCGCAGCTTTGGGCTGGAAGTGCGATTGATTCGACGTGATACGCCTGCATTGGTTGCTCGTCGGTTCGCTGTGTTGGGGGTAGCCACAGGATGAGCAGAGCTACTAGTCCGCGCAGCCATCAGGATGCTGCCGACCCAAAAGACGGGATTCGCGGCGCACTGGCAGTCGAACGGATTGAGTTCGATCCCTGGACTGTGTTGGCATTCCTTTACCCGCTTTCTCAATTGATTGTCTTCGATCTCGTCGGTCAATTGTACCTGCTCGACATTCTTGCGCTGCCGATGCTGGCGCTCTTGCTGACACTTTCAGACGCCGGGGACCGGCTTTACCGGTTGAGGGTGTTCTTCATCTTCATGGGTCTCTGGCTTCTAGGTCAGGTGCTGACGGATCTGGTACGCGGGACGGTTCCGTCAGATTATCTTCGCGGGTGGTCGAGAATTGTCTTCCTGGGCCTGCATGTCTGCGTGCTGTGGCTCTGGCTGCCGCGTCGACGAAGCTACATGATTGCCTTCGCGATCGGCTTGGGCATCGCCTCTGCCTATAATATTCCCGAGGAATTCATCAAAGATGCGTGGAAGTTCGGGTATGACAAAGCCCTTGTTTACTGCTCGCTCGGGCTGCTGCTGGTCATTGCTTTGCGGTACCGGCGTATCCAGTACCTGATACCGGCCGTTCTGGCTCTCTTGAGCCTCTACATTCTGCTTCAAGGGGCGCGTGCTTCCTTCGCCATTGCGCTTTTTTCCTCTGCGGTCGCCGCATTTGTTCTGTTCGTTACCCCGTTCAAGGAATGGCGCAGGAAACTGAATTTCGGTGGCTTTGCGATTATTCTGGTCGGTGGCGCTGCGGTGATCTGGGGCGCGACATTCACTTACACTGCCGCCGCCGAGAATGGCTGGTTAGGCCGCGAAGCCTATTTGAAATACCGTGACCAGACATCAGGTGAAGTGCCGTTGATCCTGGGTGGACGCACCGAGAGCCTGGTATCGGTTCGAGCAATCGCAGACTCGCCAGTTCTGGGACACGGAAGTTGGGCGCGCGATGCGCGCTATGTCGCATTGCATCACTCGATCAAGGTCGAACTGGGTCTACCCATCTTCGACGCCCAGAAGGGCAAGCGCGACCTGATTCCGTCCCACAGCTACCTGCTGGGCTCGTGGGTGGAGGCTGGCGTGCTTGGCGGCTTATTCTGGCTGTTCGTGTTAAGCCTGCCCTTCGCCACGCTCTTCCAGCTACTCAAGCGCGAGGAAGTTCTCGCTCCGCTCATCGCATATTGCTCTTTCGCATTGATTTGGTCGGTCCTTTTCAGCCCGTTCAGCGGGAGTGAACGGTTCCTGGTATCCTTCCAATTGGTCGTCTTGTTCTGGTTCTTGCGGACTGGAGCAATATCGGTTTCCGTCTTTGCTCCATTGCGCGGAAAGCAACGTGGTGCCCAAGGGTTGGCGGGTTGAGCTTCGCAGTACGAGAATTCTGCCGTCGGAACCGGCAATCGATGAAAATTGTCACTGGAATGCCGGGCCATCATGGGCTTTGCGATGGCTAATCTGGATTACCGTGCAGATATTGACGGGTTGCGTGCGCTCGCAGTCAGCGTGGTTGTCCTATTCCATATCGGCAGCCCCGCCTTTCAGGGCGGTTACGTTGGTGTCGACGTCTTCTTCGTGATTTCCGGATACCTGATCACGAAGATTATCGCCGACGAAATGGCCACCGGTCGTTATTCGATCCTGAACTTCTATGAGCGAAGGCTAAGGCGATTGATGCCCTCGCTCTTCGTAGTTGCGGCGATGACATTGCTCGTCGCCGTATTCTTGCTTGCTCCGCAAGAACTGGTCGGCCTCGCCAAGTCGTCGATCGCGACGATGCTGTTCGCGGCCAACATCTTCTTTTTCCGGCAGGAGGGGTATTTCGACGGAGCAGCCGAGCTCAAACCCAACCTGCACATGTGGTCGCTGGCGGTCGAAGAGCAATTCTATCTCGTCTTCCCGGTCGTTCTACTCTTTCTGTACCGCTTTTTCCGGCCGCATGTCCGCGCCTTCATCGGGCTGGCAGTAATACTCTCCCTGTTGGCGAGCGCCTGGGCCACCTATGCTGCCCCCACTTTCAACTTCTATCTTCCGATAACCCGCGCCTGGGAACTTCTTGTAGGATCGCTTCTGGCGCTGGGCGCCTTTCCGGAAGTGCGTTCCCGCTCAGTGCGGGGAGGCCTCGCATTCCTGGGTCTGGGTCTGATCGTCGTGGCGGTACTAGGATTCAGTGCAGCCACTCCCTTCCCGGGTCCATTTGCACTACTCCCGATCTTGGGATCAGCCCTCTTGCTCTGGACCGCGGAAGGTACGCTCATCGGCAGGGCCCTGTCGCTCCGGTCTGTGGTGTATGTCGGGTTGATCTCCTATCCACTCTATCTCGTCCATTGGCCCGCAATCGTGCTATTCAAATTCGCGTATATTGGTGCGGACCTGGGCGATCTCACAATCGGTCAGTCCATCCTGATTGTGATGGTTTCGATTGGCTGCGCATCCCTTCTCTATCACTTTGTCGAAAGGCCCTTTCGCGACCGGAACCGGGTCAGTTCAAAGACCGTGTTCGGAGTTTCGGCTGGCGTGGCGTTTTCGATTGTCGCCATTTCCGGCGCAATAATTGCCCAAAACGGCTTCCCCTCGCGCGGAAGCACGAAGAGTGAAACCACCCAGTCGCTGGAAAAGGAAATTGTTGCATTCCAGGCGAATGATTGCCTGCGGCGCGGATCTACGCCGGCCCCGCATGGCCAGTGCAAGCTGGGCAACATGGAGAGCGAAAGGCATCCGATTGCGCTGCTCTGGGGAGACAGCCAGGCCGCCCACCTTGCACCTGCGATGGAAAGTGCGGGAGCCGAGACCGGGGTCGCAATCCAACAGCACACAAAGGCCGGCTGCCCACCGATTCTCGCGGACGGGTTTTTTCCGGAAAATCGTATGACGTCAGGATGCCCTGCTTTCAATCAAGCGGTCTTGGCCCGGATCGAAGGCGATCAAAGAATCAAAGTCCTTTTCGTCGCTGCACAATGGGAAACCTATCTCGAAGGTCGCGTACTTGCGACGTCAGGTACGTGGCGCGTTGGCACCCGGGATTCCTACGCAACCATCTCCGCCACACTGCACAAACTCGCCGGATTGATGCAAGCGCGTGGCGGAAAGCTGGTCGTGGTCGGCCCGGCACCCACGCCCGTTGTCGATCTGCTGACGTGTATCCGGACGTCGGAATTCCAGGGGCGTGGGCAGTTGCCGTGTCAGTCGTTCGCCGCAGCAGCGAGCCTGAAGAACGCCGCCGATTTTCGGCAATCGATCATTGCTCCCGCTCTTTCGTCTGGTGGAACGCTGGTCGTTATCGATCCGGTATCGCTCTTTTGTGACAATGAAAGATGCGAAGCCACGAGCTCTGGCCGGCCCCTGTTTCTGGACCAGGTGCACTTTTCCGAAACCGGTTCAATCAGGTTACAAGAAGCGATCACGAACGCGCTTGAGCAAGCAAGATGATGATGCACTGCGCCGGTAGCCATCCCGTGCCTGCCCTGTTACCTGCCCGCGCATGACAACAGGCTCCTTCCAGACCGGCACTCTCGTCTCGCTCGCGCTCTATTTCATCCTGATGCTGGGTATCGGGCTGTATGCGTGGCGCAAGTCGACTTCGGACAGTGCGGGCTATCTCCTTGCTGGACGAAATCTGCATCCGGCTGTGGCGGCGCTGAGTGCCGGGGCCTCGGACATGTCGGGCTGGCTGCTGCTGGGCTTGCCCGGTGCGCTCTATGCCAGCGGGCTGGTAGAGGCGTGGATCGGTATCGGGCTGTTTGTCGGCGCCGTGGCGAACTGGATCATCGTCGCACCGCGCCTGCGCCAACAGACCGAAGATCTGGGCAATGCGCTGACCATTCCGGAATTCCTCGCCAATCGCTTCCCCGACAAGGCGGTGGCCCTGCGGGTGGTGAGCGCAGTGATCATTGTGCTGTTTTTCACCGTCTACACGGCAGCCGGGCTGGTTGGTGGCGGCAAACTGTTCGAAACCGCCTTTGCCGGGATCATGCCGGGAGCGGGCATGAGCGACTACATGCTCGGCATCTGGATCACCGCCGGCGTGGTGCTTGCCTATACGATGGTGGGTGGCTTTCTGGCCGTCAGCCTGACCGATTTCGTCCAGGGCTGCATCATGGTGGTGGCGCTGGTGCTGATGCCGCTGGTGGTGATCTGGGGCGGCAAGGATGTGGGCGCGTTGGGCGAATGGAGCGCGGTGACAGGGATGCTCAACGAGGTCGATCCCGGCCTGTTCAGCCTGTTTGGCGGGCTGACTCTGATTGGCTGGCTGAGCGCGGTAACCTGGGGACTGGGCTATTTCGGGCAGCCGCATATCATCGTGCGTTTCATGGCGGTGCGCAGTGTCGCAGACGTTAAGGTGGCGCGCACGATCGGCCTGAGCTGGATGGCCGTGGCGCTGATCGGGGCCATCGGCGTCGGCATTGCTGGCCGCGCCTATGCCGAGGCGAATGGCGTGGTGGTACAAGACCCGGAGACGATCTTCATCCTTCTGGCAGACCTTCTGTTCCACCCGCTGATTACCGGCTTCCTGCTGGCGGCATTGCTGGCGGCAATCATGAGTACGATCAGCTCGCAATTGCTGGTCAGCTCCAGCAGTCTGACCGAGGATTTCTACCGTCTGTTCCTGCGCAAGGAATGCAGCGAGACCGAGGCGGTGAATGTCGGGCGACTTTGCGTGCTGTTGGTCGCCCTCGCCGCAATTGTGATTGCGCGTGATCCGGACAGTCAGGTTCTGGGGCTGGTTTCCAACGCCTGGGCCGGGTTCGGCGCGGCGTTTGGCCCGCTGATCCTGTTTGCGCTGACATGGGACAAGATGACTGGTGCAGGCGCAGTGTCCGGATTGGTCGTTGGCGCCGCCACGGTGATGGTTTGGATTGCACTGGGCTGGAACGGGGCGTTCCTGGGAGGTCCGGGCGTCTACGAGATCATCCCGGGTTTCGTGGCCGCGAGCCTCGCTATCTGGCTTGTCTCCAAAGCAACAGCGCGCGACGAGGAATCCTCACCGCGCGCTGCCTAGGGTGCGATCATTGCTGCCCTAAAACTGTGTCGTAAACTCTATCACACTTTGCGGCAGGACACCCAGCAGCGCCGCCTCGATCACCTTGTCAAAGCCGGTCACGACCATCAAGCCGACCACCAGCAAGGCAGCGCCGAACAGCGGTTTGCCGTATTTGGCCAGCGTCACCATCGTATCGCGCTTGTCCTTCAGCGCCCGGCGTGACCCATAAGCGAAGGCCAGGATCGAGGTTGCGACGCCCAGCCCGAAGACAAGGAAGATGAAGAAGCTGGAGAGCAGGTCCTGACCGGAACTGGCCGCAGCAATGGCCACACCCAGAGTCGGGCCAACGCACGGCGCCCAGACCAGGCCGAGGAGCAGGCCGATGGCGAACTGGCCGCCGGCACCATCGCCAGTGACCCGGCCCAATTGCTGATTGCCAAAGTTTGCGATCGGTGCCGTCGCACCGCTCAAGGCCGCCTGTGCCCTGGGCACCAGCAAGACGAAACCTGCGACGGCCAACAACAGGCCCGCACCGATACGCACGGCCTGTTCATTAATGCCGATGGAATAGCCAAAGGCGATCACTCCGAAGCCGAAGATGGTGAAACTGGTCACCAATCCGGCCGCAAGCGCCACGGGGCCCATCTTGCTCTTGCTCAGCGCCGACCCGATCAGGATCGGGATGAGCGGCAGAACGCAGGGGTTCAGGATCGTCACCAGTCCGGCGACGAAGGAGAGAAGCGTGCTACCAAGCATGACGGGCCTCTGGTCTGTCTATTGGGCGATCAGATACGGTCGAGCACGAAGCTGCGCAGGCGCGTACGGTTCGTTTCAGCGATCGAACGACCCACCTCCTGCTTGCCCTTGAATACCAGGATGGTGGACTGGCGCGGGATGCGGTGCTGGCGCAGGAAAGCCTTGTCGCGATCGAAATCGACGCGGACAAATTTCACGTTCTTGGCATCCTTGGCGAGCTGCGACAGGATCGGAGCCTGCGCCTTGCAGGTCGGGCACCAGCTGGCATGGACATCGACCACGATGGTCTTGCCCTGATCCTGCGCCGCGGCGAAGCTTTGCGCGTTGTAGCGGGTGATGGAGCCACCGGCCGCATTGGCCGTGGTGCCCAGCGCCGCGACGGCCAGCGCGATGATACCGGTAAGAAGTCCGAGGAAACGAAGCATTACAATATTCTCCTGTTGGGAAGGGTGGTGTTGCAATGGCGCTTCGCCCGAATGCGACAATCGGTTACACATGCGGCGGGAACAGGAGAAAAATGATGGCCAAGGTTACCGGACTGGGCGGCGTATTCTATGTTGTGAAAGACCCCGCAGCGACCCGTCAGTGGTATCGCGACACTCTGGGGCTGGACGGGGAATATGGCCCGCAAATGAGCTGGTCAGAAGAAACCGGCGACCAGCCCTACTCGCTAATCAGCCACTTCAGCGATGATTCCTATATGAAGCCCGGCACCGGCGGCTTCATGATCAATTTGCGGGTCGATAATCTTGATGGTTTCATCGCACAGCTCAAGGAGAAGGGTGTCGATGTGCTCGACAGTGTCGATGAAGGCTATGGCAAATTTGCCTGGCTGCTCGACCCGGACGGGATCAAGATTGAACTGTGGGAACAGGTCGAGGCGCCCTGATTTTTTGCGCCGGAACGGCACGGGTTTGCGGCAGGATTTTGCCGGGTTAGGCTGGCCTTAACCAACAGCTGCGACATTACGCTGATGCAGCGTTTTGCGACCCTTGTGACCATGGCCGCCCTTCTCGGCGCATGCGGAGTCCTGCCTGACAAGAGCGGGAGCCAGGGCAGCTCACGTGCTGCCAGCCAGAGTTTTGCAGTCAGCCCCCAAGGACGCCAATGCCTTTCCAGCCTTGGTGCCAGTGGCTCGCGCTTTTCTGCACTGCCTGACAAATATTACGGGGCCGGCTGCTCCACTCTCAATGCCGTGACCTTGGCAAGTCTCCAGGGTGATCGTTCCAGCCTAGCCGTTTCCAATCTCGGCCCCGTCACCTGCCCCACGGCAGAAGCCCTTTCAGGCTGGGCCCGCTATGGCGTGGACCGGGCGGCCCGCCAGATATTGGGCAGCCCTCTACGCCAGATCGAGACCATGGGCAGTTATGCCTGTCGCAATGTCGCAGGCTCTTCCCGCCGATCCGCCCATTCGCGGGCGGAAGCGATCGACGTTTCCGGCTTTGTGCTGGAGGATGGCCGCCGGATCAGCGTGCTCGCAGACTGGCATGGCGGAAGCGCGGCGGAGAAGGAATTCCTGCGCATCGTCCAGCGCAGCGCCTGCAAACGTTTCGGGACAGTGTTGGGGCCAAACTATAACGCAGCCCATCGCGACCATTTCCACCTTGAATGGGGCAATTCCAGCTTCTGCCGGTAGAATTTCTTGCCGACCACCCCTCAATGATCGGGGCAGGATGGCCGGCAATCGGTTCCGAGGGATTGGAACCGGCACAACGGCGGCTGCCTGCATCCGTTGCGACTATAGCTCCTTATCAACGGCCCATCACGCAGCGACAGGCTCGATCCGGGCTTCGATCCGCAACCGCACGGCTTCGGCTGCATGGCGCGCGCCCAGCTTGGTCATCATATTGGCCCGATGAATCTCGACCGTTCGCGGACTGATCTCCAACTCGCGGGCAATCGCCTTGTTGCTGCTGCCTTCGGTCAGCCAATCGAGCACTTCACGCTCGCGATTGGAGAGAGCCTCGATCCGGTTACGGGCTTCCATCATCCGGCGCCGGGAAATCGCCTGTCGCCGTGCCTCGTCCCTGATCCGGTCCAGCGTGTTGGCAAACCGTTGCTGGTCGATCGGCAGTGGCAGGTAATCGAGCGCGCCCGCTTTGACTGCATGAACAATACGGTCGGTCGTCGGCTGCGCATCTGTTGCCACCACCGGCAGCCAGATACCCATGGCGGTGATCTGCTCCATAAAGCGACCAATGCCACCTTCGCGTGGATCGTCGCGTGCGATGATGATCCCTTCGGAGGGTTGGTGATCGGCCAGTTCCGATACTGATCCGTAGACCTCAGCATGGTGGCCAAGCGCAAATCCCGCGCGGGCCAGTTCGGCTCTGGTACGGCTGTCGCCGTCGATGCAATGCAAAGTAAGTCGTTGTTCCATGGGACGGATCGTGCCCAGCCAGGCCGATCCGCCCAATCCAGTCTAGCGCCGATCTGGAGCGAATATACCGAGCGCGAACGCCCGATCCTTGCGCGCGTCGGCAGCAATGGCAGCCGCAGACAACCTCCGATATCGAGATACTTTAAGTAAAAGTCCGCTCCGTATCGAATGCTAGCGGATTATTTCTAGGCGATACTACCTAATCTTTGATCTGGTAGTCAGGCAAAGAATGAAATGCCGAGCGCAAGGCATCGCCCCAACTTGACGATATCGACTGGAAATATTCATCCTCTGCGGTGATCCGATTGGTATGCGATGGGGCAAACCCGTCTTTTTCGATCACCATCAGATCAAGCGGCAGACCGACCGACAGATTGGCCTTGAGCGTGGAATCAAACGACACCATCAGCAGCTTGATCGCGTCTTCGAAGCTCATAGTGCGATCGTATCCGCGAATGATAATCGGTCGGCCATATTTTAGCTCGCCGATCTGGAAGAATGGCGTGTCCAGACTGGCCTCGATGAAATTCCCCTCTGGATAGACATAGAAAAGGCGCGGCTCCATCCCCGCGATCTGTCCGGCCACGATGATCGATGCCGTGAACCGGTTGCGCCCGGAATTGCCGTTAGCCTTCTGCCGCTCGTCAATCGTATCGCGCAGCAGGCGCCCGATTTCGGTTGCAACCGTAAACATGGTTGGCATGCCGAGCAGTGAGTTTTCGCGATCATCGGGCGCTTTGGTGCGCTCTTCCAACTGGCTTACCACGGCTTGCGTCGTAGCAAGATTGCCGGCGGACATAACGGTGATGATCCGTTCACCAGGTACCGTCCAATGAAACATCTTGCGGAAGGTGGAGATGTTGTCGACGCCCGAATTGGTGCGCGTGTCACTCATCAACACGAGCCCTTTTTCAAGCACCATGCCAACGCAGTAGGTCATGCCGAATCGTCCTGTTTTCGGAGAAGTCCGTGCGAGCCTTTACTGCTCAACGGTCTGCTGTTCTACAGCAACATTCACCGACATCCCGTCCGGCTGGCCGCCGAAACTGATCCCGGTGATCGGTGCCGCATCGCGGTAATCGCGGCCCGTTGCCACACGGATATAGCGCGGATCGGGGCTGATACCGTTGGAAATGTCGAAACCGACCCAGCCGAGCCCGTCAACGTGCGCCTCGGCCCAGGCATGGGTGGCATCCTGGTCAATCCGGTCATTCATCATCAGATAGCCGCTGACATAGCGGGCCGGAATATCCGCCGCACGCGCTGCACCGATGAAAATATGGGCATGGTCCTGGCATACGCCCGAACCCTGCACCACGGCTTCTTCCGCAGTGGTGTGGACCCCGGTCTCCCCGATACGATAATCGACAGTGTTGCGGATCGATTCCGACAGGCGATGCAGAAAATCGACCTTGTCGCCGCCCTCCTCCGTGCCTGGTCCGTCCAGATCGCGCAGCAGCGCTTTCAGCTTGGCACCCGGCTTGGTCAGCTTGGTCTGGCCGAGGAAACTCCATAGCGGCAAGTGCCCGGAGTGGCGGCCGATGACCCCAGCATTGTCTTGCGTATCAACTGTCCCGGCACATTCGATCGTCACTTTACGCGTGTCCGGCTCGACCGCAATCAGGGCGACGGTGTTGTGATGCTGGTCCTCATATTCGAGCTGCTGGACTGCGTTCTCGAATGTCATTTTCCAGTCGAGAATTTCCTGTCCCTGGGTCGTCTTGGGCGTCAGGCGCAGCCGCTGCAACGCGTGTACGACCGGCTCAGCAAAGCTGTAGCTGGTGGTGTGGCGGATCGAAAGGCGCATCAGATGTGGAACCTGTAATCATCGCCGATCGCACGGGCGATGGCAGCATTGGTGTTCTGAAAATCGATCAGGAACTGGTGCAGCCCCTGGTCAAACACTTGCTCCACCGTCAGGTCGGTCAGGCGCATGTCGGACTGGCGCATCAATTCGTTGCACTCCCCTTGCGTCTTGTGGATGCGGGCCAGCGCCAGCAGCTCTTCGCGCAAAGCGCTGTGACAGAACGCCAGACTGCGCGGGAAGCGGTTATCCAACACCAGGAACTCGACGATGCCGCGCGCATCGATCTGGCCGGCATTGAGCCACCGATAGGCACGGTCACCCGAGACTGACCGCAAAACGTTGTCCCACTGACCGGTATCGAGGCTGGAGCCGACATAGGAGAGCGAAGGCAGGAGAAGGTAATATTTGATGTCGAGGATGCGCGCGGTGCTGTCCGCGCGCTCCAGAAAGGTTCCGGCCCGGGCGAAATGGAAGCCGGCATCGCGCAGCATGGACCCGGCCATGGCCCCATGCGCCAGCGTTCCTGCTTGCCGGATCGAGGCCACGACATTGCCCACCGCGCCCTGCCCCACAGGCCGCGCGAGCAGATCCTTGATCTGCATCCAGCTGTCGTTGATCGCTTCCCAGACTTCGCTGCTGATCGCGTTGCGTGCGGCACGGGCATTGGTGCGCACGCCATCGATCATATCCATCACGCTGACCGGATTGTCCTTGTCGCGCAAAATGAAATTCCACGCTTGTTGACCGTTATAATCGTCATATTTGGCTTCGTATTCGGTCCGGCGTCCGGCGGTCTGGATCACCGATTTCCATTCTGCCTCTGCCGTCGCAATGTCGCGGGTCAGGGCCATACGGAGCCCGGCATCGAGCAGGCGCGCGGTGTTCTCCGCCCGCTCCAGATAACGGAACATCCAGAACAGGCTGTTGGCTGTCCGGCCTAGCATGATGCGCCTGCCCTGCTCATTCCTTCAACACCCACGTATCCTTGGTGCCGCCGCCCTGGCTCGAATTTACTACCAGCGATCCCTTTTTGAGCGCCACGCGGGTCAGGCCACCAGGCGTGATGTCGATTTTGTCGGGCGACACCAGCACATAGGGCCGCAGATCGACATGGCGCGGGGCGAGGCCGGATTTGGTGAAAATGGGGCAGGTCGAGAGCGAAAGCGTCGGCTGCGCAATATAGTTTTCGGGATCGGCGACCAGCTTCTTGCGAAATTTCTCGATTTCGCGCTTCGAAGCGGTCGGGCCGATCAGCATGCCATACCCGCCTGAGCCGTGAACTTCCTTGACCACCAGCTCGGCCAGATTGTCCAGCACATAGGCAAGGCTGTCGTCATCGGCGCAGCGCCAGGTCTGGACATTGGGCAGCAGCGGTTTCTCGCCGGTGTAGAACTCGACGATTTCCGGCATGAAGCTATAAATCGCCTTGTCATCGCACACGCCTGTACCGGGCGCATTGGCAATCGTGACCCCGCCCGCGCGATAGACATCCATGATGCCGGGTACGCCCAGCATGCTGTCAGGATTGAAAGTCAGCGGATCGAGGAATTCATCATCGACCCGGCGATAGATCACATCGACCGGCTGGTAGCCATGGGTGCAACGCATAGCGACACGTCCGTCGATCACCCGAAGATCGCTCCCCTCGACCAGTTCGGCGCCCATCTGGTCTGCCAGAAAGGCGTGCTCGAAATAGGCGCTGTTGTAGATACCCGGCGTCAGCACTGCGACCACCGGCTTGCCCGTCGCCGCAGCGGGCGCGCAGGCTGCCAGGCTCTTGGCCAGACGACGCGGATAGTTGGAGACTGTCTCTACCCCTACCTGCGAAAAGAGGTCGGGGAACATCGCCATCATCGTTTCGCGGTTTTCCAGCATGTAGGACACACCGGATGGGGTGCGTGCGTTGTCCTCCAGCACGAACCAATCATCGGGCCCGGTCCGGACAAGATCGATGCCGACAATGTGGGTGTAAACCCCGCCCGGCGGCGTAAAGCCGACCATGTTGGGCAGCCACGCGGCGTTGTTGCGGAACAATCGCTCCGGAATCCGGCCAGCACGTATGATCTCCTGACGGTGATAGAGGTCATACATGAATGCATTGAGGGCGCTGACGCGTTGTTCAATACCGCGCGATAGCTTGCGCCATTCAGCCGATCCGATGATCCGCGGCACCATGTCGAACGGGATCAGGCGCTCTTCCGCCTCGTCCTCGCCATAGACATTGAAAGTAATCCCGGTCCGGCGGAACTGCCCCTCTGCTTCGCGATGTTTGCGGCGCAGGGCCTGCGTTTCCTGCTGCTGGAACCAATCGTCATAGGCAGCATAGGCCGGGCGGATGGTGCCGCCAGCATCGCTACGTTCGTCGAAATAATCGTCCGGTTCGGACATGAGGTCCCCGTCTGGAAGATTGCAGCATAGCAAGCCCTCCGCAGGGTATCAAAGGATCAATCGCAATCCAGTTCCCGCGCCACGGTCAGGATCGCTTCGTCCGAATAGGCAAACCCCAGATGGCCGCAGCGCAGCGCAATGGCGCGGTCACGCTCATCGGGTTTCCCGCACGCCGCACGCGGGTGCACGATCCCGTCATTCGGGCTCCACAAGGCCACAGTCGGCACGGGGGGCTTGGTCGCGACATCCTGGCCAATCGGCGGCTCGTGAACGCTGTGCCCGGCAATGAACTGGTAGATCCGCCAAGCATTGTTGGCGCGCGGCGAATAGGAGAATGGCGATCCCATGCTGATTACTTTCGCAACCGCTTCCGGCCGGTCTTTCGCCAGCTCGCGCGCGAACAATCCACCCAGGCTCCAGCCAACCAGATGGACCTGCTGGCCCGAACGCTGGTGCAGATCGGCAAGGCGACCCCGCAACAGTTCGAAATTCTCCTCCGTCGGCCCCCAATTGAAGCCGAGGCCCCAGCGTTTGACGGTATGTCCCGCCTTTTCCAGCGAAGTGGCGAAATGCCGCATCCGGACGGGATGCGTGGCGAAACCGGGAAGTACCATAACTGTTCTGGGCCGGTCCGCGACCGGAATTACCAGCGGATTGCGCAGCTGGCGCAAGGGCCGCCGGACGGGTTCAAGCAAATAAAGGGTTTCGGCGAGCATGTGGCGCAGGCGGGGCTTGGGAATCTCGCTTTCATCCGGCTCCCTTGCCAGCGCGATACGGCGCGCCAGCTCCTTGCGTTCCAGCGGAACCGGAAAGGGAGTGGTCGGGGGGCGACGTTTACTCATCAGGAACCCAAGATAGGAAACCCAAACCCGCAATGCCATTGCGATGCCGCTGACACCCGATCTTTACTCAGCGGCAGCGGCGGCTGCCTCTGACCGTTTTCGGGCCTCTGCCAACTGGCTTTCCGAACAATCGCCGATCCGCTGCGACTTCACCTTGAAACGCATTTCCATCGAGCCGCCCGGGATTACAGCCATCTCGGCCGTCATATCCATGTCGAGCTCCAGGCTTTCGGACGTCGTTTCACCGGCAAACCCGATATCGGCCTTCGCACCGACTGGACCAGAGCAGGAGAGGTCCGCCACCAGGCGCGGCGCATCCACTTCGAATTTGGCGAACCCGCAGGCCATACCGTTGGAGGCTTCACCGATGGTTTTGAGCATGTCCTCAAAACCCTTCTTGGCCTCTTCCTTGGTCAGGCAATATGGCTGGTCTTCACCTTCCAGGCCGGACAACTGCTCGCGGAAGCGATCAGCCTGCGCGGGTGGCAGGCCCGGCACGTTGAATTCCACCAGCTGGGTTGTGCTGGCATAGAGTCCGGGAGTCGGCCGATCGAGATCGCGCGCCTCACTCAACACCTGGTCGGTCGACAAGGATGGGGTCTCCTCGCACCCCGCGACCAGCAAGGCACATCCTGCCATTGCCAGTGACCGGCCAACACGGTTCATTCTCAGGAGCACTCGCCCACCCGCTCTGACGACATTTTCATTTTCATCTTCATCGATCCACGCGGCAGATCAGCGGACTGCTGGTCCAGCGTCATGGTCAGGTCCTGGCTGGTTTCGGTGATTTTGCCTGCCATTGAAATCGTCCCGGCATTGCCCTTGCCATCGTCGCATTTCATTTCGGAATCGATCGCCCCGGACGACACATCGAAGCGAGTGAATTCGCATTTATTGTTGTCGTCATTGCGCATTTTCCGGATCGCTTCTTCAAAGCCCTTTTCCGCGTCTTCCGGCGTCAGGCAATATCCGACCTGCTGGGTAAAGCCCTGCTCCATAAAGCCGCGGATCATTTGCGATTCTTCGTCCGACATGCCCGGCACTTCAAACTCAACCAGCTCCGCTGTGGTCTGGTATTGCCCGGCCTGCGGCTGGATCATCTCGCTCGCCTGTTCAGCCAGCTCTTCTGCATCCACTGCAGCATCGTCCGCCTCGCCGCTACAGCCTGCCATCACCAACGCCGCGCTGGCCACCAGCATCATCTTCGTTTTCATCGCAAATTCCTCCTGTCCCGTGTTTCGTGGAGAATAGCCGCTTTCGACCAGAAGCCAACCGGCGCGCCACAATTCCTCGCGGTTGTGCACCCGGCCCGGCGGGGCCATATGGTCAGGCATGGCAGAATTGGTGATCAGACGCGGGCTGGAAGAGCCCGATACTTCGGGCGAATTCACTCCGCACAAGCCGGCGCGGCCGGAAAAATCGATGCCCGGCAAGAGGTTCGAGCTGGTCAGCGATTATGAGCCTGCGGGCGACCAGCCGACTGCAATTGCCGAGTTGGTCGAGGGTGTTAAAGAAGGCGAAAAGACGCAAACGCTGCTGGGCGTGACCGGTAGCGGCAAGACCTTCACCATGGCCAAGGTGATCGAGACGGTGCAGCGCCCTGCCCTCATCCTGGCCCCGAACAAGATCCTGGCCGCGCAGCTTTACGGCGAATTCAAGAGCTTCTTTCCCAATAATGCAGTCGAGTATTTCGTCAGCTATTACGACTACTACCAGCCGGAGGCCTATGTCCCGCGCTCCGACACCTATATCGAGAAGGAAAGCTCGGTAAACGAGGCGATCGACCGGATGCGTCACTCTGCCACGCGTTCGCTACTCGAGCGGGACGATGTGATCATCGTCGCTTCGGTTTCGTGCCTGTACGGCATCGGTTCGGTCGAAACCTATTCGGCGATGATCTTCGACATCAAAAAGGATGAAAGCGTCGACCAGCGCGAGCTGATCCGCAAGCTGGTGGCGCTGCAATACAAGCGCAACGATGCCGCGTTCCAGCGCGGCACGTTTCGCGTGCGGGGCGACAATCTGGAGATTTTCCCGAGCCATTATGAGGACATGGCATGGCGGATCAGTTTCTTCGGGGACGAGATCGAGGAGATCAATGAATTCGATCCGCTGACCGGCGAAAAGGGCGCCAGCCTGGAGACGGTGCGGATCTACGCCAATAGTCACTATGTCACGCCCGGCCCGACCATGAAACAGGCCGCCGAAGCAATCAAATTCGAGCTGCAGGAACGGCTCAAGGAACTGCACGAAGAAGGCCAGCTGCTTGAAGCCCAGCGGTTGGAACAACGCACCAATTTCGACCTTGAAATGATCGCGGCGACCGGAAGCTGCAACGGGATCGAGAACTATTCGCGCTTCCTGACCGGCCGCCTGCCGGGTGAACCGCCGCCCACCCTGTTCGAATATCTGCCTGACAACGCGCTGCTGTTTGTCGACGAGAGCCACCAGACAGTGCCGCAGATCGGCGCGATGGCGCGCGGAGACCACCGGCGCAAACTGACCCTTGCCGAATATGGCTTCCGCCTGCCCAGCTGTATCGACAACCGCCCGCTGCGCTTCAACGAGTGGGATGCCATGCGTCCGCAAACCTTCGCCGTGTCCGCCACGCCGGGTGGGTGGGAGTTGGAGCAGACCGGCGGTGTCTTCGCCGAACAGGTCATCCGCCCGACCGGCCTGATCGACCCGCCTGTCGAAATCCGCCCCGTCGAAGACCAGGTGCAGGATTGTATCGAGCAGTGCCGCCAGACCGCCGAGAAGGGTTATCGCACCCTCGTCACCACGCTGACCAAGCGGATGGCAGAGGATCTGACCGAGTTCATGCACGAAGCCGGCCTTCGGGTCCGCTACATGCACTCCGATGTCGAAACGCTGGAGCGGATCGAGCTGATCCGGGATTTGCGGCTGGGCGTTTATGATGTGTTGGTGGGGATCAATCTCCTCCGCGAAGGGCTCGACATACCCGAATGCGGACTGGTGTGCATCCTTGATGCCGACAAGGAAGGCTTCCTGCGGTCCGAAACGTCCCTTGTGCAGACCATTGGCCGCGCCGCGCGTAACGTCGATGGCAAGGTGATCCTTTATGCCGACCGGATCACCGGCAGCATGGAACGCGCGATGGCCGAAACCGATCGTCGCCGCGAGAAACAGCGCGCGTATAATGAAGAACACGGGATCACCCCGCAAACGATCAAGCGCGACATTGCCGATATCGTCGCTCATACTGCGAGCAAGGATGGCGTGGTGATCGACACCGGCGATGACGAGGTCAACAATCTCGTCGGCCACAATCTGCGCGCCTATATCGAGGACCTCGAAAAGCGCATGCGCGATGCCGCCGCCAATCTGGAATTCGAAGAGGCTGGCCGCCTGCGCGACGAAATTCGCAAGCTGGAAGCAGACGAATTGGGCATCCCCGACGAAGACAAGAAAGCGCCCCGTGTGGGCCGCAGCAACGAAGGCAAGCCAGGGACCCGCAAGCTGCGCTACGGCAAAACGCAGCGTAAATTCGGACGGTAACTACTCCGTTGGTTCGTTGACCGGTGGCTCGGCATAGCTGGCCATTTGCCAGATCACCTCGTCAGGCGCGGCGATGACTTGTTTGTAGCGTTCCGGGTCCATTGCCTGATGGGGTTTAGACGGGTCGATTGGCGGCTGGGCCACCTTGCCACCCTCGCCGGCATAGGCAGCAGGCTCAGCGTAGCCAGCCAATTCTTCTGCCGAGATACCGATCTTTTCTGCCGCGCTGGGATCAATCCAGCTGGCCGGGTCGATCGCGCTTTCCGACCATGCCACTTCCAGCACGAGGTTTTCCGGCCCGGCGAAGTAGATCGACTGGCACATGCCGTGATCGATCGGGCCGTAAACATTGACCCCGCGATCCCGGATCCGGTCGCGCATTGCGAGCAGTTGATCACGTTGCTGAACACCCAAGGCGAGGTGCTGCATGGTACCGGGCGCGGAATTGCCGCCGCCCCATCCGGCATGGGTGGCGCCGATCTCGGTCGCGATATCACCCGTGCCGGGCAGCTGAACCAGGCTGAACTGGCAGTCCTGCGATAGCTCCAGAAAGGCGTGAATTCCGCCGGGCACGCCGTGCATGTCGAAGATCGCCACCAGCCTGCAACCGAGGACGTCGGAGAAGAATTCGAGCTGGCTCTTCATATCGGCGGTCATCACCGCAAGATGGTGAATGCCGGTGGGATGCACATTCGCGCTCATTGCTTTGGTCCTCTCACTCGTTCTATTCCGCGTGCATGACCAGAATGCACCAAAGCCCCTCCTATCACAATCGCACCTTCGCCGATCGCGAGCACGCCCGATGAGCGGGCCGATCCGGCATCCCTATGGCGTCGTCTATAAGGAGCAATCCGGCTTCAAGGACGTGTATGGCGGTGCTGGCGGCATGGTCTTCGTCGAGTGCATGCGCATCGCATCCAGCGAAATCCCTGCGAAACGGGCGATTGTGTTTACCCATCCGATCGGCAGCGGGTCCTTCCTGCCGCTGATCACAGCGCTGGCGATGGCGGGGCACGATGTGCTTTACGTAAACCCGCGCTATCGTGGCAATGACACCGCGCTGATCATGGAAAAATGCATCGCCGATCTGGGCGCCGCGCTGAAAGATGCGAAGACGCGGTTCGGCTATGAAGAGTTCATTCTGGGCGGGTGGTCTGGCGGTGGATCAATGTCGCTGTTCTACCAAGACCAGGCCGAGAACCCGACGATCACTCATACGCCCGCGGGCGATCCATACGATCTGACCGCGATGGACTTGCCGCCGGTGGACGGGATCATGCTGCTGGCGGCCCATGTCAGCCGGGCGATCACCCTGACCGAGTGGATAGACCCCTCGATCACTGATGAGAGCATACCGTTCGAGCGTGATCCCCAGCTCAATATCTACGATCCGGCTAACCCCAACCAGCCGCCCTATACGGATGATTTCATCGCCACTTACAAAGCTGCGCAAATCGCGCGAAACCGGCGCATTACCGACTGGGTGCAGGCGGAATTGAAAGCGCTCAAGCAGGCGAGTGAACCCAATGCGGAGCGCGCGTTTGTTGTCCATGGCACAATGGCGAGCCCGTGCTGGACCGATCCGGCGCAGGAGCCCTCTGACCGGCGACCCAACGATTGCTATCTGGGCGAACCCAAAGTCGCCAATGATGGCCCGGTCGGCCTCGCGCGCTTCACCACCTTGCGCAGCTGGTTGTCGCAATGGGGCTATGACACGACCAATGCCGACGGGCTCGGCAATGCCAGCAGGATCACCTGCCCGGTACTGGTCATCAACAACACGGCAGACCTCGCCTGCACGCCCAGCCACGCGCGGCGATTATTCGATGCGGTGGGGCATGGTCGCAAGGAATATCACGATGTGAAGGGCGCCGATCACTATTACATCGAGCGCCCCGATTTGCTGCCCAAAGCGGTGGGCCTGTGCGCCTCGTGGATTGAACGGACCTTCGACGCATGAGGCCTCCGATATTTCTGGCTTGTCTGGCCGCGTTGGCGGCGTGCCAGCCGCCCGCGACTGACGACTATGTCGAACGTATCGCGCTGGAAGAAGGGACCAATTTCGCCAGCGAACCTCTGCCTTCCCCCGATAGCGAAGGCGCGGTGTGGGCGCGCAGCGATACCGAAGATCGCCTGCTCTATGGCATTCCGGGCGATATGCCCTTCCTTGCCATGCAGTGCACCAGCGATGGCGAGGAACCGATGCTAGCCTTTACCCGCTTCTCCCCGGCAGACCGGGGCGCGACAGCTATCATGGCACTGGTCGGAAATTTCCATGTCGCGCGCCTGCCGGTGGATGCGACCTTCAATGGCCGCGCCTGGTTGTGGCAGGGCAGCGTTGCCGCACGCGAGCCGGATATGGATGTTCTGACTGGCCCGCGCAGCGTCGAGGCCACGATCCCGGGCGCCGGATCACTGATCTTGAACCCCAGCCCGCTGTCGCGTGACCTGGTCAACAACTGCCGCGCTATCGGGCGGCCGCAAGATCCCGAGGCGGAAGAGACTGAGACTGAACAGGTCGGGACTGGAGAGCCCGAGACTGGAGAGCCTGAGATTGCTGGGCCAGAGTAACCAAGCTGTCCGGCCCCAGCACTTGTGAAAGCTGGTTCGGCTCCGATGCGCCGGGCGCATACCAGAGATAGAGCGGTACACCCGCTGCACCCTGACCATTCAGGAACTGGGTGATCTCCGGCTGGCGCAACGTCCAGTCTCCGCGCAGCGCGACGACCCCTGCGTCTTCGAATGCTGCCTGGGTCGCGTCGCGCTCGATCGCCACGCGTTCATTCACTTTGCAGGTCAGGCACCAATCGGCGGTGAAATAGACGAACACCGGTACGCCTGACCCGCGCGCCCGTTGCAGAGCCTCGGCCGAAAACGGTTCGGTCACAAGCGTTGCGCTGCTGGTATCGGCAACGGGCGGGGCAAAATTTCGAGTCATCGCCACCACTGTCATGATGGCGACCAGGCTAAACACCGCGATCACGGCTTTGCGCGCCCGCTCGACCCTCATCCTCGCACCCAGCAACAGCGCCACGATCGCGATTGAAGCCGCCGTCAATGCCACGGCTCCAACAGCAAAGCTCATTCCCCCGATCCGCCAGACCAGCCAGATCAGCGCCAAGGCAGTCAGCCCCATGGGCACCGCCAGAACCTTCTTGAACGTCTCCATCCATTGACCCGGCTTGGGTAGGATACGGCGTAGAGCGGGCACAAAGCCCAACAGCAGGAACGGCAACGCCAACCCCAATCCGAGGGCCGCAAAAAGCAACAGGGCGACAGGGGCAGGCAGCAGCAGGGCCGCGCCCAGCGCAGCAGCCATGAACGGCCCGGTGCAAGGCGTCGCCACAAAGGCCGCCAGCAAGCCGGTAGTGAATGCACCTGACGGGGTGCTACCCTGCGAAATCGAGAGGCCGGGCAATTCAAACGCGCCAAGCAGATTGGCAGTAATCAGGCTGGCAAGAACCAGCAGGGCGACAACCACGCCCGGCTCTTGCAACTGGAATGCCCACCCGACTTGCTCTCCTGCCGCGCGCAGGCCCAGCATCACGCCGCCCAGGGCAATACAGGCTAGGATTACGCCGGTAGTGTAGGCCAGCCCTTCCAGCCGCGCTTCGCGCTCACCGCCACCCGCCTTTGCAAGGCTGAGAGCTTTCAGGCTCAGGATCGGGAACACGCAGGGCATCACGTTTAGTATCAGGCCTCCCAGCAAGGCACCGCCCAGCAAGATCCAAAGCGCCGGCAATTCGCTGCCGCGCATCATCAGCCGGGTGCCACCGCTCGGCACATCTCCGGCGCGCGCTTCGAACCGCAGGCCATCGCCATTTCCCAACCGGAGTATCCCTTCGACCAATTCGGGCATTTCCCCTGTCCTGGCGAGCGGGATTTCGGCGATCAGCACGTCCCCTTCGCGGGCAAATCCCTGTGCATCGGCATAATTGACCAGATCGCGGTTGCCGACAAACACATGCGGCTCGCCCACATCGATGCTGGCAGGCAAGGGAATCGCAATCCGCAACAGGCTCGCAGTTTGCTGGAAACGTGCCGCGCTATCCAGTCGGGGCGCGATGGCGCTGCGATATTGGGCAAAAGCAGGATTGGAGGCACCCGACGCGCCAATTGGCACGGTGACCGACAGGCTCGCTTCCTCGGGTACGCAAATCTCGTCCGTACAGGCGAGGTAGAAAGCTTCGACCGAAACCTCCAGCAGGCCCGAACCGGCAAAATCTTCCGCAAGCGTGAGCGGCACGAGGACTGCATAGTCACCTTCGAACACATGATTCATCAAGCCGTCGATCAGTAGCCGCGTCGGTGTCGGATATTGCGGTTCGCCCACGGTGACACCGTCGGGCAGGTCCCATTCCAGCACCATGCCCAGGCCTGCATCGCCGGGATTCGACCAATAGCCATGCCATTCCGGCTTAATCGGGGAGAAGCGCAATGCCAGCGTGCTCTTCTCGCCCGGGGCAACCGGCCCTTCGGCCACCAGGGTCGCACGGATATTGTTGTTCTGCGCGTGCACGCCGGTCGCCATCATGGCTGCCAGCGCCAGTGCGAGGCCAGCCATCAGGCGGCGGAAAGTCCATCTTGCGGAGAGCATCAATTCGGTCCTACTGCGCCCCATCTAATGTCTCAACAAGGGGTTTCCATGTCTGACCGGCGCGACCTTCTGATCCTGGGCGGTGGACTGGTGGGCATGACGCTTGCCCTGGCCGCTGCGAAGCGTGGTTTTTCCAGCCACGTGGTCGATCGCGCTGATCCGGCCGATGTGACGGCAGAGGGTTTTGACGGTCGGGCAACGGCAATCTCCACGGCAAGCTGGAACCTGTTTCGCAATATCGGCCTTGCCGACACGCTCGAACCCCATGGCTGCCCGATCGATTCCATCGCGGTTAGTGACCAGATGAAACCGGGCCGGCTTGATTTCCAGCCCGAGCCACATGAAGATTCGCTTGGGCGGATGTTCGCCAACCGGATGCTGCGGGTTACTTTATTCGAGGCCGCGCGGCAGGAGGAACTGATCACCTGGCACGCTCCGGCAGAGATTGTTGCACGGGAACGCGACGAATTCGGAGTGGCAGCGACGCTGGCCGATGGAACACAGCTGACCGCGTCGCTGATGGTCGCTGCCGAAGGCCGGGGCTCCCCCACCCGTGAGGAAGAAGGCCTGTCGATGGCGAAGTGGGATTACAGCCACCGCGCCATTATCGTCGGGCTCGACCATGAGAAACCGCATGACAATGTGGCGTGGGAAATCTTCTATCCCGATGGTCCGTTCGCCCTCCTCCCTGTGCTCGACGCACCCGATGGTACCCATCGCAGCGCGTTGGTCTGGACGGTCGCGGAAGAAGACGCCGAGGGAGTGCTGAAACTGTCAGACCACGCGTTCAGGGCAGAGGTCGAAAAGCGTATGGATAGCCTGTTCGGCTCCATCAGCCTCAACAGCCCGCGCTCCTCCTACCCGCTCAGCTTCCAGCATACTGCGAAACTGATCGGCAACCGGCTCGCGCTGATCGGCGATTCCGCTCACGGGATGCACCCGATTGCCGGGCAGGGCCTCAATCTGGGGCTGCGCGATGTCGGGGCACTGGTGCAGGTTCTCGAAGATGGCCGCAAGATCGGGCTCGAACCCGGCGATGCCCAGATGCTCAAGCGTTACGAGGAATGGCGCGCTCTCGATTCGATCATGGTGATGTCAGCAACCGACGGGCTCACCCGCCTGTTCGGCATTCCCGGCAAGGCCGCCTCCGCCATCCGCCGCATTGGCATGGCGGGCGTCCAGCGCACCTCAGCACTCAAGAGTTTCTTCATGGATGAAGCGCGCGGCGTAACCGGCGAAAGGCCGGAATTGCTACGCCACTGATTTTGCGGTTCGCTCGGTCTGCGTCGCGCTTAGTTCCCCGCAGGTGCGACTTCCTGAACCGGACTGGGCTGGCCAATGCGGTTCCCTGCCCCGTCGCGAAGACGACGCGGCTCGAGCACGGCGGAGGTCTCAATCAAGTCCAGGGCCCGCTGGGTGGCGGCGTAGCGACGCATATCGGCGATCCAACGCTCCGCTCGCTCGGCACCGGGCATATTCTGCACTTCTTCGATAGCGGCTTCGTAGCGCCCGCTTTCCAGAAACAGCCGCGCCCGATCGAGCCGCCTGACCGGCTGGGGCGACGGAGAATCCTCGCGCCGGACCACGAATAACTGGCTGATTTCGCGCCGTAACCGGTCTAGGCTCGGCTCTTCGCTCGAATTGCGCAATTCAGGCTCCAACCCCTCCAATCGTGCGATTAGCTGGTCCATAGTCACCGGATCGCGGGACATGCTGACGACGGTGCGCACGGCATTCGGCAACGCATCACCGAACCTAAGCCGCAATTGGTCCGCCAGGAAACCCAACTCCGCGCCACGTTCAATCGCGCGCCGTGTGGCAAAGGCGATCAACAGACCCTCGGCACGCGCTGCATTCCCCGCTGCCGCTTGCGCTTGCAGATCCAGTCGGGCCAAACGCTGCTCGGCGGCTGCCAGGCGTTGATCGATCCCGCCCTGTTGCTCGGCCACCCGCTCGACGGCCGCTTCTGCAGCCTGCTCGACAGCGGCAGCGGAGGCCTGGGCACTGGGGGTCGCGTCCGGTTCTTCGTCGGCCTCCGGTTCGGCTGCGGCCAGCGCCGTTTCCGAATCTTCTGCAGCGACTTCAATCGCTTCTTGTTGGGCGCCGCTGAAATTTGGGCGCCACCACATATAGCCAAGCACTGCGGCGCCGATCAGGGCGACCAGCAGCACGACGCCGGCAACGGCCCGGAAGGAGCCGCCCAGCTTGGGCTGCGAAAACATATCGTTCATTCGTATCCGTTCTTTGACCCGGTTGCCGCGCTTTACCCGCGATCTATCGTGGTATGCGCCCTCAATGGCACAGGTTTCCGGCCAAATCCAACAAAGCAGCATCGCTGGGGCCGTCTGCGACGTGGACAGAGCGCCACCCGTCGCCGATGTTTTCGAGGATGCGAGGTGCCATGGCCGCGATGTCGACCCTGCTGCGATCAACGCCCAGACGCGTGCATTCTTCGGCGAAATGTCTACCTGCCTCGCCCGAATGCAGCAACACAATCGCACCGCCGGACAGCAAGCCGGCCTGATCGGCGGAGAGGCGACGATATTGCACGCGGTACACGACGCAGCTGTCGAGCGTCAGGTGGGCTGGCACATCCAGCGCAACATGCACTTCCCCGGCCAGCCGCAGCAAGTGCCTCGGTTCGCCTGGCAGAGTGTCGATCAGGTCTTGTAAGCCGCCCGATCCGACATGCTCCACCTGTAACCCGGCCTCCTGGGCCAGTTTCGCTGTGGTCGCGCCGACGGCCAGCACCGGAAGGTGCGAGACCTTGTCCAGCTCCTTGCCCGCGTGGCGGACCGCGTTGGCGCTGCCAATCAAAAGGCCGTCAAAGGGTTTGGCGGGCGCGGACCAGGTGACCGGCTCGACGCTGCTAAGAGCCATCCCCTTCGCTTTCAATCCAGCCTCAAAGGCCGCGACAAGCGTCGCGGTCAGGCCCGGCTCCGGGCGTAATACGAATATCGGAACGCTCATGCTGGGGGTCCGAACACCGCCTGCGTTGCCGGCCCGGCCTTCGCCAGCAAATCTTCAGCGAAAGCGGTGACGGTTCCGAGGTCATCAGCATCCACGGTGATTTTTCCATCGGTGCGCTCCGTTCCGTCGGGGCTGAACAGGGTCGCCGAGATGATGATGCGCGCGCCGTCTGCGGTGGCGAGAACGGCAATCGGGCTGTGGCAAGTGCCGCCGAGCCCCGCGAGCAAGGCCCGCTCGGCTAGCACTTCCGCCTGCGAAGGCGCATGATTGATGGCTTCGAGCAATGCGATCGTGCGGGCAGCATCGCTGCGGCATTCGAGCCCGATCGCCCCTTGCGCAGGTGCAGGCAGCCAATGGTCGCACGCCAGCGGTGTGCCGATGCCTTCTTGCCCCAGACGTTCGAGGCCCGCTGCCGCAAGCAAGGTCACATCCGCCTCGCCAGCCTCCAGCTTGCCCAGACGGGTGGCTACATTCCCGCGAAAGGTGACGATCTTCAGATCGGGGCGATGGTGCAGCATCTGGGCGGCACGGCGCGGCGCGCTTGTTCCGATAACAGCACCGGTGGGTATCGCGGCGATGCTGTCGGCCCCGATCAGCACATCACGCCGGTCTGCGCGCGGCAATATGGCGGCGATATGGAGGCTGTCGGGGCGGATCGTCTCGACATCCTTCATCGAATGAACCGCCGCGTCGATCCGGTCTTCGGCCAGCCACGCATCCAGTTCCTTGGTCCACAGTGCCTTGCCACCGATTTCTGCCAGTGGCCGGTCCTGGATCTTGTCCCCGCTTGCCACCACCGGGACCAGCTCGACCGCGCTCTCGTCCCAGCCATGGGCTTCGCACAAGCGGCGGCGAGCCTCCTCGGCCTGCACCATGGCAAGCGGAGATTGGCGTGTTCCAAGGCGAAGGATCGGTGTGTCAGTCATTGTATCAGTCGTCGTATCAGGCATCGGGCGCGCTTGCCCTAGCCCCGGCATCGGCTAAGGGGAAGCCGCATGGGGATAGTCCTCGGCATAGAATCGAGCTGCGACGAAACAGCGGCAGCGTTGGTGACCACCGACCGCCGCATTCTGGCGCAGAGAATCGCCTCGCAGGACGAGGCGCATGCTCCCTATGGCGGGGTAGTGCCGGAAATTGCCGCACGCGCCCACGCGGAGCGGCTTGCCCCATTGATCGACGAGGTGATGCAGGAGGCCGGGCTCGAATTCGCAGACCTTGATGCGATTGCCGCCACCGCCGGCCCGGGATTGATCGGCGGCGTCATGGTCGGTCTGGTCAGCGCCAAGGCCCTCGCGATGGCGGCAGACAAGCCCCTGATCGCCATCAATCATCTCGAAGGCCACGCGCTCAGCCCGCGTCTTGCCGATGCTGATCTGGACTTCCCCTACGCCTTGCTGCTCGTCTCTGGCGGGCATTGCCAGATCCTGCACGTGGAAGGCGTGGGGCAGTATCGCCGCCTGGCCACAACGATCGACGATGCGCTGGGCGAAGCATTCGACAAGTCGGCCAAGATATTGGGCCTTGGCTATCCCGGCGGCCCTGCGGTCGAGCGGCTCGCGCTGGAAGGCGATCCACAGGCCGTCCCACTGCCCCGCCCGCTGCTGGGCAGCAAGGAACCGCATTTCTCCTTCGCCGGACTGAAAAGCGCGGTCATGCGGGCCAAGGATAGCGACCAGCATGTCGACGCCGATATCGCCGCCAGTTTCCAGCAGGCCGCGATCGATTGCGTGCTGGACCGGCTGAAGGCGGCACTGGATGCCAAAACACCACTCCCTGCCCTGGTTGTCGCTGGCGGGGTTGCAGCCAACCAGGCGATACGGGGAGCCCTGGAAGGGTTCGCCGCCGAACGTTCCATGCGGTTTGTCGCACCACCGATGGCATTGTGCACGGATAATGCTGCCATGATTGGCTGGGCAGGCTGTGAACGGCTAAAGACTGGCCAGAGCGACCCGCTCGATTTCCGCGCCCGGCCACGTTGGCCGCTGGACCCGGATGCCGAGCCGGTGCGCGGGGCGGGAGTAAAGGCATGAGCGCACAGGTGGCAGTAATCGGTGGCGGAGCCTGGGGCACGGCGCTCGCGCAAATGCTGGCGAGCGACGGGCGCGCTGTGATCCTGTGGGCGCGCGAGCCCGAAGTGGTGGAGAATATCAACACCTACCACCGCAACGACCATTTCCTGCCAAACGCCTTGCTGGCCGAAACGATCACGGCCACCGGCACCATCGAAGATCTACGCGGTATTCCGGTCGTCCTGGTGGTGACCCCGGCGCAACATATGGGCGCGGTTTTGGCGCAATTGCCTGACCAGCCGCGCGACCTCGTCTTGTGCAGCAAAGGCATCGAACAAAGTAGCGGCCGCCTGATGAACGATGTCGCCTCCCAGGCGTGCCCGCGAAGCACGGTCGCGGTGCTGTCCGGCCCGACCTTCGCTCATGAAGTCGCCGATGGCCTCCCGACCGCGGTGACGCTGGCATGCAGCGGTGGCGAAACGCAGTGGGACCGGCTCTCCCCCGAAATCGCCCGTATTGCCTTCCGGCCCTATTATTCCTTCGATGTGGCCGGCGCTGAAATCGGCGGCGCGGTCAAGAACGTGCTCGCCATCGCCTGCGGTGTCGTCGACGGGCTCGGGCTGGGCCAGAATGCGCGCGCCGCATTGATCGCGCGCGGCTATGCTGAAATGCTGCGCTTCGGCGAGTCCTACGGGGCCAAGGCTGAAACGCTTGCGGGCCTGTGTGGCCTGGGTGATCTCGTCCTGACCTGCTCGTCTGTCTCCAGCCGCAATTTCTCGCTTGGCAAGGCATTGGGCGAAGGCCAGTCCGCTACTGATTTGATGGCCGACCGCAAGACTGTCGCCGAAGGCGCGCATACCGCGCCCGTGTTGGCAGAACTCGCGCGGACCCGCGGAATCGCCATGCCAATCGTGGATGCGGTAAATATGCTGCTGACTGGTTCAAGCGCGGGTGAAGTCGTCCAGCAATTGCTCGCCCGTCCGCTGAAGCGCGAGCAGGAAAGCAAGGCGTGAGCGACACGAGCCATACTCCGGCAGACGATCACTCGGGCGACATGGCAGCGCTCGCCAAGGGTGGACGTACCAATTTCTTCGGCTTCATCTTGCGGTTGGTCGCGCGCCTGCCATTCCTGTTTCTCGCTGGTCGTCTCTACGGCGCCGACGCGGTGGGGCGTTTCGCCTCGGCCTTGATCGTGGTCGAACTGCTCGCCCTGGTCTGTTCGATGGGTGAAAAGCGCGGGCTGGCCCAGCGCCTGGCCGAGAGCGAAGAGCACCAGGCCAACCTTGTCCTCGATGGATTCCTGGTTGCCCTGATGCTCTCGGCAATTGTCGCGACGATCCTGTGGATCTTCCCGCAGCCGATGTTCCCGAACGGCATGAACAGCGAACTCGACATCCTGCTCGTCATTGCCATTCCAGGTTACGCGCTGACCGAAATCGCCCTCGCCGCGCAGGCTTACAAGTTCGACATTGCGACCACGGTCCGGGCACGTGCGGTGGTGGAGCCGTGGACGATCTCGATCCTTGCCGGCGTGCTCTATTTCACCATTCCCGATGAAGGGCTGGCCTTCGCCTATATCGGATCGATCTATGCCGGATTGCTGACCGCGCTCTGGCCGTTCCTGAAGACGTATGGGGCACCGCGCGGCTGGAGGCCGCATCCGAGCCACATGTGGCGTATGCTCACCCGCGCTCTGCCGCTTGCCGCCACCGATGCAGTGGAATGGGGCACGCGGCGGCTCGACATCTTTATTCTCGGCTTCTTCGCATCCCCGGCAGCGGTCGGGATCTACTACATGGCGCAGCAGGTCGCGAGCTTGCCGCAAAAGCTGAAGACCAGTTTCGAACCCGTGCTCGGCCCGGTCATCACCAAGAATTTGAAGGTCAAGAATTACGCCGCGATTGCCAAGCAGGTGTGCCAGGTCGGGTTCTGGATCATTGCCGCCCAAGCCGGGATTGCGCTGGCTCTGGGCATCCCGGGCGAAGCGGTGATGGGCCTGATCGGGCCGGAATTTGTCGGCGGTACGGGTGCGCTGGCATTCTTGCTGGCGGCAGAGGTCGTGGCCGCCACCGCCGTCGTTTCGGAAGCGGCGCTAGTTTATATGGCGCGCGTCCGGAACATGTGGATCTCGCTCGCCACGATTGGCTTGCAGGCCGCGCTAACCGTGGGCGCCTTGCTAGTGATCGAACGGTTTGCCTGGGGCGACGGGTTCATGGCCGCAGGGGCAGCCGTTTCGCTGATGATCGCACTCGGCGTCGCATCGCTGGTCAAGGCCGTGCTCCTCAGCCGCATCCTGGGGCATCGGGTCAACAATTGGCGCTGGGCCCTGCTCTGGGCCATAGGGCCTGCGGTGCTCGTCGGCTGGGGCGCGACATTCCTGCCCGAATGGCTCGAGCTGCTGATTGGTATCCCGCTGATCCTGGGCACCTATGGCTTCATCATCTGGCATCGCGGCTTCGGGCCCGAGGACCGCGTATTGTTCCGCAAGAACATCGGCGGAAACGAAGCGGAATCAGAGACTTCGCAGCAAGCTTAAACTTCCTGACCGAAACATTCAGAGAGCATTCACGCGACTCGCCGATGCTCTGGCACGGGTTACAGAATGTTTGGGAGGACTGCCGAATGCGTATCGCCCGTTTCGCCACCGTGAGTGTGTTGGCCATGGCTCTGGCCAGTTGTGCCGGATCGTATGAAGAAGGCGACCGTGTCGGTTCGACCGGGAAAGGCAACGATACCGCTGTCGCGCCGCCGCCCCCGCCGCCACCTCCACCTCCACCGCCGGCTCCTTCGCCGGCCTATCTGGCAGAATCGCAAGCGATCATGGTCACTGGCTCCCGAGTGCGCGGAGCGCCCATGGCGGACCAAGCAGCAACCACGCCGGACCCGCAGACGGCCGTTGCGCCCGGAGATACGAAGTACCGCTATTTCCCGCCGGTTTTCGTGCCCCGCCCGGTCGACCGCGAACAATATGATGGCGAGGAAGTTTCGCCGGTCAAAGTTTCCTCCGCAGAGCCGGTTTCGACTTTCTCGGTCGATGTCGATACCGGGGCCTACGCCAATGCACGCCGGTTCCTCAGCCAGGGGCAAATGCCGCCCAAGGCAGCTGTGCGGACCGAGGAATTCATCAATTACTTCCGCTACGACTATGATCGCCCCAGCGACCGTTCGCAGCCCTTCACTGTCAATCTGGATGCGGCGCGCACGCCGTGGAATGCCGACACCCGTCTGATCCGCATTGGCCTGGCCGGATATGACCTGCCCCGCGCTGAGCGACCGCCGGTTAATCTGGTGTTCCTGATGGACGTTTCGGGATCGATGGGGCAGCCGGACAAGCTGCCGCTGGTCAAGACAGCGCTGTCGGGCCTGGCCGGTGAATTGAAACCGCAGGACAAGGTATCGATCGTTGTCTATGCGGGCGCTGCGGGTCTGGTTCTGGAACCGACCAGCGACACGCGCCAGATCCGTGCTGCGCTGGAAAGCCTCTCTGCCGGGGGTTCGACCGCCGGGGGCGCCGGGATCAAGCTTGCGTACCAGATCGCAGAGGATAACCGGATCGAAGGCGGCGTGAACCGCGTAATCCTGGCCACCGATGGTGATTTCAATGTCGGCGTGCAGAGCCGTGATGCATTGGTCGAACTGGTCGAGAAGAAACGCGATTCCGGGATAACCCTCACCACGCTGGGTTTTGGCACCGGCAATTACAACGAAGCGATGATGGAGCAGATCGCCAATCACGGGAACGGCAATTACGCCTATATCGACAGCGCTCTCGAGGCTCGGAAGGTCTTGGGCGAAGAAATGCAGTCGACCCTGTTCACCATCGCCAAGGATGTGAAAATCCAGGTCGAATTCAATCCCGCCGTTGTCAGCCAATACCGGCTGGTCGGGTATGAGAACCGTGCCCTGCGCGAGGAAGATTTCGACAATGACGCCGTGGATGCAGGCGACATCGGTGCCGGTCACCAGGTAACAGCGATTTACGAAGTCGTGCCTGCAGGAACCAAGGGATGGATCGGCCCGCGCCGCTATGAAGAGAAGCTGGCCAGTGCCGCGACCGATCGAGCCAACGAAGCCGCTTATGTCAAACTGCGCTACAAAATGCCCGATGGCGAAACGTCGAAACTGATCGACTATGTCCTGCCGGCCAGTACTTTGCGCGCGGCCACGGCTCCGCGCGGCGATTTTGCCTTTGCCACGGCTGTGGCCGGGTTCGGGCAGAAACTGCGTGGTGACCCGTTGCTGGGCCGCTTCTCCTACGGTGACCTTGCCAGCCTCGCTGGCAGCCAGGACAATTTCTGGCGGCAGGAATTCGTCAAGTTGACATCGCTGGCCAGCGGGATGCAGCGCGAGGCGAGCGAAGCGGTCGGGGGTAACTGACCCCTTCCAAGCGCCGCCAGCGATGGCTAGGGATGTCGGGTGAGAATTCGCCCGACCATCGCCATCGCCGCCGGCGCGCTGCTGACCGCCTCGCTCGCTTTCGTGGGCGCGGGAAACAGCGCGCAGTCGATCGCGAACGCGCTGTCGCGTCAGGCTGGTGAAATGGCCAACTCCGTCGCAGCCGATGCCGTGACAATCCGCTTCGCCTCGCAGGAAGGCTGGGCCAGCCGGCACGCAATGCTCTCCCCCGTGGGTGACCTGGACGAGGGCACACGGGCTGACATTGCCACGGCGATTGCGACCATCCCGGGTGTCGGCGGGGTCCACTGGACCGACGGGACAATGTTGGCCGAGGCCGGGGAAATCCCTTTCGCATCAATGCAATGCCAGGATGATGTGCAAGCTATTCTGGAAGCGCGTACGATCCGGTTCGAAGAATCAAGTTCTGCCCTGGCGGCGGGCGGCACCGAATTGCTGGACGAGGTTGCGGCAGCCCTGCGCCCTTGTGTCGGGGCGATTATCGCGGTGAACGGCCACACGGACAACTCGGGTGACGAACCGGCCAATATCGTGCTGTCGCAACGGCGGGCCGCCACGATCGAGCGCGGCCTGGTTGCGCGCGGCATTCCAGAGGAGAACCTGCGCACCCAGGGTTTCGGCTCTGCGCAGCCGGTCGAGGGTCTCGACTCCGCCGATCCAGCCAACCGCCGGATCGAGTTTTCCGTCGTCGCCAAGGTTCCGCTGCGCCCTACCCCTGTCGACACGCCGGGAGCCCGTTGAGATGCCGATCTGGTTCGAACTGATGGTGCTGCTGCTGTTCACTTACGCAATGGGTCTTGGCATCGGTTGGGGCCTGTGGGGCCGGTCCGGCACAGCGCCTGAGCCCGACGAAGTTTCTGACACTCCGAAAGGATAGTTTTCGCATGATCGAATTGGTCGAAGCCAATTGGCCCTATTTCCTCGCCGCACTGCTGATCGGCATCGCGGTTGCGTGGTTCATTTTCGTCGCCTCGCGCAAGACCAAGATTGCCCGTGACAGCGCAGAGGCTGCACAAGACAAACCCGCCACCCGCAATCAGGCGTTGATCGATGCAGAGCCGGTGGCCAAACGCGATGTGCCCGTACCCGAAGTGCCGCCGGTCGGGCTGGCCGGTGCCGGACCCGCTGTCGCCGCCGCTGCACAAAACGCGCAGGAGGAAACCGCAGCACCAACAACAGATTCGCCCGCATCCGGCGACGACCTGACCCGGATCAAGGGCGTCGGATCCAAACTGGTCGTGTTGCTGAAGGAAAACGGCGTCACCAGCTTTGCCCAGATTGCCGATTGGAGCGAAGCCGAGATCGATGCGATTGACGACAAGCTGGGCCGCTTTTCCGGGCGGATCCGCAGGGATGACTGGGTCAAACAGGCCAAATTGCTCGCCGCTGGCGATACGCAAGGCTACGAGTCGCAATTCGGGAAGCTATAGTTTACCCTCCGTCACGGAACCTCTGCGGCGTTTGGCCATTGAGAATCCAGCGGGACCAACCCGCAGTGGGGAAGATGGATGGATAGACCGGTAGTTTTGGTGGCCGAAGATGAAGGGATCATCGGCATCGACCTGTGCGACACAGTGGAAGAAGCAGGCTTCGAAGTAGAAGGGCCTGTTCCCGACGTGGCATCTGCCATGCTGGCCTTCCAGAAACGCAAGCCCGATGTGGCCATCCTCGACGTGCAATTGGGTGACGGCAATGTCTTCCCGCTTGCGGAAAAGCTGATCGCCGAAGACGTGAAGGTGATCTTCCATTCCGGCAATTACACGCTGGAGGAAATGGAAACGCGCTTCCCGCAGGCAACCGCATTGTCCAAGCCTTGCCCGCCGCAAACCATGCTGGCGAATGTGCAATCGGCGCTCAACGCAGACTAACTAACGCGGTCACGGGTGCCCCCTGTGCGAAGTGTGGTCTTGAAGCCGGAACCTGCACCTGCGAAAGGGCGCTCCTGATCTAAGGAGTTTCCATGGCAGGCATGGCCAAGTTTACCTGGGACGATCCGTTCCGGCTCGAAGACCAACTCACCGAAGAAGAACGCATGATCCGCGACGCGGCGCATGGTTTCGCGCAAAGCGAGCTGCAGCCGCGCGTTACCGATGCCTATCGCGAAGAAACATCGGCGCCCGAACTGTTCCCGCTGATGGGCCAGGCCGGGATGCTGGGGGCCACGGTGCCCGAAGAATATGGCGGCGCAGGCGCAAGCTATGTCGCCTATGGCCTGATCGCGCGCGAGATTGAGCGGGTCGACAGTGGCTATCGCTCCATGGCCTCTGTCCAGTCCAGCCTCGTGATGTACCCGATCCATGCCTATGGTTCGGAAGAACAGCGTCGGAAATACCTGCCCGGCCTCGCCAGTGGTGAGCTGATCGGCTGTTTCGGGCTGACCGAGCCGGATGCGGGTTCTGATCCCGGCGGCATGCGCACATACGCCAAGAAAGACGGCAGCGATTACGTCATTTCGGGCGCGAAGACGTGGATCTCCAACTCTCCTTTCGCCGACGTTTTTGTCGTCTGGGCGAAGAGTGAAGAACACGGCGACGGCATTCGCGGTTTCATCCTCGAAAAAGGGATGGAGGGCCTTTCCGCGCCCAAGATCGAAGGCAAACTGAGCCTGCGGGCCAGCACCACCGGCATGATCATGATGGACGAAGTGCGCGTGCCCGAGGACGCCCTGTTGCCCAATGTGCAAGGGCTAAAAGGGCCATTCGGCTGCCTCAACCGCGCACGCTATGGCATTAGCTGGGGCAGTATGGGCTCGGCCGAATTCTGTTTCCACGCAGCGCGCCAATATGGCCTCGACCGGCACCAGTTCGGGGTACCGCTTGCCTCCAAGCAGATTTACCAGCTCAAGCTCGCCAACATGATCACCGATATCGGCATGGGCCTGCAGGCGTCCTTGCGCGTTGGCCGCCTGATGGATGAGGGCGAGTTTGCGCCGGAGATGATCAGCATCGTCAAGCGCAACAATGTCGGCAAGGCGCTGGAAATCGCCCGCCACGCGCGCGACATGCATGGCGGCAACGGCATCAGCGAGGAGTACCAGGTGATCCGTCACATGGTGAACCTGGAAACGGTCAATACCTATGAAGGCACGCATGATGTCCACGCACTGATCCTGGGCCGGGCGATTACCGGACTGGCGGCGTTCTGAGCGTGCCCGCGACGCGGCAGCTATCCTACTTTGCCAAGGATAGGTATGAAGGGCTGATGACCACGCGACCCCCCTCCCCTACTCCGCATATTGCAATGCGGTCCGGGGAAGGGATTTTGTTTCCCAGGACTGTGTTCCAAGTGTTCCATCGCGTAGGATTTGCACCGGTATGAAGCTCTATGGCTACTTCCGCAGCTCGACCAGCTATCGCCTCCGCTGCGCGCTGGAGCTGAAGGGGCTCGCGTACGAAAACGTGCCGGTGAACCTGCTGAAGGCGGAGCAAAAGGGCGAGGCTTTCACAGCCCGCAATGCTTTTGGCAGCGTTCCGATGCTGGAAACCGAAACCGGCGACAAGGCGCAATCGATGGCCATTTTGGAATGGCTGGATGAAGCCTATCCCGACCAGCCGTTGCTGCCTGCTGATCCGGAGCAACGTTACGTCGCACGCGAGCTTGCCTACGCCATCGCGACCGAGCTGCACGCGCCACTCAATCTGCCCGTGCTCAAGTGGCTGAAAGAGGAATACGGCAAGTCGCAAGAGGAAGTGGACAGGTGGTATCGCCATTGGCTTGCCCGGACGCTGGAACCGCTCGAGCAACGGCTTGGACAGCTCGGCGCCGGAGACTTCCTGTTCGATCGCCCGGGCTTCTTTGAAGCAGTGCTGATGCCGCAAATGTATAATGCCCGGCGGTTCGCTTTCGACTTTGCCGACAAACCGCATATGACCCGGATCGAGGCGGCCTGCCTCGCCGAGCCCGCCTTCCAGCGCGCCCATCCCGATGCCCAAAGCGACAACCCAGACAACCCGGAAAACAAGGATAGCTGACATGAAGCTCGCCACCCTCAACGACGGAACTCGCGACGGCAAACTGGTCGTCGTATCGAAGGACATCACCCGCTATTGCGCCGCCGACAATATCGCGCCGACACTGCAGGCCGCGCTCGACAATTGGGACCAGGTGGCGCCCAAGCTGGAAGCGCTTTACCGCGATGTCGAGCACCAGACAGTGCCGTGCGAACGTTTCCACGAGCGCGAGGCGCATTCGCCGTTGCCGCGCGCCTATCAATGGGCCGATGGCAGCGCCTATATCAACCACGTCGAGCTGGTGCGCAAAGCGCGCGGAGCCGAAGTGCCCGAAAGCTTCTATCACGATCCGCTGATGTATCAGGGCGGCTCGGACGATTTCCTGCCGCCACGCGCCGACATCCCGTTGGGTGACACAGCTTGGGGCTGCGATATGGAGGGCGAAGTCGCCGTCATCACCGATGACGTGCCGATGGGCGTGAGCGCGCAGGATGCCGCCGGTCACATCAAGCTGGTGATGCTGGTCAACGACGTATCGCTGCGCGGCCTGATCCCGGGTGAGCTGGCCAAGGGCTTCGGCTTCTTCCAGTCCAAGCCGGCCAGCGCCTTTTCGCCCGTGGCCGTAACCCCGGACGAGCTCGGCGATGCGTGGCAGGACAGCGTGATCAAGCTACCGCTCAATGTCGATTACAACGGGGCGCCGTTCGGCCGTGCCAATGCCGGCGTCGATGCCACTTTCAACCTCGCGCAGCTGGTCGCCCATGCGGCCAAAACCCGCAATCTGGGAGCCGGTGCAATCATCGGTTCGGGTACGGTGTCCAACCAGGATGCCGACGGCGGGCCGGGCAAGCCTGTTTCGGAAGGGGGCCTTGGCTATAGCTGCATCGCGGAAATTCGCATGATCGAAACCATTGCCGATGGTGAGGCCAAGACCCGCTTCATGGCACCGGGTGACAGTGTGAAAGTGTGGATGGACGACAGCGAGGGCCACTCGATCTTCGGCGCAATCGAACAGAATGTGGTGCAGGCCTGATGTTCGTCGACGCGACCTGGCCTGACGCGCTGCTGCGAGGATTTCTTCTCTCGGGAATCGGTTTGTCCTATGTGGTCTTCCTGGTCCGCGTTCTCGGGCTGCGATCTTTTTCGAAGATGACCAATTTCGATTTCGTCATGACGGTCGCGAGTGGCTCGCTATTGGCTGGCGCCGCACAAGCAACCGACTGGACCGGGTTCGTGCAGCCGATGGTGGCCATGACAGGACTCTTTACGGCCCAATGGACCCTGGCTCGCTGGCGCAAGAATTCCGACAGCTTCGAACAGGCCATGCAGAACAACGCTGTGCTGTTGATGCGCGACGGCGAGTTCTGCGAGAAAGCAATGGACGAAGAACGGGTCAGCAGGTCCGATGTGGTAGCCAAATTGCGCGAGGCCAACGTCCTCGAATTGTCGAAGGTGCGCGCCGTGGTGCTCGAAACAACCGGCGATGTCTCGGTCATGCACGGTGACGTGCTCGAAGATCGGATCATCGAGAATGTGCGTTCGGTAGACTGATGGTCCTAAAGCTCCCTTTCGCTGGATTGCCAGCGTGCTATCGGCATCCCGGTGACCGATAATCATCACTCTCTTCCTGCCCGGACCTATCACGAGGGTGACGATACGCGCGCCCTGCGCGATGCCTTTGGCTGTTTCGCGACCGGAGTGACGATTGTCACGACCGCAGCGCCCGATGGCTCACCGGTCGGCCTGACTGTCAGCAGCTTCGCCTCGGTCAGTCTTGATCCGCCGTTGCTGCTGGTCTGTCCGGCCCGCAACGCCGGCAGCGCAAACCTGCTCGAAACCGCTGAGAGTTTCGCGGTCAATGTCCTGGGCAGCGAGGACAAGGATCTCTCGACCCGCTTCGCCATGAAGGGGGCCGATCGCTTTGTCGAAGGGGATTGGGCGACAAGTGAGCTGGGCAACCCGGTCTTGCAGCGGGCGCTGGCGACATTCGAGTGCCGCCGCCACGCAATCCATGACGGCGGCGACCATCTCGTCCTGATCGGCCGGATCCTGCATGCCCGCTATCACAGCGAGGATGACCCGCTGCTCTATTACCGCAGCCAGTATCGCGGCATCCACATCGACTGATACGAAAAAGGGCGGAGCCGAAGCCCCGCCCCAATTCCGGATTACGGCCTGCTAAAAGCCGATCTTGAGCCCGACCACAACTTGCTGGCGATCAACATCCTGACCGCCTTCCAGATCAGTCAGGATGCTGCCTTGCCCGAAGATCGTGAAGCGCCCGTCCCGCCAGCTATGGCTGAGGCCCAGACCGATCTCGCCAAGCCACTCGGCATCGGTTGTCACGAGGTCGAAATCGCTAACCGTCACTCGGTTCTCGGCATCGAAGACATAGTGCAGGTTGGCTATGCCGTAGGCCCGCAAGCTGCGGTTCCCGCCACTACCGCTCCCGGTTGTCCAATTGCCATCCAGCGTGAGGCCGGCGCGGCCCGCGAACTGATCGTCATTGGCAGTATCGCTTATCAGTTCGCCGATCGGGCCTGTAAACTGGTCGAACGATACTGTGGTCCAGATCGCCTGAATTTGCGGTGTGACCGAAAGCGAGCGGGTGAGCGAGATTTGTTGGCCGATCTCGAATGATGCACCACCCGAAAACGCGCCGTTTGCTACTGGAATCCGACCCTGCGTCGCGGTGGTAATGTCGGGATCGATCCATGTCGCCCGACCCTGCAGGTCGGCATAAAATCCGCTCGCCCCGAAATAAGCGATGGCTGCGCCGAAGCCCCAGCCATCAAGCTCGATCATGCCTTGTTCGCGCGGCGCTGACACTTCGCTCTCGACATTCACGTAGTGACCGGAGAGCGTTCCGAGGAAACCGCCCCCGAGATTGAAATCGCCACCGAATTCCCATTCGATCCGGTCATTCTCGTAACTGCCACCAGCGGTCGAGATACCGGGCGTGACGCTTTCAGAATCCACCGTAACACGGGTCCAAAGGCCAGAGCCGACCTGGCCGCCGGAAGAACCGCCCAGTTCCATCACACCGTCTGTGCTCGGTGCGGTCAGGCGATGGCTGAGGCGCGCTTTGAGTGTGTCGAAGCGACTGATGACCTCCAACGCGCCTGGCAATGCCTGATAGACTGACGATTGCGCCGTGATCGTGCCGGCAAGCACGAGCGACTGCCCTTCCAGAGCCAGGCCATAGTCGAATGCCCCGACCGAGAAGCTACCGCCGATCAGTGCGAAATTGCTCCGGTCAATTGCGCCTGTCGCTGAGACAAGCTCGATCGATTGGACGCGCCCGACACCATTATCGATCCGGTTGAGATCGATCCATGTGCCACCGCTGACATCGCCATTGATGGCCACGCTATCGGCCGTGCCGCCCGCAATATCGAGGTCGAGGAACAGCGTGCCTGCGCCACCGGCAAAATTGCCCCCGATGGAAAGCCGATCTCCCGTCGCGCCATCGGAAAGATCAATGTTTCCGATCGCTGTCACATTGCCGCTGATCGCACCGCCATCGCGGGCGAACAAGGAAGAGCCGGAGTCGATCGCCAGATTGCCATCAAGGGCAAAACCGGCGCTCGCCGCAAGGGTCGAATTGCCCAGCAGGAACAGCCCCGTATCGACATCGCTCCCGGTAACGAATGATCCTGTCAGCGTGGCGTCGGAGCCTTCATCCAGCACGACAACTTCGAAATTGGTCAGCTTCGATCCATCGAGTGCGAAATCGAAATTGTTCAGGCCTAGCCTATCGACAAAGCCATCAGCGGAAGATGTATCATCTCCGCCGTCAATGGGTGCCGTGCCGTCATATGTCGACGCTGCATCGATGATCACCGTATCGCTGCCATCTCCGCCCGCAATCGATCCGAAGTTTCCGGAGTTGATGGCAAATCCGTCGTCTCCGCTGCCGCCCGAAACTGCGCCTGCAATCGTAGCTCCGTCGAGCACGAAGGTGTCATTGCCGCTGCCGCCAGCTAACGACCCCGCTGTTCTGGCCATGAGGCCGAAGGTGTCGTCGCCGTCACCTCCGCTTATCGCCCCGGAGACCGCACCCCCTGCGAGCATCACAAAATCATTGCCATCGCCCCCGGAAACGGCGCCTGCCGCGCCGGAATTGAGCGCGATTCTATCGGCGCCAGCATCGCCGGAAATGGCACCGGAGACCGTCGCGCCATCCAGAACGATCATATCGGCATCAGCACCGCCAGAAACATTGGCAACCGAACCGCCATTCAGGCCGATCACGTCTTCGCCAGCGCTGCCCAGAATGTCGCCTGCTACGTTCGCACCAGACAGGATCACTGTATCGGCTCCTGATCCGGCATCGACAGAAGCTGCGGAACCACTGCTCAGCGAGATGCTGTCATTACCGTCGCCGCTGTCGATAGAGCCGGTCACAGCAGCACCGGCCAACACAATCATATCCTCGCCAACACCGCCTGATACCGAACCGGCCGTGCCGCTGTTCAATCCGATCGCGTCATTGCCGGATCCACCGGAGATCGCCCCGGCGACAGTGGCCCCATCGAGGACGATCATGTCGGCATCGTCACCGCCATCGACAGAGGCTGCCGATCCCGCGCCAAGGAGGATTTCGTCTGCGCCCGCTCCCCCAGCTACAACGCCCGATATGGTCGCACCTGCAACCGTGATCGAGTCTGCCCCTGCATCACCACCAATGCTCGCTGCTGTCCCGCTGGTGGCGGAGATCGTATCCGAGTCCGCACCGCCAGTGATGGCGCCTGAGATGGCCGCACCGGCCAGCATGATCGTGTCGCTGCCGGCATCCCCCGAGACGCTATCGGCAGTGCCGCCCGTCAGCAGGATCGTATCTGCACCGGCATCGCCGGTTACCGCACCACCGATGGCGGCCCCGGAAAGGCTGATCGCATCATCTGCGTCACCGCCACTGAGCGACATGGCCGAACCCGAGCTGGCCATGATCATATCGGCATCGGCGCCACCTTCGATGGCACCAGCAATGATCGCGCCTTGAAGGCCGATAGCGTCTGCTCCACCATCTCCGCTGACCGAGGCCGCGTTTCCGGAATCAAGAGCAATCGTATCGCCATCAGCGCCGCCCGCAATCGCGCCCGTGACCGTTGCGCCGTCTATCGTGATGCTGTCAGCCCCCGCATTGCCGCTGGCAGATCCAAGCATGCCGCCAGTCAGCGACAGCGTATCTGCGCCTTCGCCCCCTGCCACGTCACCGCTGATCGCACCTCCGGTTACGGCAATCATGTCGCCTTCCGAGCCGCCGTCGACCGAGGTTGCACTACCGCCCGATACCAAAATCGTATCGGCGCCGGCATCGCCGGTTATCGCGCCGCCAATCGTAGCTCCGGAGAGGCTGATCGTATCATCTGCGTCACCGCCACTGAGCGACATGGCCGAGCCCGAGCTGGCCATGATCACATCGGCATCGGCGCCACCTTCGACGGCACCGGCAATAGTCGCGCCTTGAAGACCGATCGTGTCTGCACCGCCATCGCCGGTGACAGAGTCCGCGCTTCCGGCATTGAGTGCAATCGTGTCGCCATCAGCGCCGCCCGCAATCGCGCCTGTGACCGTTGCGCTGTATAGCGTGATTCCGTCCGCGCCTGCGCCGCCCGCCACGGCAGCGGCGCTTCCCGCTGCCAGAACGATTGTATCCGCGTCAGCGCCGCCGTCGATGAGACCGGTCACAACTGTCCCGTCGAGGGTGATTGTGTCCAGGCCAGCGTCCCCGCTGACAGATCCAACTGTGCCACCAGTGAGCGACAAACTGTCTGCCCCAGCGCCGCCAGCCACGGTTCCGAGAACAGTTCCGCCAGCAACGGCAATCGTATCGGTGTCCGTACCGCCATCGATCGAACCTGCAATGCCAGCCGTGATGGCAAGAGTATCAGCGCCTGCATCGCCGGTTACTGCTCCGGAGATCGTCGCACCGGCGAGTGTGATCGAGTCTGCCCCGGCATCACCACTGATGCCCGCTGCCGTACCGTTGGTAGCAGAGATCGTATCAGCATCCGCACCGCCGGAAATTGCCCCTGCAACAGTGGCACCGGCCAGCATGATGGTATCGCTACCGGCGTCACCTGTGACTGTGCCAGACGAACCCGCTGTCAGCAGGAGTGTGTCATCCTCATCACCGCCTGCCACAGCACCGGCAATTGTCGCGCCTTGAAGGCCGATAGTGTCTGCTCCACCATCTCCGCTGACCGAGGCCGCGTTTCCGGAATCAAGAGCAATCGTGTCGTCATCAGCGCCGCCCCCAATCGCGCCCGTGACCGTTGCGCCGTCTAGCGTTATTCCGTCTGCGCCTGCGCCGCCGCTGGCAGAACCAAGAGTCCCGCCGGTCAGCGAAAGCGTATCTGCGCCGTCGCCGCCAGACACATCTCCGCTAATCGCCCCACCGGAGACAGCAATCATGTCGCCGTCCGTACCGCCGTCGACTGAGGTTGCGCTGCCGCCCGAGACCATGATCGTATCGGCACCGGCATCGCCGGTTATCGCGCCGCCAATCGTGGCTCCGGAGAGGCTGATCGTATCATCTGCGTCTCCGCCGCTGATCGACATGGCCAAGCCCGAGCTGGCCATGATCCTATCGGCATCGGCATTGCCGGAAATGGCACCCGCGACGGTCGCCCCGGCAAGGGTGATCACATCGGCCCCGGCGTCGCCGGAAACCGAACCAGCACCGCCCGAACCAAGATTGATCGTATCCGCCCCGGAATCGCCACTTATTGCGCCGGCAATGGCCGCTCCGCCAAGCGCAATCGAGTCAGCATCGTCGCCGCCCGAGACCGATGCGGCGCTGCCACCAGCAAGAGCAATCGTGTCCCCGCCTGCATCACCGCTCACGGCACCGGAAATCGTCGCACCGGCAAGCGAGATGATATCCGCTCCGGCATCGCCGGAGATCGATCCCGCATTGCCGCTGGTCGCAGCAATAATGTCGTCACCAGAATCACCCGAAATAGCGCCGCCAACGTCCGCACCCTGCAAGGTTATCCTGTCCGCGCCATCATCACCCGAGACCGATCCGGCCGTTCCGCTCGTCAGGGTGATGGTATCCGCATCAGCGTCGCCTGAAATTGCACCCATTATGGTCGCGCCATTGAGGACGATGTTGTCTGCGCCGGTTCCGCCCGAAACGGAACCTGCACTACCGCTCTTGAGATTGATCGAGTCGCTTTCGCCGTCACCCGCGATCGGGCCGGACACAGTGGCACCGTTCAGTGTGATGCTGTCCATGCCAGCGCCGCCGGAGACAGACCCTGCCGATCCGGATGCCAATACAATGCTGTCTGCACCGCCATCGCCCGTAATCGCACCGGCAATCGCGCTTCCATCGAGAATGATCGTATCCGCGTCATCACCGCCGCTTACCGATGCAGCTCCGCCGCCCGACAAGGTGATCCTGTCCTCGCCCGATGCCCCTGATACAGCGCCGGTTACAGTCGCCCCGGACAGCACCAAGGTGTCATTGCCGGCATTGCCCGTCGCGCTGGCAACAGTGCCGTTGGCTAGCGTGATCGTGTCATCCCCCAGAACGCCATCGACAATGCCGATGGTGCCGCTGGTGTCGATCAGGATGGTATCGCCTGTATCCTGCGCGGCAGAGCCATCTTGGCCGGCAAGTCCGCCATAGATCCCTTGCGAGACGGAAGCACTGCCGGTGACGCGGATCGTATCGGCACCACCTGCGCCTTCGATAATCCGGGCCGTGGCCGTATCGGCTAGGGCGAAGCTTTCATCCGCGAAACAGCCGAGGGCCGCATCGAATGTCTGCATGCCGCCCTCGACCCTGCTCGTTTGGCAGAAACCGACATCGTCACTCGCCAGAAGGTTGGCGAGGTACCAGTCCCCACCGGTTGCACCGTAGAACAGATTGTAAAGCGCGCCATTGCTGACGAACTCGCCGCCAGCGAGCGCGAAGGCCCCGCTATTCGAATTGGCAGCATCCAGAACGTCGACCAGCAGGATGCCTTCGCCCTCGGTCCACATGCCGTCGCCATCAAGGTCGGTCCCCGCACCCGTACTCCCGGCACTGGCCGCGATCGAAATCGTCGTTGCACCGCCCATGCCGAGAGTGGTGGTGTCGACCACCAGCATATCGGCCAGATCGCTCGAACCGTCATTGAGGAACACGTCGAGCAGCAGGCTGCCGCCGTTCGAACGGAATTCGCCGCCGCCGCTGGTGCCGGCTGTTGCACCGCCAGAAATAACCAGCAGATCCCCGGCAATCGCGCGGGTACCGCCCGTCAACGCATCTTGCAGGATGATGCTGCCGGCATTGTCGAACAATTCAAGGTTGAGCAATTGCGCTTGCTCGATACCAGTATTGGCGATCCCCGCCATCGCGGTACCACCAGCATTTTCCGCTGCGTTGGAGGCATAGGCGCCAGCAATATCGACCGCCGTCGGCGCGGTGTCATCATCCGTGCCTACCGTGAAACCGGCCTGGTCCGCCACTGTCATCAGGCGCACTACGCCGCCGGCGGCATTGGTGAATGTGTCCGTACCAGCTCCGAAATCGCTGATCGCAACGCTTTCGGTGTCACGAATGCCGTCCATATCAGTGTCGGCAAACGCGCGCAGATTGACCGAGGTCGACGACGTATTGGTCAGGCTGTCTTTGCCGTCGCCCAACGTGACCGACCCTGTGATTGTGCCAGCGTTTGCGATGGTAACGTCACCAGCGCGCGCGAATATGGCCTGATCAGTAAGCGAGCCAACTGATGCCCCCGCCGCAATCGCAATATCGTTGGTCGCCGTGCCATAAGTCGCAATGGCGGATCCTGTGGTGGCCTGGACCGAGCCGACATTGAGCAGGATGCTTCTGCCAAAGGCCACGATGCCCCGGGCGCCAGAAACGGTGCCTGCGGTTGAATTTAGGGAAAAATTGCCGGTCGGCTGTCCGGTCTCTTCTCCGATCCTGATGCCAATACCTTCGAGGCTGGTTACGTCAGATGTCGCGATGGTGACCGATCCGGCGCCGGCTTTGCTGATCGAGATCGCATCCGAAACACCTGTGACAGTTCCCCGTGTGCTATCGATGGCGATCTCTGATGTCGTCGTCGTATCCAGAATGCGGATCCCCGACTCACCTCCGGTTACATCTGCCGTGGTGATGTCGAGAGTTCCCGCACCACCGAAGATGACGCCAATGCCATGGCGGCCCCCTGTGACCGCCCCTGCCGACGAGTTAATCAGGATGGCGCCGGATGTGCTGTCATCCATCGCGTTTATACTCGCGAAAATCCCTTCTCGTATTTCGCCGCTCACATCTGCCGTATTGATGGCGATCGAACTGCCACTGCCAGTCGATACAGATAAACCGGACTGGGTCCCCGAGATTGATCCGCCGGTCGTATCAATATCTGCCGTCGAATTGGTTCCGCTGATCACCGATATGCCGGTTTGGCCACTGCTAACGTCGGCCGTGCGGATCGTTACATCACTATCTTCGGTCAGGCCGCTGAATGCGATGCCATCAAATCGTGAATCGATCTTGCCCTGTGTCGTGTCGACTACAACGCTACTGCCCGGGTCGATCTGGCTTCGAATTAGAATACCGCCCGCGGCAGTTGACGATACATCTGAAGTTTCGACAAGGATATCTCCTGTCCCGTTGGATATTATTTCCAGGCCATTTAGACCCGCGGAAACCGCACCAGCGGTCGTATCGATCGCAATGGGCCCATTGGCGTAGACGACAATGCCGCCATAACCCGCATTCACATCAGCTGTCGTGACGGCAGTCTTTCCGAAGCCGAAATTCGAAACAGAGATGCCATCGCCATCAGACGTGACTGTCCCGGCAGACGTATCTAAAATTACTTCGCCAATGAGACGCGTGGTGGCCAGCAAGGCAGCCCGCCCGCCCGCCGAATTCACATCCCCGGTGGTAATCGAAATGTTGCCTGTAATACTTCCGACACCGATCGCGTTGCCACCGAACCCACTCACCATGCCGCCGGTTGAATCGATTGTGATGCTGCCGGCCGTGGACCGTGCAACCACCCCGGAGCCGGCCCGGCCGGTTATGTCGCCGTTATCGGCGATAACGATGTCCCCATATTCGGAAATAGCCGTTAGACCATTCGCCCCTTCGATACTCGCTAGCCCCCGGACCGAGATATTTGCTGGGTTGACGGGAGAAAAAAAGAAGCGACGCTCGGACCTCAGATAGAGTCCATAATTCGCGCCACTGACGGCGGCTGCGCCCGAGATATCAATGTCACCACCTTCAGCCTCGACTCTGATGCCATCCGCACGTTCACCGGTCACCGATGACCCGTCTGCCAGAGTGATAGTTGTAGGAAGATTATAAGAAGACGCGAATATCCCGCGTTCTCCGCCAGTCACATCGGCAGTCGTTTCGATACTGAGCGTACCGGAACTATCGACGTGGATTCCGTCGCCAAAGGTGCTTGTGATCTGACCGGTTTTCAAATCTGCCTGCGCCAGCACACCTGTGATGACCTTCAGCCCGCTATTGCCGGAACTGATCGATCCCGCAGTCGTGTCTACGGTCAGTTGATCGGTCGAATCGTGCCTAATGTAGACGCCATATGCACCAGCGGTGATATCTCCGGAGCGGATCGTCATGGTGCCCCGAGCGCCACCCAGAATACTTCTAATTCCGCTCTCGCCGGCTGTGACCGAATTGACTGTCGCATCGATCTCGACATGCGTGTCCGGATTGAAAGTGCCAGACGTGCTGGAAACGATTCCGCTGAATCCCGCGACGATATCGCCAACTGCCACCTGATTGCCGATGAATACACTGCCAGACAATCGTCCGACACTGATACCATCAAACCGCGTGGTAATCCCTCCGGCGCGGCCGACATCCTGAATCGAAACTGCTCCATAAGCGCCATAGCTCAGTGCGCGGATGGTGCCGGTGGCGGTCCCGATGTTCGAGATCGTGACATCGGATTGTGATGATCGTGCGAAAATGCCGCTGATTGTATCGAAATCGCGGATGGTGACGGTTCCGTACCTAGAACGAGCAAAAACGCCGCTACCACCTGTCAGGTTCGAGTTATCACCCTCGACAAGAATATCGCCTCGCGTCGACACATCGATGGCGGTACCACCTTCTGTTGCCGCAACAGTTGCCCCTTGCGCGATACGAATACTGGTGTCGGCCCTGCCGGAGTTATTGACCTGAATGCCCGATTGGGATCCGCTAGCGACCGAGATATTCCCAGCGGAAATATCAACCCGTCCGTACGCGTCGGCAATATTGATGCCGCTAGTCCCACCTGCGATCGTGCCTGCAGTCGTATCAATAACGATATTCCCGCTACCACGAGCATGGATCGCATCATAGGCCGTCGCGGTGACATCAGCTGTGACCACTGTCACATCGCCCCCGCGAGAGCCAGCGGCTCGAATGCCTGCCCTCGCGCCGCTCACACTGCCGCCAGTTGTGTCGATAACAATATCACCGCTGCCGCGGTTATAGGCCCGGATTCCGACGCTGAACGGGGCCACCGTATCCATCGCGAATGACGCCGAAACGTCTCCGGTCACGATGGACAAGTCATCAACCCCTCCCTCAATTGCCGCGGAAATTCCAAACAGTCCTCCCGAGATGGAGCCATTTGTCGTATTTATGGTCAATGCGCCGGACCGACGCACCTCCGCTGCAATCGCGGTTCCGGAAGCTCCGGATACGACGTCTCCGAGTTGAGACGTCTCGCCGATGGTGATGTCGCCGTAATATGTCTGCGTGTGTATCCCGTTTGCGTAGACCCCAGTAACGGAATCCAGGCCCTCGACCGAAATCGAGCCGGATCGGGTTTCAATCCAGACCGCTGCGGAGTCACGCCCTCTCCTTGTACCGGTCACTGTGAACCCGGCACCACCATCAAGTGTTATGTCGCCTTGATTTGAGCGGAGATAGACGCCGTAGCCCTCCCCGGAGATTGCGACATTGTCTCCCGCAGAGAAAGCGATTGCGCCTCCTAGCGAATTCACACGGACGCCTGCGTCACTGGTGCCCTCTATCGTCGCGCCGTCGACCACCCTGATTGTGGTGGTCCCGTCACCTGCTCGGGTGTTTATCGCCCGCGCTGCGCTGACGTCTGCCACGTCGATAGTGATATTGCCGTCAGGGGCACCCAAATAGGCGTTGGCATTCTCTACATAGATCCCATCCCGACCGGCTACCACTGCACCAGCCGTGGTATCGACGCTGACATCGCCTTTCGTATAGACAAAAACACCGGACCGTGTCGCCGTCACGTCACCTGTTGTGACATCGACATTCTGGCGGAAATTCCGGACAACTATTCCGTTCCCGCCGCTTACCGCGCCAGCCGTCGTATCGACAGAAACAAAGTTTGACCCTGTAAGGGCGGTGATCGCAGCACCTGACACAGAATCGACCGACGCTGTAGTAATCGTGATTGAGCCTGATCGGGACCAGACTCCGATTCCGCTGGCGCCACCGCTTATCGTTCCTCCCGTGGTATCGATAATGGTCGGGCCGTTACCGAAATTGTCTACGTAAACACCGGAACTGAATGTCGAGGTCAGATCCCCAGTCGTGATCGTGACAGGTGCTGGAGTGAAAAAGGAGCTCTTCTGTACTCGGATCGCGTCACCTCGCGCCGTTATCGCACCTGCCAATGTGTCAATATTTACGCTTGAAGCAAAACCAAATACGGAGACATTGACACCCCCTGCATTGGCAGAATCCACATCTGCCGTGGTGACGGAAATACTCTCTCCACTCCCTGAGCGGGCATACACCGCTGGCGAAATACCCGATGTCTTCGTGACCGTACCAAGACTTGTGTCGATAGTGATATCACCGGCGCCAAGAGCCGAAATCCCGGAGTTGCTGACGGCAACGTCGCCGGTCATGATGGAAATTGGCGCTTGGCGGTTATTCGCCTCAGCGTAGATTCCGCTGGACGATGAAATACTGCCCGCTGTCGTGTCGATAGAGATGCCTTCTGCAGCTTGCGACAACGCCTTGATCGCAAACGCATTGCCATTCGAAGTGATATCACCAGTGACGATCGAAACTTCACCAGCTGCAGTTCGGTTTTCCGCTTTGATTACTGTGAAGTTGGAAAAGCCGGAGTATGGGGCCGCGCCTGCGGAAATCGCCCCTCCCGAAGTATCAATGCGCACGGCGCCCGAACCGGCACCAGCGAAATAGGTTTGGGAGACTGCGTAAATCGCGCCGAATTGGCCAGTGATTGGCCCGACGGGCGCCGATGTGCCAATTTCGATGTCACCGCCGCGGTAATTCTTCGCCCAAATGGCATAGGAAAGTGATGGACTATTCGTTTGCGTCACATTGATGCCGCCATTCGTGCCGACATCCTGAATTGATATATTCCCTTCCAGGGTCCGCACTGAGACCGCGCGCCGGCTTCCCGAAACGGTCCCGATGCCGCTGACGGTGATATTGCCAAAATCCGTCTGCCCCAGGATGCCGTAGTCGCCGCTGGATCCGAAACGAAAGTCTCGGCTGCCTACAACTTCGTCGATCTGGCTAATCGAGATGTCGCCCATCCCGGTATTTATCGCCCCGATACCGAGGCCCGATCCAACAATCGAATTCCCACCCGAGCCGATGATCGAAATGCCAGTGAAATCAGCAACCTCAATCGCAGTGCTTCCACTGACGGCCGTGTCGACATCGAACCCGTCTTCCAGGGTGACGTCAGTCGCATTGCCGTCGCCCCTGCCATCAAGCACCTGCGTGTTTGTCGCAGGCGCTCCGCCGTCGACGCAGTCAAAGTCGCTGTTGCCGTTGTTGACACAAGCATCTTGGGCCTGCGCCATGGCGGCGCTGCTGGCGGAGGCGAGGAGGAGAGGGGCGGTGAATTTGAGCAGCGTCGCACCCAGGGCCAGGGCACCGGTCGAAAGACCGCCTGCCGTAACCGTAACGCCCAGATGGGGGGCATAGCTGCCAACTTGCCCGTCAACCTTGGTTACCCGACCGCCGCGCATCATGGCAAAGCCCATCCAGCCGGATATGTCGGAATGTGCAATCGTCTTGGTCAATCTATCTGCCCCTGTGCAGGTATTCGGTCCCATCAAGCTGGGACGGGATCTTGGAAATTCGTGTTAGGTCGTCGAGCCGCCCGCGCCAGTATCGGGCGCAGTCGTGATCAATTGTGCGGAATCCGGCGAACCGGGAGAAACGGTCATCGGGCAGGCAAAGCCCGGAATAATCTCGAGATCATACAACTCACCGATCTCGCCATCGATGCGGAACCAGTCGACGCAGGTGCCGGTATCCAGATCGATCACCTGGATGCCGCACCAAGGCTCGCTATCGGTATCCTTCAGGCGATCCGCCAGGGCGAGCCCGTCAAACCTTTTGTAGCGCGGCTTACTGAGGCCAACGAAGGCGTATTTGCCGTGAAAAGCGAGGCCACGCAGGAAGCCGGGACAAAACGCCTTCGGCTTGAATGTGCCGATGGCGCCCTTCTTCTTCGGGAAAGAGACCGAACCGATCTCTCCGGTGCCCGAATTGAGAATCCACAATTCGCCATTATGCATGCGCGGGGAATGGGGCATCGAGAGCCCTTCGCACACGATTTTGCCGCTGGCATAATCGATCACAACGCCGCCATCGGCGCGCCGGTCCCGCCAGCCATCGATCGTGTCGGATTTGCTGACGGCAGTAAGGTAGCGCGGTTTGCCATCTTCCATCGCAAGGCCATTGAGATGGCAGCGATCCTCATCGACAATCGCGCTGATGAAAGGTGGCCGCCAGACGGGCTCAAAACTGTGCGTTGCAGACAAGGTTGCGAGGCAATTGTAGCGGGTGTTTACGAACAAGATCTGCCCGTCATCGGTCACGCCGACATCATGCGCGTCCAATTGGCCGGTGACATGGACCGTCCGCGGCATGAAGCAGCAATCGAAGGTATTGTTGGCGCGCTGGTCACCAAACAACACATTGGCAAACCGGATCACCTGCGCCGCGCCGGTCATATAGAGATCGCCTGATGGCACGCGGCATAGCCCCATAGGCTTTGCCATCGCCGACTGGTGCAGATGCGCCCCGCCCTGCGGATTGCGCCCAAGCATATAGAGCAAGCCAGACTGGTAGGAGGTGAAAGCGAGGCTGATGCCGAGCGCTTCCAGCCGTGCGATCAGTCCGCCTGAAAGGGAATACTCCACCTTCGGCTCGGCCGCCTGCGCCTGGCTCGGCAATACCTGTTGGCCAGCGGCCGTTTGCGGCGCCGCCACATCATTATCCGTCGTCATTGATCGCTACCCCCGTAGCGAACCAATTGCATTATATGCCGTCACGTAACCTTGCGCCCCCCAAAAAACCGCGAGTCCCAACAAATCCCATGCACTGGTTAACCCAAGCTCTTGAGATTACCAGTCAAAATCGGGAGTTTTGAAGGGAACTGCACCAATTTGAACCGAACCTGTTCGAATTGAGGCAACAGTCGTGCCGAATTCACTGCCGGGAATAAGGCCCAGCGCACGAAAAAAAGGCTGTGCCCCCCCCCAAAGGAGAACACAGCCTTTCCTATTCTGTCATAGCCTCCGGGCGGCGGGCCCGAAAGGCTGATGATCAGATGACAGCGTCGCGCTTCACCGTGATCACTTGCGGATAGGTGAATTCGGTCAGGCCTTCCTTGCCGTATTCAGCGCCAAAGCCGGACTGCTTGTGGCCGCCGAACGGAGCGAAGGGCGAAAGGTGGAGGAATTCGTTCACCCACACCGTGCCGGTTTCAAGCTGCTCGGCAATTTCGACGCCTTTGTCGACATCCTTCGACCACACCGCGCCGGCCAGGCCATACTCACTGTTGTTCGCGCGCGAGATCACTTCTTCCTCGCTCGAGAACTTCATCAGCGGCATGACCGGTCCAAACTGTTCCTCGGCCACAATCCGCGCATCTTCGGGCGGATTGTCGAGGATGGTCAGCGGCACGAAATACCCGGTGCCCGACGGGTCGGCATCGCCGCCCAAGAGGAACTGATAGCCATTGTCCTTGGCATCCTGGATCAGCTCCAGCACACGCTCATACTGCTTCTTGTTCTGGATCGGGCCAACGCCGGTGCCCTGCTGCGAGCCATCACCCACGGTTACACCCTTGGCATATTCGGCGATTGCAGCGCTCAAATCATCATAGATATCCTCATGGATATAAACGCGCTTGGCCGCGATGCAGATCTGGCCGGCATTGCTGAAACTGGACCAGAACAGCTGTTCGGCCACCTTCTCGACATCCGCGTCAGGCATCACGATCGAGGCGTCATTTCCGCCCAGTTCCAACGTGATGCGCTTGAGGTCCTTGGAAGCACCTTCCATGATCTTCTTACCGGTCGCGGTGGAGCCGGTGAAAGTGATTTTGTCGATATCCTCATGCTCGGTGATCATCGGGCCGAGCGAGTCTTCGCCGGTAATGATGTTGACCACGCCGGCAGGCACCACATCCTTGATCAGTTCGGCAATCCGCAGCGTCGCCAGCGGCGTGAACGGCGAGGGTTTGAGCACGATGGTGCAGCCCGACAGCATGGCCGGGGCAATCTTCTGCATCGCCATCATGACCGGGAAATTCCACGGCACGATGCCGCCGACAACGCCCACCGGCACACGGCGGGTACGGCTGAGGCGGGTATCGCTGTCTTCGTTGATCTCGTCATCCAGCGAGAGCGTCGATTGCGCGCTGGCCATCATGGAGGCGCCGATGATTTCCTGCTGCGCCTGCTGGTGCGGCTTGCCCTGCTCGCTGGTCAGCAAACGGTAGAGTTCGTCGGCGTTTTCCTTGATCACGCCGGCAACCTGCTGGATTACTGCTCGACGTTCGTCGATCGGGGTCTTGGACCAGGTCTTGAACGCCCGGCGCGCTGCCGCGACGGCGCGATCCAGTTCGTCTTTACCGCAGGCCGGCACGCGACCGATCACCTCTTCATTGGCCGGATTGACCACATCCATCCACTTGTCATTGGTGACCATCTCACCGTCGATCAGGTTGCTATAATCGGTAGCCATCAGATTCTCCTCTTGTTGCGCGGCAGATAGCAGGCCGAATCCGGCTTTGTCGCCCTTGAATTTCGATAGGAAACCTATCGCGCAAAAAGAAAGGGGCACCCGGAAGCGCCCCCTCCCCCTGTTGTGTTGCTCACCCGCCTAGAAGCGGAAGCTTGTTTCCACGAAGACCTGGCGACCACGGTTTTGGGTTACGACGAGGTCGTCACCCACCGGCAGGCCAAGGCCCGGGCCAGCAAGGAAAGGACGATCACCCGAAGTGTTCACCCAGATCTCGTCAGTCAGGTTGGAACCGACCAGCGAAACTCTCCACTTGCCATCAGGATGGCCAATCGAAACCCGCGCATCGAAGGCGACATAGCTGTCCTGTCGGAAGTCGTTCAGCGTTACCTCGTCGGTAAAGTAGCTGCCGCTGTAGATCGCGTTGCCGCCCAGGTTAAGCTCAAGCGAGTCGCCCATTGGCACTGTGTAATCGAAGGCAAGGTTACCCGACCAGGTCGGCGCACGGGCCACATCGCGCCCATCCAGATCGACGCCGCCCGTTGTGTTGAATGTGTCGGAGAACTGCGCATCGAGCCACGAAAGGTTGCCCGACAGGTTGAGGCCCTGAACCGGGGTTTCCCAACCCCAGGCCACGTCAACACCCTTGGTGGTGACTTCACCGGCATTCAGTGTGATGAACTGGATCGTGGTGCCATCGAAATTCTGCACCTGCAGATCATCAAACACATAGTAATATGCCGTCGCATTGAGCGTGAAAGTGCGGTTCGCGAATTGCGATTTCACACCCACTTCACCACCGATAGCGCTTTCCGAATTGTAGATAAGGCCATCAGCAGTCGCTTGCCGCACAGCCGGATCAGGGCTGCCGAAGCCGAGCAATGACGACGATGGCAATGCACTGTTGTCGACGCCGCCGGATTTGAAACCGGTCTTGAACGACGCAAACACATTCACATCGTCGCTGACCTGATATTTGATCGTGGCTTCTGGAGACCAGTTGCTATCGGAAAAGTCGATCGGGCCAGAGAAGAACCCGCTATCGATAAAGCCCGGTCCTGCTGAAAGGAAGGTATGCACAAACGGAACCGAGATGCGCGATGTCTTGCTTTCATCGGTATAGCGAACGCCCCCTGAAAGCTCGAGCCTGTCAGTGAGATCGAGAATAACACTGCCGAAGAATGATGCAGCAGATGTCTTGGTCTCCTGGGATTTGTCCCAATCATAGGTAAAGCCGGTTACGGGATCAGGTGCGATAATCGAAATATTGACGGCCTGCTGGGACGTATCGAACACGAACTTACGCCATTCGTAAAAGCCACCAACCATGAAGTTGAAGATACCGTCGAAGTCGCTGGTGATCCGGATTTCCTGGCTGAATTGCTCCAGTGTATTACGCGGATCGCTCGAGCCGAAGCCCTGTGGCGAACCTGGCGCATTATTTGCAGCGAGGGCCGGAGCAATCAGCCCAACTGGAACGCCGCCCGGATTGAAGGCTGGGCCGATGCCGACATAACTGTAGCTATCGAAGTCGGTTGCATCGAGATCGACGTAGCCGGTTGTGGTCGTGATCGTCATCGAGTCCGTGACGTCGAAATTCATCCGCAGACGCCCGAAGAACAGATCCGTTTCGCCGAAGGGGACCCCGTTGCGGCCAGCAGCCAGGGTCGGACCTGTCGCGGTCGGAACACTGCCCGCTACCGCGCCGCTGGCATCAGGCAAGAAATACTTGCCATCAAAAGCGTTGCAATCATTGCCCGCCGGGACAGCAATTGCGCCGCCGAGCAGAACCACCTCGTCGGCACGCCCATTGGCACCGCAGAAAATGTCCGAGTGCGCGATTGCGCCATCGGTTTCGGTATGCACATATTGCATCTTGAGATTGATATCGAAACCCGGAGTGGGCTCCCACGCCAGTGTCACACGGCCGACAAAATCCTTGAAGCCGCGACTGTCCCCCAGGGCCGTTGGCGTGCCCGGCTGAAGCTCAACATAGTCCTCGATATCGGTGTACTGGCCGGCAACACGGATACCCATCGTGTCAGTGATCGGACCGGATACAAATCCGCCTACGACCCAGCCTTTTTCTTCCAGCTCGTAAGATGCCTTGCCGCCAAACTCCCAGGTCGGGGTCGGATCGGCAGAGCGGATCGAGAACACACCGGCCGAGGCGCTCTTACCAAAGAACAGCGATTGCGGCCCCTTGAGGACGTCAATCTGCTGGGTGTCGAAGAAACCGGCCTGGACCAGCCGCATGGTGCTGACCTGAACCCCGTCAAAATCGAAGGCAACCGCGGAATCGAACGCTGCCGAGATGTTGGAGGATCCGACACCGCGCAGCGACAGCTGACCGCCCGAGCCCGAGCCACCAACCTGCACGTTCAGGGTCGGGACGCGGCTGACCACGTCGGCCACCTGGTCGACCGAGTATTTCTCGAGCGTATCTCCGCCAATGACCGTGACAGTAACCGGTACTTCCTGAAGAGTTTCTTCCTGACGGCGCGCCAGAACGATGATCTCGTTGCCGGTTGCTCCATCGGAAGATGCTCCGTCGTCTGCGTCTTGCGCATGGGCAATCCCCGGTGCGGCAAGCATGGCGATGCCTGCGGCCGATGCGTAGAATGCGGGCCGCATCCGGCGCGCGATCTGTTGGGCGACGGTCTTCTCAATCATGGTCATCCTCTCCCTATAGAACCGGGCCGGCAGTTGCGCCGTGTCTCCGATCCGAAATCTCCTGCAACTTCTTCAAGCTGCATACGCAACCTATGCCTGTTGCGATTCACGCACATTTAGCAAAAGCGTTAGTCCCCGCTTACGCTACGGAATTGTGGCATTTTGGCCTCACACGTCCTCCGGGGCTTGCTCGCGGCGCATCAATTCAACCCGTGGATCATTGGGCCAGACCCACTCTTTCCCGATCACTTGTGCCACCCTCAGCTCCTCGGGAATCGCATCGGTCCCGATCATCCGGTCGCAATTCTGGTGGAAGCTGTAGATGCGGGCCTCCTGGTAGCTGAGCGGCACACTCTTGAAGCCCTGGCTTTCCATCGATTTCTGGATCGCTTCCCCAAACTGCGTGTCTTCCAGGATGATCGGGCTCATGTCGCGCCCGTTGGGCTTGCTTGCGTCCGGTACCGTCCAGAGATCCGGCGCCGGTGCATCACCCCAGTCGAGTGCCATGGTGACAAGTTCCAGCCGCGTGGTGCCCAGCCCGGTCGGCCAAAACAGCAGCGGCGGCACAAAGAAGTTGGACAATGGCGAAACCCAGTTTGGAAAGAGGGTGTAGCTTTGCGTCGCAGTCCGCCCCAATTCGCCGACGGTTTCGATTGGCTGCCACTCCGGCGGACTATCGATAGCCCGGACATGCTCGCGATCGGTCTGCTGCGGCGCAGGGGCCAGCATGCGGGCGTGCCCATTGGGATAGAAGTGATTCACATTGCGCTTGCTGTCGACCAGCGGGGCCACCGTGTCCGGATGGATATAGGGCACATGGTAGACTTCCATGTTCGCCTCCATCGCCACTTTCCAGTTGCAATTGAGTTCAAAACTGTGGCGGGCCGCCAGCCGCACCTTGTCGAACCGGAATTCCGCCCATTCGTCAGCAAGCGGACCAAGCCAGTCGAGCAAGCTCTTCGCGCCTTCGTCGAAGTTGACGAAGATGCAATTTCCGAACATTTCGCAGCGGACCGGGATCAGCCCGCGACAGCTCATATCGAAATCGGGCGGGAAATCCTGCCGCTCGGGAACGCCGATCAGACTGCCATCGGTCTTGTAGGTCCAGTTGTGATAACCGCACATCAGGCGCGGCGATCGCCCCTTGTCTTCGGTGACGACGGGTGCACCACGATGGCGGCAGGTGTTGTAGAAAGCGCGGACCACGCCATCCATGCCGTGTACGATAATGATCGGGTCACCGGCATTGTGCCACCGCATGAAGCATCCTGGTTCCGGCACCTCGTCAATATGCGCGGCAAACAGCCAGCTCTTGCGAAAGATATGCTCCTGTTCGAGGTTGAAATAGGCTTGGCTGGTGTAGCGGGCCGCAGGCATGTCGGGCAGATGGGGAAACCCTTCCGGGGGCGCGGACCTGCCGGCCTCCCATTCCATCAAGGCCTTGAGCGTTTCGACTTCTTGCGCGTCCATCGCCATTGGCTTTCCTCCTGTGGCCAAGACTATGCAGCAGGCGTGCCGGCGCGAACTGTCAGAATGGCGAGCCGGGAGCACGGTCTCCCTTCCCCACCCTTTTTGACGGTTTGGGTCCTTCGTGTTCCACGTTACCTCTCACACCAAATCTTATGGGAGAGAGACATGGCAGGACGCGTCGAGGGCAAAGTTGCACTGGTCACAGGCGGAGCGATGGGTCTGGGCAAGGCCGATTGCGAACGCCTGGCCGCCGAGGGCGCCAAGATCGTGGTCACTGACATCAACGAGGAGGAAGGACAGAAAGTCGCCGCTGCTGTCGGCGGTCATTTCCTGCAGCACGATGTCCGTGACGAGGCCCGCTGGCAGGAGATCTTTGCCGAGGTCGAAAAGATGCACGGCAGGTTGGATATTCTGGTCAACAATGCCGGCAATGTAATCTTCGAGGATATTCTCGAATGTTCACTCGATCATTTCCGGTTGCATCTGGATATCCATGTCGTCGGGACATTCCTGGGTTGTAAATATGGCATTCCGCTGATGGCCAAGTCCGGTGGCGGATCGATCATCAACATGGCCTCGACCGCATCTTTGCTCGGCTATGGGAATATTCCAGCTTACACTGCGGCCAAGGGCGCGATCCGCTCCATGACCAAGTCGATCGCGATGTATTGCCAGGACGAGGACAACAAGATCCGCGTCAATGTGTTGATGCCCGGGGGTATCGAGACACCGATGGTGATGGGCATATCCGGCCGCGCCGGCGAAGAACCGATGGATATCCCGGACGGCGTGCTGCCCAAGGATTCTCTCGGCGCGCCCGAAGATGTCGCCAACATGGTCCTGTTTCTGGCGAGCGATGAGAGCCGGTTCCAGACCGGGAATGAATACACCATCGATAATGGACTCAAGGCGCGACCAGAGCGTTGAGCGACACCCGCACCGAAGGGTCTGATCCCAGCGCGAATTCCAACTACCGCTGGTATGTGCTTGGCCTGCTAACTGTAGTCAGCATGTTCAGCATCGCTGACCGGCTGGTGTTCTCGATCCTGCTGGAGGATATCAAGGCAGAATTTGCCTTTTCCGATTTCCAGATCGGGCTGCTTGGCGGGCTCGCCTTTGCCGCAACATATGTCATCATCGGGTTTCCGGCCGCCAGATTGGCAGACAGATCGGTCCGCAAGAACATTGTCGCAGGGGCGATCTCTTTTTGGAGCGTGATGACCGCGCTTTGCGGGCTGGCAACCGGCTTTTGGACGCTGTTCTTTGCCCGCACCGGTGTCGGTGTGGGTGAAGGGTGCTCCGGACCCGCCTCGCAATCGCTGGTTTCCGACTATTTTCCGCGCCACGAACTGGCCAAGGCGATGGGGTATCTGACGCTGGGCGCCACAATGGGCACCGCTGGCGGATTGATCGTTGGGGGGCAGCTCAATGAGCTGTTCGGCTGGCGCTATGCCTTTATTCTGATGGGACTGCCGGGCGTTTTGATCGGCCTGATGATGTATCTCACCGTGCGTGAACCAAAACGCGGGCGCTTCGCTCCGCCCAGTGCCACGATCGAACAACAGCCATTGGGCGAAACACTGAAGGAACTGATCGCCAACCGGGTATTCATGGGCTTGGCGATTGGCTGGGCCGTGCAAATAATGATCGGCTACGCATTGGCGTTCTGGATGGCCGCAGTAATGCTGCGCAATTTTGATATCTCGACCGGTGATGTCGGGCTCTATCTGGGTCTGGCATTCCTGATCGGGGGTATCCCCGGGCCGGTGCTGGGCGGCTATGTTGCCGAATGGCTGACCAGGCGGGACGAGCGATGGCGCGCATGGCTGCCCGGCGCCGTCAGCCTCGGCTGCGTGATACCGCTGGCGATCAGCCTCCAATCGGGCGCATTCTGGCCCTTCCTCATCTGGTTTGCGATTGCCTATGCGATCTATGTTGCGAGCCAGGCACCTATCCTTTCGGGGATCCAGGCGGCCGTAGAACCTTCGCAGCGCGGCTTCGCCGTTGCGGTTGCGCTATTCTTCAACAATCTGGTCGGCCAGGCGGCAGGCCTGTCGATCATCGGGGCAATCAGCGATCAATTGACCCCCGTCTATGGCCCCTCGTCGCTGAGCATTGCGGTATTTGGCGTGTGTGTCGTGTCAGGCGTGCTGGCCATGATCGTCTTCGCATGGACCGCCGCACAAATGCACGGCAGCGGCTATCTGGACAAGATGGCCTCTGACTAGGGCTGCTAAAAGCCCGGATGGATCGACAAGGCCCCGCCATCGACCAGCATTTCTGCCCCCGTCATAAACGGGCATTCGTCACTGGCGAGGAAGGCAATCGCCGCTGCGGTTTCGGCGGGATCCGCCAGACGCTTCATCGGTGAGGTCGCCGCCACGGCGGCCTTGAGGCCCGGTGTCACTTCCTCTGCCGCGTTGAGGATGCCCGTCTCGGTCGCGCCCGGGATCACAGTGTTGCAGCGAATGGCGTAGCCTTGCTGCGCGCACCAGGTCGCCACCGATTTCGACATGACCCGCACGGCCCCCTTACTGGCCGAATACCCGACATCGGTCGGCAGGGGCGCCATAGCGGTGGTGCTGGCGATATTGATGATCGCGCCGCTGGCGCCGCCGGGATTATCTTTCATCGCCGCTATCGCAGCGCGGCAGCCTGCCATGGTCCCGGTCAGGTTGACAGCAATCACACGGTCCCATGTGTCGTCGTCGACATCACCGATAGAGGCTCCAGTCACGATACCGGCATTGTTGACCAGAATATCGAGCCGCCCGAAGGCCTCAATCGCTTCGCGCACCACCCCGTTCCAAAGCGCCCGATCGGACACGTCCTGGACAGCAAAGCGCGCGCCCGCCTCTTCGCACAGCGCGGCGCCGGCCGCCGCGTCGATATCGGTCCCCAGGATGCGGGCCCCGTCTGCAATCAGGCGCTTGAGCGTTGCAGCGCCAATGCCGGAAGCGCAGCCGGTAACGATCGCGACCTTGCCGGAAAGGTCAGGCATTTACTCGCTGTCCTGCCACACTTTCGCGCTTTCGCGCTGGTTGTGCATGTCGATGAAGCGCGCCAGATTGTCGGTTCCGTCGGGCAGTTTCCAGCCCACGGTGAACCCGAAATTGGCGAAGCAGAAGGTGATCAGGCAGGCCAGCGTGAAACGGTCCGCACATATGTGGTTCCGGTCACCCAGTTGCTGGTCCAGCCAGCGCCATTTTTCATTGGCCATCTCTGTCAGCTCGGCCCCAGCCGCCTCGCTGACCACCGGCATGCGCGGTTCGAACATGGGCCGACCACCTGTGGCGCGGAACCCCATGGTCATCGGGACCACGATTTCCTGATCGAACCAGCGCACCCATTTGCGGATTTCGGCGCGCTCTTCCGGCGAAGTGCCGATCATGTTCGGCGTCGGATGGGTCTCTTCGAGATACTCGCAAATCGCTGTGCTCTCGGTCAGCAAACTGCCATCGTCCAGTTCGAGCACCGGAAGGGTTTGCAGGACATTCTTCTTGGCGAATTCATCAGAGCGGTTCTCGCCGGTGATGATGTCATAATGGACCCGTTCGACCTCGATGCCCTTCTCGATCAGGAACATGCGAACAAGGCGGGGGTTCGGGCCAAGGCTGGAATGCAGTTTCATGGACGTCCTCTCCAAAACGTGTATCGTGCAGCCTGCCTACCAGATCGCCGATCCGAAACCGCTGCTATTTTTGCTGATTAACGGCTTGGTGCCGATGGAGTACCCGCCGAGTCACGACAGAAATTCACCGACGAAGGAGCAGGAACCATGGATCTCGGACTGGCAGGCAAGAAAGTCATCATGAATGGCGGCGCGCACGGGCTGGGGCTCGCCTCACTCCGGCATTTTGCGGCAGAAGGCGCGGATGTCGCTTTCTTCAGCCGCAAGGACGACAAGATCGAAGCGGCCAAGAAAGAAATCGATGCGGCCGGCCCGGGCAAGGTCCATGGTGAAGTGTTCGATATGGCCGATGGTGCAGACGCCTACAAGAAGTGGATCGGCGATGCCGCTGACGCGCTGGGCGGCTGCGATATCTTTGTCCACATGGCGAGCTCTTCGGGCACCGGTGGCACAGGCGACTGGCAGCAGGGCCTCGACATGGACATCATGGGCGCAGTCAACGCCATCGAAGTGCTGACCCCGCATCTGGAAGCGTCCGATAGCGGCTCGATCGTGCTGATGTCGTCCACTGCAGCGCTTGAAACCTTTGTCGCGCCGCAAGCTTTCAACGCGCTCAAGGCCGCGCTGATCACCCATGGATCGCAGCTGAGCCAGGCACTCGCGCCGCAAGGCATCCGTGTGAACTGCGTGTCGCCCGGCGCGATCTATTATCCCGGCGGCAACTGGGAAGTGATCAAGGACGCTGTTCCGCCGCTTTACGAAGGCACGCTGGCAAAAATGCCGATGGGCCGGTTCGGCGAGCCGGAGGAAGTGGCCAAGGCGGTGGTCTTCGTGGCCAGCCCTGCCTGTCCGTACATGACCGGAGCCAATGTCGTGATCGATGGCGGCTTTACCCAGCGCGTCCAGTTCTGATCCTGACCCGTAACCCCCTAAGCGAAAGGGCCACTTATGGCTGACATCGACCGCGAGAAGCTGCTCGATATCTACACCCGCACCATGAAGGTGAACCGCACGGACGAGAAGTTCCGCGCCCTGCTGATGGAAGGCAAAGTCGCTGTAATGTATTACTGCGTGCGCGGGCAGGAGCTGGTCTCCGCCGCTGCGATGGCAGCGCTGGAGCAGGACGATTACGTCGTGTGCACCTATCGCGGCCAGGGCGAGCAAACCGCCAAGGGTATTCCGATCGAGAAATGGTGGGGCGAATGCCTCGGCAAGGATACCGGCACCTGCAAGGGCAAAGGCGGCACCATGCACATCACCGATCCCGACACCGGGATCATGGTCACCACCGGCGTGGTCGGTTCGGGCCTGCCGATTGCGAATGGCCTGGCCATGGCGAGCCAAAACAACGGTGATGGCCGGGTCACACTGGTCAGCTTCGGCGATGGCGCGGCCAATATTGGAGGCTTCCACGAAGCAATGAACATGGCCCAGCTGTACAAGCTGCCGATCATCTTCCTGTGCCAGAACAACCGCTATGGCGAGCATACCGCCTATGCCGACCATACCGACAGCCCCGACATTTCCAGCCGCGCATCCGGCTATGGCATGAAGGGGATCAAGGTTGACGGCAACGATGTGAACCAGATCTACCCGGCAATGGAAGAAGCTGTCGCTCATGCCCGCTCCGGCAAGGGTCCGGTGCTGGTCGAGGCCATGTGTTACCGCATGATGGGCCACTTCTTCGGTTCCGATTTCTCCTACATGCCGCCCGAGCATCTGGAAGAAATGCAGCGCGAAGATCCGCTGCCCAAACTGCGCAAGGTGATGCTGGAGCACCAGTTTACCGAAGAAGAGCTCGACAAGATCGTGGCCGATATCGACGCCGAAATCGATGGCGCGGTCGAACATGCGCTGGCCGCCGACCTGCCGAGCACCGATGAAATCTACAAAGATGTTCTTGAGGAGACCGCGTAATGGCTGAAATCACCATGACCGAGGCCCTCAACAAGGCCATCGATGAAGCCATGGCCGAGGATGACGGCGTCTTCTGCCTGGGCGAAGATGTTGCGGCCAAGCAAGGCGGCGGCGTGTTCAAAGTCACCTCCGGCCTGACCGAGAAATATGGCGAGAACCGCATTCGCGCGACGCCGATTTCGGAAACCGCGATCGTCGGTGCTGCCGTGGGTGCTGCACTGGCCGGGCAACGTCCGATCTGTGAAATCATGCTGATGAATTTCGTCGGCGTGTGCATGGACCAGATCGTCAACCACGCCGCCAAGCTGCGCTTTATGTCGGGCGGGCAAACGCCCTGCCCGATGGTGCTGCGCACAACTACGGGCGTGGGTGTCGGCTTTGGCGGGCAGCACTCCGATATGCTGGAAGCATGGTTCGCCCATGTCGCCGGCATTCACGTGGTCACGCCCAGCAACGCGGCCGATGCGCGCGGGCTGATGCGGGCCTCCATCGATGCCAATGATCCGGTCATCTTTATCGAAAACATCCTGTGTTACGGGCTCAAATCCGAAGATCCCGGCCCAGGCTATCGCGTGCCTTTGGGCAAAGCAGCGATTGCCAAGGAAGGCAGCGACATCACGCTGGTGACTTATGGTCGGACCGTTCTCGATGCGCTCGAAGTCGCGGGTGAGCTCGACAAGGAAGGCATCTCTGTCGAAGTGATCGATCTGCGGACGATCGCGCCGTATGACGAGGAAACCGTGCTGGCTTCGGTGCGCAAGACCGGCCGCGCGATCACCCTGCACGAGGCTGTGCGGCCCTTCGGCACCGGTGCCGAAATTGCTGCCAACATACAGGAGAAATGCTGGGACTCGCTCAAAGGGCCGGTGCGCCGCATCGGGGGCACATTTTCTGCCGTGCCCTTCGCCACAGTGCTGGAACAGGCGTGGATTCCGCAGAAAAGCGATCTGGCCGGCCAGATCAAGGCCAGCGTGGGGAAAGCCTGACCGATGGCGAATGAAATCCGCATTCCCAAACTGGGCATGAGCGCGCAGGAAGTCACCCTGACCGAGTGGATGTTCGGCGATGGCGAAGCGGTCTCGACCGGCGATGTGATCTATACCGTGGAAACCGACAAGACGACTGTCGAGGTACAGGCGCAAGCCAGCGGTACGATCCATCCCACCGGTGACGAGGGCGCTGTCTACAAAGTCGGCGACCTCGTCGGCACGATTGCCTGAGGCGGGCCGGATGAGCACACCGCGCGAGCTGCTGAGTCAGGTCTATGCCAAGGCTGGCGCCCGCGACTGGGACGGGGTCGAGGCCCTGATCCATCCCGATTTCATCCTCCACGAAGGGGAATCGCTTCCCTTTGGCGGGCAATGGACGGGCAAGGATGCTCTGCAACGCTGCGCTGCGGCAATGTATGGCACTTGGGAAGCAGCCTCGGTCGATATCCATGACATTACCGGCGGAGACGAATGGGCGGTGGTTGTCCTGACCCTCACCATGACATCGAAAAAGGGTGGCGCGCCATTCCAGCAAACCGTCTGCGAAGCTGGCCGGTTCAAAGACGGGCTGTTGCATGAATTGCGCATCCATTATTTCGATGCGGCGGAAATCGCCGGGAAAGCCTGACGCCCGATGACAATCGAGAAAATCTGTGTGCTTGGTGCGCCTGCCGACCAGGGCCAGCCCTTGGTGCAGTCGCTGCGCAAGGCCGGCTTCCACGTCACTGCCGGCGTGCGACGACGGAATGCGCTGGCTGATACGCCCTTCCCGGATCTGCCGACTATCCATGCCGACATTACCGATCCCGATGCGATGGCGACGGCATTTACCGGGCAGGACGCAGCAGCGTTCCATTTGCCGTTTGAATTCGATCGGGAAAAGGCAGCAGGATTTGGTCGGGTCATCGCAGAAGGGGCGCAGCGCGCCGGACTGAAGAAGATCGTTTTCAATACCGCCTGTTTTGTAGCGGATCATGATCTGGATCTGTCAGCCCATGATGGACGACGCGATATCGAGGCGGCACTGGAAGCGACCGGCATCCCGTGCGTCTTCATCGAGCCGACCGTGTTCATGGACAACCAGTACCGGATCTGGACCCGACCGCTGATCATGCGCGAAGGGGTGTTTGCTTATCCGGCCAAGCCTGACCTGAAGATCAATTGGGTCTGCCTGGACGATGTCGCCCAGGCCATGACGCGTGCCTTGCAAACCGATGCAGCCGATGGCCAGCATGTGCCGCTTGGAGGGCCGCAAGCTCTGGTCGGTGACGAGGTTGCCGCGAATCTGTCCGAAGCGATTGGCAAACCAGTCCGTTTCCAGAGCCTCGCACCAGAGGAATTTGCCGCACGGATGAGCGAACTCGTTACGGGTTCGCGCGAGGTCCAGCCGCTCAGCATCTATGACGGGATGGCCAAGTTCTACGCGTGGTACAATGCGCAGCCGACATCACCGCTGTTGGCCGATCCGGCGCACGCGCGGGACTTGCTCGGGATGGAGCCGACAACCCATCTCGATTGGGCCAAATCCATGGATTGGAGTGCAGGCCTGCCGGGCTAGGCCAGAGCAGCTACAGCGTCTGCCCGTCATCCAGCACGAAGTCCGTGCCGGTCACGAATTCCGCAGCATCGGAGCACAGGAAGAGCAGCATCGCATCGAGCCCTTCCTGCCCCATCAGGCGCTGTTTCGGGAAGCGTTTGACCTGTTTCTTGCCCATATCGGTATCGAACCAATCGGCATTGATATCGGTGCGGATATAGCCGGGCGAGATCGTGTTGACGCACATTCCGCGCCGTGCCCATTCGCGCGCCAGGGTCCGCCCCAACTGCACCACGCCTGCTTTGCTTGCCGAATAGGCCGCCAGGCCGGGCGAGGGTTGAAACGCCGTGATCGAGGCGATCATTACAATCCTGCCATTGGTCTGTCCCGCCGCCATCAGTCGCTTGGCACCCTCGCGGGCCGTCAGTAGCGCCCCTTTCAGATTGACGTTCAGCGTCCGCTCGATTTCGTCTTCGGGCATATCGGTGGCCATCCCGGCCCCGTCGATCCCGGCATTGGCCACGATCGTATCGACGGTGCCGAAGGCGGCTTCGGCCGCGTCATAGCCGGCAATGACGTCCGCCTCGCGCGCGACATCCATTTGGATCGCCGTTGCCCGCGCGCCAAGCTCGCCAGCCAGCGTGTCGAGCCGATCCTTGCGCCGAGCCGCGAGGGCCACATTGGCACCCGATTGAGCAAGCAGCTGACCGAAGCGAGCTCCCAGTCCCGAGGATGCGCCAGTGACGATCGCCGTGCGCCCAGTGAGGTCAAACGAAAAGCCCACCTCAGGCCGGCAATTCGCCGTTGATATATTTCATCAGCGTGGTCTGGAAATGCCGGACCCGGCTGTCCTGGTACTTGCCCAGTTCCAGCATACCGTCCTTCATCGCCTTCATCCCGGTCTGGACATGCGGCAAATTGGCCATGTCCTGATCGAACACATTTGCCAGCTGCGGGCCCATCTTGTCCGCCGCCCAGGCAAAGGGCTCATCGTCGGGTATATAGGTCCGCTCGACAGCGCGCGGCCGATCCTCGCCCTTCGGTGTCGGGAACAGCAGCCGGATTTCCATCACGCACCAATCGGGCGTATCGCCCGGCAGCCAGCGATAGACCAGCGTCGGCAGATATCCGATCCACGGGCTGAAATTGGGGAAGATATTGTAAGTGAAATTATCGAGGATCTCGGCATCAGACGCTTCGGAATAGTCATAGCCGTATTGCTCGGTGAAGCCTTTACGCCCGGCCTCTGCCAGCACTTTACGCGCCATCAACGGATCGTCGGCATCAAACTCGTCACCGCCATCGCCCGCAGCAAAGCGGCGATTGGTGCTTGCATCGGCGCCACCGGAGAACTCGTTCATTTTCTCCAGAACATAGTTCTGGTCTTTCCCGTAGAGGTGCGGACTCAGGACACCGGACGGTGTGATCGCGCGATTGAAATGGTCACCGATATGATCGTAGCGACTGTTTGCATCCCCCAGGAATGGCAACAGTTGCGGGTGCGTGGTGATCGAATGCCACGCCTCCATGAAAGCTTCCGCCGTTGCTTTCCAGTTGGCCGGAATCCGCTTCGCGATCCACATGCCAGTAAATCGGTTCTCGAAATCATACCGCTCATAATGGCTGGCCGCCGGGCCGAGCCATTCGGCAAAATCGGGCAGGTCATCATTCTCCGTGATCATGATGAAACCATGCCATTCTTCCACCCGGACTTCGGGCAGGCTCATATCCTTCTCTTCGAGATGCTTGAAATCCCATGCGCAGGGGATTTCTTTCAGGCTGCCATCATTCTTCCAGGCAAAACCATGGAACGGGCATTTGAGCTGGGTGGTGGTACCGGATTTGGTGCGCAGCTTGCGCCCGCGATGCAGGCAGGCATTGTAAAACGCCTTCACCGTCCCGTCTTGTTGGCGGACCAGCAGGTAGCTGCGATCATTGATCTCGAACACGACCGTATCGCCAGGATCAGGCATTTCATCGACGCGCGCCGCGAACAGCCAGACATTGGGCCACAGCCTCTCCCGCTCCAGCCGCGCGAACTCTTCGCTGACATAGGACTCGGTCGAGAGAGCCTCGGTCCCCATGTCGGCGATCGTCTCTTCGAACAGGTAATCGGGCGGTGTGCGGGTATCGCCTTCCAGCATCTCGGTATAGTCCATACCGGGGCAGCGATCATCGCGGACGACCTTGGTGCTCTCGTTCATCGAAAAGAACCCTCTCACATTGCGCAGTTTCGATTACGCATTTCATGCCACAACGTGGCCATGAGTTATCCTAGCGTAACTGTGAGGAGTGAGGCAAAAATGGCCGTCGCGAACAGCATATCCGCCCTGGGCCCTGTCATGCAGCTGGCCTTCGTCCCGAGCGACTTTGATGCCGCCATCCGGCATTGGACTCAGACCATGGGCGTGGGGCCGTTTTTCCTGATGGAGAGCATCGCGCTCGACGATATGCGCTATTGCGGGGAACCGACCGAAGCCGTCTTCACACTGGCGCTGGCCTATTGGGGCGACATGCAAATCGAACTGATCCGGCCGGAAAACGACGCGCCTTCGCACCTTTCAGGTGACTACGGGGTGCGGGATCGATTGCACCATACCTGCCTGCTGCTCGACGATATCGCAGATGCTTACGCAGCCTGCGAGAAACATGGCGCGAAAATCCTGGTCGAGGGCAAAGTGGGCGACGAAGGCGCGGTGATCTATGCCGATCCGGGTGGAGGCCCGGGCCACGTGGTCGAAATGCTGCAAACCCAGCCCGGAACCCATGATTTGTTCGGGATGATCAAACAGACCGGCATCGGCTGGGACGGAAAAGATCCAATCCGCTCGCTCGGAGCGGGTTAGCCGCTATTCGCTTGCGCCGAGATAACCCAGCTGGCCGGCCTTGAAGATCGCCTGCGCCCGGTTGACGGCGTTCAGTTTTTCGCCCGCACGATGGATATGATAGCGGATCGTCGCATGGCTACGCTCCAGTATCATACTGATTTCCATGTCCGTCTTGCCGATCGCAGCCCAGCGCAAGCACTCGACTTCGCGCTTGGACAAGACGCAATCGCTGGGAATACGCCGCTTAGCACGATGCGCCTGGACGTAGCCTGCAACAAAACGCCTGACAGCCGCTGACAGCAATTCGCCATGCAGAGCGAAATCCTGCGAAAGGTCCGTCTTGTCCAGATCTTCGGATATGAAACTGTTGGCCGAGATCTGCGCGAATGGCAGATGGATTGGAACAACGATGGCTGCCTTGCACAAGGATCGCTTTTCAAAATCGCGCAGGTCGATTTCGTCGAGATAGCTGTTGGCCCACATGGTGTGGAAGCCATCGGCATTGACCCAGAACGGCTCGCTCTCGTAGCGACAGGCCCGTGGCAAGGGTGAATGCAGCGCAAGGCGATGGTCTTCCCACCACCGCATACCATCATCCAGCCAGCCGAAGATGTCTCCGTTGATGATCGTGCCATCGGCATCAATCATCGGCTCCTTGGACGAAATGTCATCGCACGTGCTGACCCTGAACCCGCGTTCGCGAGCCAGTTCTGCCAGCGCAACAGCTGCATCGTGAATATCCTCGGTGCTGCGAACGGTCACTGTTTCCAGAACCTTTGACACCGACGAGCCGATCCGCTGTCGCGGGAATTCAACTACCTCTGCCCTCATGTGCATAGGTATCCACGATTTTTGCGGGATGCACAAACGATTCGTGCGCTTGACGCAACGTCACAGGTATCGATCATTGCGCCAACAGGCGCAGTTCAGGAAATTTTCAGAGCCCGAGCACGGTCTTGGCGATGATGTTTTTCTGGACCTCGTTCGACCCGCCAAAAATGGTGGACGCGCGATTGTTGAGGTACTTACCCATCGCGATCTGGGCGAGCGGGCTCCCCACCGGTTCCGGCGCTTCGTTGCCATAAAGCGGGCGGTCCATCGGCAATTGCAGGGCGTCATAGCCCAGCAATTCGAGGCGGAGAGTATCTACTTCCTGGCCGATATTGGCCCCCAACAGCTTGGTCAGCGATGTTTGCGGACCGGGCGAGCGACCTTTCGCCAATTCGGCCAGAATGCGCAGCTCGGTCACTTCCAGCGCCTCCGCCTCCAGCTTGGCGCGGGCAAGCCGGTCGCGGAAGCGCGGATCATGCGCGATGGCGCCATTGACGCCAGAAGGCTGCTCTTGTGAGAGGTGTTCCAGTTCTTCGATTGTCTGCAGCAGCTTGGGCGCAAAACACGAACCGCCGCGTTCATTCTCGAGCAGGAACTTGGCAATCGACCAGCCCTGCCCTTCCTCACCGATCCGGTTGTCGACGCTTGTCTTCGCATCGCTGAAGAAAACCTGGTTGACCTCGTGATCGCCGGACATGGACAGGATTGGCGAAATCTCGATCCCGGGCTGGTCCATCGGCAGAAGGAGGAAAGTGATCCCGGCCTGCTTTTTCACTTCGGTATTGGTCCGCACCAGCGCAAAAATCCAATTGGCATGGTGGGCATGGGTGGTCCAGATCTTGGACCCGTTGACGACATACTCGTCACCCTCGACACGCGCACTGGTTTTGAGTGATGCCAGATCAGATCCGGAACCGGGCTCGGAATAGCCCTGGCACCAGTAATCGGTCCCGGAGAGAATGCCGGGCAGGAAACGCGCCTTTTGCTCGGGCGTGCCGAAAGCGCAGATGACGGGGCCGACCAGCCGCAAGCCGAGGATCGACAGTCCCGGCGCGCCGGCCAGAGCACACTCCTTTTCGAAGATGAACTTCTGCGTCGGCGACCATCCAGTGCCGCCATCCTCCTTGGGCCAATGATAGGCGACCCAGCCTTTTTCATAGAGGATGCGATGCCATTCGAGCCCGATATCCGGCTCGACAAAAACGCCTGGTGTTCGCCGCGCGCCATCGCGCAGGCTTTCAGGGAGTTCCTCTTTCAGGAAGCTCCGCACTTCTTCGCGAAATGCCAGGTCCTCTGGCGAGAATTCCATATCCATGAGGTCAGTCCCCCTCGCGCATTGCCCAGGCGATGGAGCGCCTCAGCAGGTCATAATAGACATCGTAATTCCACGCGCACATTTCCTTGTGCGGATAGAAATCGGCCATGCCCGGCAGATCATAATGCCCGCGGCAATGGCCCAACGTGTTGTACACGATCCGCCCCTTGCCCATGTCACGGGTGTAAAGGATCGGGACCGCAGTCTTGTCCCATTTCTCCTCGACGAAACCGGTCGCCTCGCCTTCGAACGTGGTTTGCATCAGCGTCTCGATCTTGGCTGTCGTGTGCGACAGATAGAGCTCGTCGACCACTTCGAAATCCTCGATCCCGCGTGTGAATTCGTGATCCTTGTTGACGACCTCGACCGGAAACGGACCGATTGGCGGATGCGCTTTGAACTGGGTGCCCAGCATTTCCATCATGTCGGGGCGGTCATTGGGCGTATCGACCAGCCCGCTTTCAGTGAAAACGAGGATCGAATTGGTCCCGTGCAGTGCCAGCCATTTGCCGCCGCCTTCAACCCAGGCACGCAATTGCTGCGCCTGTTCCTTCGTCGGCATCAGATCACAGGTATAGGTGATCAGGAACCGGCATTGGTCGAGCCGTTCCAGCCCGGAATAGTCGCAACCAACCGTGGTGCGGATATGCGGATGCTCGGCCAACAGCTTGAGCAGCTCCAGCCGCGGGTAGTCGATATCGTGATACTTGCCGGCAGCAATGAAATGTGCGTCGATCCGTGTCGTTGGTTGGTCACCCATGGCGTTTCCCCTTAACTTCTGATCGACCCACCGCCATCGACCGTAAAGTCGACACCGGTCGTGAAGCTGGCATCGTCACTGGCCAGAAACAGGACTGCCTTCGCAACTTCGTCCGGCTCGCCGATCCGGTTCATCGGGTGGGTTGCGGCAAAGTTGGTCTCGATATTCTCCGGCGTATCCATGCCCGAATATTTATAGCGGTCATACATCGGTGTGCGGATCGCGCCGGGATGCACCATGTTCGCGCGTACCGGCACGCCGCGCTCCGCACAATCAAGCGCAACCGAGCGTGTCAGGCCGACCAGCCCCGCCTTGGACGCGCTGTAGGCGGCGACGAAAGCGGCGGGGCGGATAGCGATCATCGAACCGATATTGACGATAGAGCAAGGTTCCCCCGTTGCCTCCATCGCCGGCAAGGCCGCCCGGCATCCGTAGAACGGGCCGACCAGATTGATATCGATGGTTCGCTGCCAACTGTCGAGATCGACATCGACGACATTGCCCGGTTCGGAAATGCCGGCAATATTGCACAGGGTTGTAATCTTGCCGAAGCTGTCGACCGTCGCTTTGACGGCGGCGTTCCACTGATCGAGATCGCGCACATCAAGCTGGAAGGCCTGGGCGCGATCCCCCAATTCATCAGCCAGCGCCTGCGCCTTGTCGATCTGGATATCGCACAGCATCACGCTGCCGCCTTCTTCGACCATCTTGCGCCCGACTGTCGCGCCGATCCCTTCGGCTCCGCCCGTAACCAGTGCGACTTTTCCGTCCATGCGGCCCATATGTGTTCCCTATCTTTGCAGGATCGCGACGGCGCTCAGGCCCGGTGCGCCATAGACATGGCTGTAGCCAGTCTTGGGCATGGTTGGCACTTGGCGCTCGCCTGCCCGTCCACGCAATTGTTCGACATTCTCGTAAACCTGACGCAGGCCTGATGCTCCGATCGGTTCTCCGCAAGCGATGCATCCGCCATCGGTATTAATCGGCATCTTGCCGCCAATTTCCGACCAGCCTTCGGACAGCCATTGTTCCTGATCACCGTCCTTGCAAAACCCGTTCTCGGCCATGTGCATGATTTCAGCGCCGCTTTCAGTGTCCTGCAATTGCGCGACTTCGATGTCTTCGGGGCCAATGCCCGCACCTTCGAAGGCAGCTTGCGAAGCGAGGATAGTCGGCTTGCCGCCATCCTTCACACTGACGCCGGCCTGAAACACTTCGAAACTGTCAGGCGGCCGTGTCCGCACGGCGATATTGGCAATCTTGACACCATCCGCGCCCAGTTCCTTCATCTTCTTTTCCGATGCCAGGATCAGCGCGACGCCGCCTTCCGCCGGGGCACAGAACATGTACTTCGTCAGCGGATCATTGATCATCGGGGCGTTCATGATCGTGTCCAGATCGATCTCGCTGCGCCGCCAGGCATGGGGCGTCTTCGCTCCATTGCGAAACGCCTTTTCGGCGACGCGGCCCAGCGCCTCTCGGCTGATCCCGTGCAATTGCATGTACCGCTGAATCTTGAGCGCGAAGAATTGTGTAGTTAGCATCATTCCGGTCTGGCCATACCATTCGGGCAAACCGTAATCCGATGGCTTGGCGTTGAAAGCCCCGCGCGGATGCTTGTCGAACCCAACGGCCAGGGCCAGATCATACATCCCGCTGGCAATCGCCTGTTGCGCCGATACCAGCGCGCTGCCGCCGGTGGCACAGCCATTGGCCACATTGGTGAAAGGCAGGCTGGTCAGGCCCAGCTCGTTGACCATGATGTCAGCGCTACCTGCCGCTGCCGAACCGCCATAGGCGCATTCGATATCGGGCCAGTCGAGCCCGGCATCCTGCAAAGCCTGCCGGACGGCGAAGACACCCTGCTCCCGGCCCGAGCGTTCCTCGGTCCGCCCGAACGGGTGGATCCCGGCGCCGATAATATAGACATTGTCGCTCATGCTGCGGTTTCTCCTGCATCCGCATCAGGGCGGAAGGCAAAGGTGGTGTGCTGATCGTTGAAGGGGACGATGCAGAAGGTCATCGGCATGCCCAGCCGCAAGTCTTCCAGTTGTGCATCGACAATCCGGCTCTCGACAATCACTTCGCCCGGCAGTTCAACATAGCCGATCAGGAAGGGCTGGAAATCATGCGGCCCCTCGCCCGGCCCTTCATAGGGTTCCTTCGGGCGGAAATCCTGGCTGGTCCATGACCACAGCTTGCCGTGACGCGACAACTTGTAGGGCTCGACATCGCGAGCCGCATCGCCCTGCGGCATCGGGAATACGATCTCGCCAGATGGTAGCCTGCCGCCCATTAGATGCGGCTGGGCATCATCGCTCCACAGCGCCGTGTCGATAGGTGTCAAATCGCTCATGCTGCCTCTGCGTAGTCGACCAGAACAGCGCCCGGGTCACCGAACAGCTTGTTGAGAAGGAGGACGCGCTTCATCGCGTGGCCGATGGCCAGTTCGTCGGTCACGCCCATGCCGCCATGCATCTGCACGGCCTCGCGCGCAACGCGATCAACCTGCTCCCCGATAAAGGCTTTGGCTCCGGCGCAAGACTTGCGCCATCCGGCTGCATCTTCGTGATGGCCCAAGGCTGCGCGATACAACATCGAACGCGCCTGTTCGACGGCGGCGTAGCATTCCACCAAGCGGTGCTGGAGAGCCTGGAAGCTTCCTATCGCCACGCCAAATTGCTCCCGCTCTTTCACGTAAGCAACTGTATCGTCGAGGAGGCGTTGCCCGAGGCCGAGCATCTCGGCCGCGGCCAGCAAGCGAATGTCGTCGATAATCGGTTCCAGTCCGGCGAGATCCAGATCGAGCTTGGCCGCAACAGCATTGGTGCAGCGCAGCTCGCTCGCGACGCTGCCATCGGCGATCACGTAATTGCGCCGCTCGACGCCCGATGCATCGGCATCCAGCAGGAACAGCCATGTGTCGCCATCATGCTCTGCCGACACAATCAGCGCATCGGCCATCGCTCCGCCCAAGACCAGCGTCTTTTCACCGGTCAAAGCGAACCCATCGCCATCCTGTTTCGCCGTCATGCCCCGGGCCCGCAAATTGTAACGCTGGCGCCTTTCGGCCAGCGCGCAGGCTGTCACGCGCTCGCCCGAGAGCAGCGCCTCGAGTGCGCTCGATTGCCCCGCAGCGGCCAGTATTCGCGCCGGCAGCACACCGTTTTCGAGCCAGGGATCGGGAGCGCTGCCCTTGCCCAGAGCCTCACCGACCAGGGCAAGATCGACCGGTGAGCCACCCATCCCGCCTTCGTCCTCGCTCGCGACCAACGCAATCAGGCCCAGTTCGGCAAGCTCTTGCCAGCGCGCTGCGTCATATCCATTGGGCTTGCTGCGAAGCTGGCGGCGGAATTCGGTATCAACCGGCGCGACAAAACGCTCGACCGTAGCTTTGAACAGCTCCTGCTCTTCGGACAGGTCGAAATTCATGCGATTTTCTCGAAGGTGATCGGAAGGCGCGTGATCCCGCGCAGCAGGATGTTGGGCAGGATCGCGATGCCGCCTTCATCCGCGACCTGGAAATTGGTCAGGCGGCTCAAAAGCTCATCAAAAGCAACAAACATCTCTTTGCGGCTCAGCATATTGCCGACGCACATATGCGGCCCCTTGCCGAACGCGACATGGGCGCGGGCATTCTGTCGTTCGATATCGAACTTGTCAGGGTCCTCGAACTTGCGCGGGTCGCGATTGGCCGCAGCATAGCGAAGTTGCAGCATTGTGCCTTTGGCAATCGATACGCCGCCAAGCTCGGTGTCTTCCCTGACCAGACGCCACATACCCGCAGTTGGTGTTTCGTAGCGCAGCGCCTCTTCCACCAGGTTCATGATCAACTTGGGATCATTGCCACCTGCAGCAGCAACCGCTTTGGCCATCTGGTCCGGGTTGCGGATCAGTTGCAGCAATCCGCCAGCCAGCGTCGAGGTGGTTGTCTCGTTCCCGGCAACCATGAATTGCTGCATGATCGACATGATTTCCTCGTCGGTCAGGGGCGTTTCGCCTTCGACCCGGGCCTCGACCAGATCGGTCAGCAGATCATCGCCGCCATTGGCCCTGCGCTCATCAATCTTGGACTTCATGTATCTCTGGTATTCGACGAAGCTGCGCGCACATTCCAGTTCGCGCTCGCGGCCAACCATCTGGCTGAACCGGTCAACCGCAGCGTCAGACCAGGCCTTTACCTGTTTGGGATCCTTGTCGAGCCCGATTTGCTGAGCGATCATCGCGACCGGAAGCGGGATCGCGAATTCCCCGACAAATTCACACTCGCCTTTGTCGGCAAAGCCTTCGATCAGCTCGATCGATTTGGCCCGCATGTCCTCTTCGATCGCGTTCACGCGCGGGGCGGAGAAAGCGAGATTGACCAGTTTGCGATTGCGCGTGTGGACAGGATGATCGGCGGTCAGCAGCGTAGGCGGATTGTCCCAACCTTCAGCCAGAATCGCCTTGATCTCGTCATCTTCCGCACCCATCAGCGCGCTGAAATCATTCGAGAACAATTCCGGCTTGGTATTCACCTCGTTGCAGAGCTCGTATGTGAACACGACATGCGTGTTCATCTCCGGAAAATGCTGGATCGCGACCCCGTCCGCATGCGCTTTGGCATAATAGTCAAACGGGTCGGTCAGTGTTTCCGGAGCGAAAAAGTTCGATTGCTCGGCAGGCTTGTTCAAGGCACGCGCTCCCATCAAGAATTATGCGAGGAGCTTAGACCTTCCGAGCCCGCCTGCGCGATGCGTGAATTTGTTAGGGAGCTACGCCTGCTGCAGCGAAGCTGGTCTGGAACTCGGCCATGTCGAAATAGTCCCGCCAGTGCGCGATCTTGCCATCGCGATCCAGTTCGAACGTGCCCATCACACGTATCCCGGCCGAATTGCCGTTCGTGAATGTGAAATTGTCGGTCCGCTCGGTCAACACGGTGGCGCCATTGGCGGCTATCGCATGGGTAATCCATGCGCAGCTGTCCACATTGGCCATAAAGCCTGCGACGGCTTCGCGCATCGCAGCCTTTCCCACGATCGGGTCCATCGGAATATTGTGCCACACCACATTGTCGGCACACAGATCATACATCGCCTCCATATCGCCGCTGTTCCAGTGATCGATAAAGGCTTCGACAGTTGCCTGCGCAGTCATGGATTTCCTCCTGTAAATGCCAGCGCATTGCTGAGCAGCTTGCGGACACTGGGGTCACGATAGGTCGCCGGGCCATCCCCGAATTGGAGATAGACCAACGGTGCATCCTGCACCTGTCTGACCCATCCAACGCAGTTCGACCCGGGCGGATGATCCCAACCATCATTGCTAAACATCTGGCCCGCAACGGCCGATGCAGCGGAATAAAAATTCTCCGCCGCGAAATCGTGACGGGCGCGGATCAGCGGGGTAATGTCGCTCTCGTTGACCTGCGCCAGATAGAGCTCGTCGACCAGATCGAATTGTGCCGGGACGCCGCGCGTGACCGGATGGTCGAGCACCACCTCGGCTTCATAAACGACATCATGGCGATAGCCGGAATCGGGCACCTTCTGGCCCCGGAATTCGCCCGGCTGGTAAAGAAACCGACCGCCCAGCATCTGATGCCATTCCGGCCATTCGGCCCATCCCGCCAACGCGTGATGCATCGCCACGGCGCCCTTGCCCGATGCGAAACGGCGCATAATGGCCTCCCGATAGGCTTTGCTGGGCGCACGGGCAGAGACTTTGCCGTCGGCGAATTCATAGCCGCCCATATCGTAAAACAGCAGCGCGTCTGCGCTATCCGCCGCGCCTGCCGCAACCGCTTGCTCGGCCTCGGGGTGGACGAGATGTGTCACATCCCAATCCCCCAGCGCATGGATCAGCTCGTCGAAAGGCTCTTCTTCGTAGGGATGCCCGCCAGAAAGTACGAGAAGCGTCGCCACCGCTAGGCGATCTTCAGGATCATCTTACCCTGGTTGGAGCCGGCAAACAGCCGCATAAAGGAATCATAGGTCGTCTCGATGCCTTCATCGATATGCTCGTCGATGGTGAGCTTGCCCTCGCCCGCCCAGGCACCCATTTGCGCCGCCCCTTCGGCAAAACGCTCGACATAGTCCGCCACCAGCAGCCCGCGAATTTGCGCCCGCTTGACGATCAGCTGCCACAGATTGCGAATGCCGCGCGGCTCCGTGTTGTACTCGCTGATCAGGCCGCACAGCCCGACGCGCGCATAGAGGTTGACGTTCATCAATCCGGCATCGAGGATGATCCCGCCGACATTTTCAAAGATGACATCCACACCGTCAGGCGCGGCCTCGGCGATGGCCTGGCGCAGTGCCTCTTCATCCTTGCCGCGATAATCGATCGCCGCGTCGAAGCCGTATCGCTCGGTCAGCTTGGCGCATTTCTCCGGCCCGCCTGCTATGCCGATTGCCCGGCACCCCTTGATCTTGGCCAATTGCCCGACCAGCGACCCCACCGCGCCTGCGGCCCCTGTGACCAGGACCGTTTCGCCTTCCTTGGGTTCGCACACTTCCAGAAATCCGAAATAGGCCGTCATCCCGACTGCACCAAACAGCGACAGGTAGTTCGTAACGCTGGGCACCATGCCCGGATCGATCGGCTGGGTGAATCCACCCGCAACACCGACCGAGTAATCTTCAATCCCGTTGAGGCCCATGACCCACTGACCGGCCTCGAAACCGTCCGCATTGCTTTGCTCGACCACACCGATCGTGGTCGCCCGCACCGGATCGCCCAGCGGGATCGGTGGCATGTAATTGCCCCCGGCATCCATCCAGCCGCGAATGGCCGGATCGAGCGAGGCGTAATGGTTGCGGATCAGGAACTGGCCCGATGCCAGCTCCGGAGTCGGTTCGGTCACCAATTCGAAGTCATCGGGAACAGGTTCGCCGTCCGGGCGACGCTGGAGGAGGAATCGCCGGTTCTCGGGCATCGAATATCCTTTGTGTTTTGAGGTCAGGCCACTGCAATCCGGACCGGAATGGCGCTTTGCAACGCCTGTCCGGTGATGGGATCAAAGTCGACTTCGTCGCTGGTAAGCCGGTTGGTGGAACCACCCATCTCGCGCACATTGTGTTTGCCCGCTTCGCTGTCGCCAAACGCATGGGCCATCGAAATCAGCCCGCGCCGAACCCTGTCGCTGCCCTTGGCAACGCCATGGATGCTGGCATGGGGGCTGGTGATTTCGATCACGTCCCCGTCGGCAATGCCCTGCTGCTGCATATCATCGGGATGGATGTAGGCAGGGTTGGTGGTGATCTTGCGCCCCAGCCTTTCGAGTGGCTGACCGATCGAATTGAAGCGGGCCTTGGACCGGCGTGAGATCAGGCGGAAATCAAACCCGGCCGCACGCGCTTCATCCGCGCCATATTTCTCCAGGTTCTTCGGCATGTCACCAGCCGCGAGATCAAATTTGTGCTGTTCCTCTTCATCTGCAGCCTCGATCACGGGATGCAGATCCTCATAGATCACAGCGGCACCGCCTGCGGCCTGCACATCCTGGCGTACCTGGCTCGGCGGGACGAGGCATCCGGCAGTCATCAGGTCGAGGAAGGTCTGCTTGTCCGGGCATTCATCCATCGGCACAGGCCCGCCCGGCAGGTTCATCTGGACGCCCAGATATTTGCCGATGCTCCACAGCATTTCATACTCGTCGATCACATCGCCCGGAGCGTCTGCAACCGCCTCTGTGTAACGGGCATAGGCGCGTTCGTGCCACCATTCGGAAAGGTTGGTGATGTCTTCACGCTCCAGGCATTGCTTGGGCGCGAGCACCACATCGGCGCGTTTCGCACTGGCCGACATCCATGGATCGATCTGCACAAATATCTCCAGATCATCGAGCGCCTTGCGCATCTTGAGCTGGTTGGGGAAGCCGACCTCCGGATTGCCGCCCACTGAAATCAGAGCGCGGATCTGCCCCTTGCCCGGCGTGAGAATCTCGTCCGCCATCACATTGCACGGCATCTCGAACAGCAATTGGCCAAGCCCGCGGAAACGCGATTTGGCCATCCCCTCTACCCCGAACATCGGTGCCGGTGGTGCCACTTGCGCACGCTTGGGTGTCTGCGCGGTGTAAACCCCGGGAACGCCGCATTTTTCACCCTCTTGCTTGAACCGGGCACATAGCGTGTTGAGGCAACAGACGAGGTATTCGGTCAGCGTGCCGTTGCCGGCCATTTCCGGACCGGTCCCGGTAACCGCACACCCTTTCGAGCCATTGGCAAACATGCGAGCTGCGGCAACCAGTTGATCTTTCTCGACACCGGCCCGCTCTGCCGCAACATCAGGCGTAAACGCTGCGACCGCTGCCTTGAGCTCTTCAACCCCGTCGACATGCGCCGAGACGAAATTGCGATCGTACAATTCCTCCTCGAAAATCACATTGAGCATCCCTGCCAGCAATGCGGGATCTTCGCCCGGCTTCACGGGCAGGTAGATATCGGCAAGCTGACCGACTTCGGCCAGCCGCGGATCGGCGACGATCAGCTTGAGACCTTCCTTCTGGCGGTCCCGGATGCGCTTGGACGGGCTGAAGGGCGGCACGCCACCGACCGGCGCGTAGTGCGACACGATCGGATTGTTGCCGATAAACAGCGCGACATCCGCGTCGGAGAAATTGTTCACCCCTCCCATCCATTTGCCATAGCGCTCGGTCGTGAAAACCTTGGCTGGCTGGTCGAGCGTCACCGACGTGAAGAAATGCTTGGTCCCGATCGCCTGGGCGAGGCTCATCGTGGCCATCATCGCTGAACTGTTCTGGTATCCACCAGACCCCATGAACAAGGCGATCGAATCCGGCCCGTATTTATCGATAATGCGGCGAAATTCGCTGCCGACATGATCCAGCGCCTCAGCCATCGGCGTTTCCCGGAATTCGCCGTTTGCATCACGGACCAGTGAGTGGTGCAGGCGATGTTCCGCATTGTGCGAATCCGGCAGCTCGCGGCCCTTCATGCAGGTGTATCCGCCATATTCGGGATCGTCGGGATCACCTCTGACGGACTGGACTTTGCCGTCCTCCACATCGACCAGCATCGCACAATTGGCGTGGCAAAAACGGCAAAACGTCTTGTGTGTCTGGATGCCCATCGGCGTGATCCTCTCTATTCCGTAAGGGAAGATACCAGAACAGATGCGGCGAACGACTGACACTTTTGGGCGTAGCGACCGACAAAGGCGCTCTGCATAGGGTCGGCGACCAACCAAACAGAGCAGCCCCAGGAGACTTCAATGCCGACGACAGCACGCCAATGGCTTCTGAACGGACATCCGCGCGGGCGCGGCATTGAAGACGGTGATTTCAAACTGGTCGAAACCGAAATCGCCGATCCCGGCGAAGGCGAAGTTTTGCTCAAGACCCATTTTCTGGGTTTTGATCCGGCGCAAAAGGGCTGGATGGAGAACATTGCAGACTATGTCGCCCCGATGGCGCTTGGCGATGTGATGCGCGGCAGCGGAATCAGCGAAGTGATCGCCAGCAATCATCCCAAATTCCATGTCGGCGAATTTGTCTTCGGCAGTATCGGCTGGACCGAATATCTGGTCAGCAATGGCGAAGGCCTGACCAAGGTTGAAACCAGCTTGCCGCCGACCGCCGTACTCTCGGTTTTGGGCACAACAGGTGTAACTGCCTATTGCGGCCTGTTCAAAGTGGGCAAGCCGGTGGCAGGTGACACGGTGCTGGTTTCCGGAGCAGCCGGAGCGACGGGTTCGGTCGTCGGCCAGTTGGCAAAAATTGCCGGGTGCCGCGCTGTCGGGATCGCGGGTGGACCGGAAAAGTGCAAATGGCTGGTCGAGGAAGCTGGCTATGACGCCGCCATTGATTACAAGGCGGGCGGCGTGAAAGAACAGATCAAGGAGCACTGCCCGGGCGGAGTTGATGTGATCTTCGACAATGTCGGCGGATCGATCCTCGATGATATGCTGGCCAATATCGCAACCGGTGCGCGGGTTGTTATCTGCGGCGGTATCAGCCGCTACGAGACAGGCGACTTACCGTCCGGGCCGAAGAACTATTTCAACCTGATCTTCCGCCGCGCCAGTATGGCAGGGTTCATCGTGCTCGATTGGGCAGCGGAATTTCCTGCCATTCGCAAGCGGCTCGAAGGCTTCGTGCATGATGGCAGCCTGAGCTATCAGGAAGACATCCAGGAAGGGTTCGAAAACGCGCCCGAAACGCTCAACCGGCTGTTCCGGGGCGCCAATCGCGGCAAGCAGATGCTGAAACTTTAGCCTAATGCGCGCCGGGCAAGTCGCCGGGCGTATTCACATTGGCAAGTGGCGGATCGAAACGGACCTTGCGTGCGCCCACATGCTCGGCAAAGCCGTAAAGAGCGCGTCCACCGCTAGCCAGAAATGCATCCAGCTCCGGCGCCAGGGCCGCAGGCCACAGGCCGATGACAGGCTGGCTTTGCACAATCGCCGGGCCTGACCCGGCCAGCGCGTCGATCAGGTCCGTTGGTAGATTGTGGACATCGCATCCTGCGCTGAGCACTGCATTATAACCATTGCCCGCGGCGAAATGCAGCGCAGCGTTCAGGCCCCCTAGAGGCCCCAAGCCTGTATCAGGCCGGTCCGCGATACACTCGAAGCCGGTTTCGTCCCGCCCGCACACAAGCACTGCCTGAGTCTGCGCCGCCAGGGCAGCCGAGACCCGATCAATCAGGCGTTCGCCATCGACCAGGGCATACGCCTTGTCGCTGCCGAAACGTCGCGCTTTGCCCCCTGCGAGGACGGCGCCCAGAATGTTCACATGGGCCTCAGTCGAATTGCTCGGACGGTTTGCCCTCGGCATTGTAGACTGGCCCTTCAGCATCCACCCGGTATTTCTTGCTGACCGCATTCTCGATCCCGAACGATCCCATATGGGCCAGCATTCCGGCATATTCCTTGTTCGCGAAATGATGGGCCAGCGATTCTTCGCTCTCCCATTCTTCGAACACATTCACGCGTGCCGGATTGTTGAGATCGGCGCTCCAATCGTAATGGATGCAGCCATCCTGCGACAACGCGCCGTCGATCCATTTCTGGGCCGATTTGAGCGCTTCTTCACGTTTGGCTGGATCAAGGTCGATCTGGGCGGAAATGACAATCTTGGCCATGCTTATTCCCCTTGCGGATTGTATTCGGCAACAATTTCGAAGACGCGCTTGGCATAGACCCAGCGCCCGTCCCGCTTGACCAGATCATCGGTATAGAGGCCGCCGATCATGCGGGTCGAGCCATCTTTGCCCTTCAGCACTTCCTGGGTCTGGACGCGTGATGTGGCGGTATCGCCATCGACCTCGATCGCAGCTGGCACACAGCTGAAGCTGACCGCTTCGAAATTGGCCATCGCCCCCAGCCACACTTCGACGATCTTGTCGCGGCCCTTGATATCCATGCCCATGAAGCCCCAATCGGCATCATCGGCCCAGACCGAGCCCCAGGTCTCCGCGTCGAAGCGGACCACGCCGTCGCCATAGATTTCATGCAGCTCGCGGATCGCCAGGCGATCTTCGATAGGGCCAGTAAACATGTCTCTCTCCTTTGGATTGGCCTGTCTATTCTCTCTCTGGCCGCCCGCCACAATGACCATTTTTGGGAAGGGCGCGCAGCCACGAGCCAAGCTAGAAGAGCAATCATAACGAATAGACAGGAGCATTCATCATGGCACGGCTCGACGGCAAGACAGCAGTAATTTTGGGTGCGGCCAGTGCCGGGAATATGGGCCAGGTGATCGCCCGCCTGTTCGCCAGCGAAGGCGCAACCGTAATGGTCGCCGGTCGCCATGAAGGTCCGCTCAAATCACTGGCCGAGGAAATCGGCGGGCACTATGCGATTTGCGACATTACGGATCGTGGCCAGGTGCAGGCCATGGCCGCCAAGGCGAAAGCTGATATGGGCCGGGTGGACGCGGCGATCAATTGCACAGGTTGGGGCCTACTCGCCAGCCTGGTCGAGACCACGGAAGAACAGCTCGACCAAATCGTCGATCTGCAATTCAAGGGCACCCATCACTTCTTGCAGGCCTTCGTCGAGCAGATGATCGCACAGGAGCCCAGCGGAGGATCGCTGATCTCGCTATCTTCCGCTACCACCAAAGCGCTGATCAACAACCATGCCGCCTATATCGGCACCAAGCGCGGGACCGAGGCATTGATCGAATGCGTCGCCAATGATTACGGGCCGCAGGGGATCAAGGCCAACACGGTCTCCCCCGCATTCACCGAAAGCCCGATGACTGCCGACAGTTTTCAGGTTCCCGGGTTGGTCGACGCGTTCCTGCCGAAATACCCGATGGGTCGGCTCAACACGTCGGAAGACGTTGCCAATGCCTGCCTGTGGCTATGCACCGACGAGGCGTTTCTGACCGGGCAGAACATCCAGCCCAATGGCGGCGTGACGTTGCGGGGCAACCCGCAGGCCACCGATATCGAGCGCTCGGTGGGCGCTGCCATGGCCGCCCAGGCTGGCGACGGTTAACTCGCAGCGGACTGATGCAGGTTAGTATTGGGCCGTGCCGCCATCCACACTGATGGTGGCACCGGTAATGCCGCCGCCTTCTGGGGACGCGAGGAGCATCGCCACCGCGGCAATTTCCTCCACCGTGTTGGGGCGCTTGATCGCCGCCTCCTGCGCGAACATGTCGATCATCGCATCGAACTCCATGCCCATCGCCTCCGCTGTGGCCGGTCCATTGTTCTTGATGATGTCGGTGATCACCAGCCCCGGACAGATCGAATTGACCGTGACGCCCTCGGTCCCGACCTCGCGCGCCAATGACTTGGTCATTCCATTCACGGCATGTTTGGCCGCCGTATAGGCCGTGAAAACCGGCTTGCCGTGCTTGCCCTCCATCGAGGACATATTGATCACGCGCCCCCATTGGTTCGCCAACATGGTCTTGAGCGCGCGCCGTGTCGCCCAGAAGGTGGAATAGACGTTCCACTTCATCGCCTCGTCGAAGGCTTCGTCCGACAGATCAACCATCGGCTGCAAATCCCCTGCCCCGCCTGCATTGTTGACCAAGATATCAATGCTGCCGAGACCGGAAACGGTGGCATCGATAAACCCCTCAACGTCCTCCTGCTTCATCACGTCCCCGGCAAAGAAAAACGCGCGATCGCCGACCCCCAATTCATCGAGGACCTTCTGCCCCTTGTCCGGATTGCGGGCCATCAGAGCGACACTTGCCCCTTCCGCCAAAAAGGCCTCCGCAATGCCTCGACCCAAACCGGCCGTGCCCCCTGTGATCGCCGCTACTTTGCCTTCGAGCTTCATGGGTCGTCTCCTTCACAATTGTTCTGTTTGGCACAACGTTAGCGGCAGCGACGGATCGGTGCACCTCGCCAAAATGGAGGGTTGTCGCTGGCCCGCGCTTCGCCATGACTGGCGCGATGGAAACATGTGATGTGATTGTGCTGGGTTCGGGAGCTGCCGGGATGAGCGCAGCGCTTGCTGCCCATGATGCTGGCGCCAAGGTCATTCTGCTCGAGCGCGACGAGCGCGTTGGCGGGACGTCGGCTGTGTCGGGCGGCGTAATCTGGGTCGCCGACAATCCGCGCATGCGCGACGCGGGCTTGGAGGACAGCCGCGAAGACGCGCTGGCCTATTTCCGTGCTCTCGATCACGGTGATCTGGTTGACGAAACGCTCGAAGCATTCATCGACAAAGGGCCGGAAGCGCTGGAATTTCTGGAAAGCATTGGTGCCCTGAAGGTTGCCCTGCTCGAGGGATATCCGGACTATTACCTCGACCGCCCGGGCGCCAAACCCGGCGGCGGGCGGGCGCTTGATCACGATCTCTTCGCGCTTACCGAACTGGGCGATTGGGCAAACAAGATCACCGCCATCGAAGATATCAAACCGATGATGCTGCGTGAGACCCCGCTGGGCGGGGGAACCGGCGTGGTAGATCCGGACGAAATGGGCCGGCGGATCGGCGCGCAGGAGCGCGGCTTTGGCCAAGCGATGGTTGGCCGGTTGCTCAAGGCCTGTCTTGATCGCGGGATTGAACCGCGCACAGGAGCCGATGTCGAGCAATTGCGGATCGACGATGGACGGGTCACCGGTGTCGCCTTGGCGGATGGCACAGAACTCACCGCCACGCAGGGCGTCGTCTTGTCGACCGGCGGGTTCGAGTGGAATGACGAGATGCGACAGGCCTTCCTGCGCGGGCCGATGGATGCACCCGCTTCGCCGCCGACTGCGGGCGGTACAGGCCTCGCGTTATCGATGGCTGCCGGGGCCAAGCTGGGCAATATGACCCAGGCCTGGTGGGCGCCCACTCTCGCCCCGCCCGATCGCAAATGGGCGGATGGGCAGCAACGGGCAGAACCTGTCCTGATCGAGCGAACAGTGCCGCATTCCATTCTGGTCAATCGGGCCGGGAAACGTTTCTGCAACGAGGCCGCAAACTACTCGGCTCTGGCGGGCGCGTTTCATGCGTTTGATCCGCAAAGTTATGATTACCCCAACCTGCCCGCGTGGCTGGTGTTCGATGCGCAATATGTAGAGCGCTATCCGATCGGCACCCGTATGCCCGGCGAGCCGGTGCCGGACTGGGTGGCACGTGCCGACAGCCTGGCCGAGCTGGCCAACACACTCGGGATTGCATCCGATGCGTTGGAGGCGACGGTCGAACGCTTCAACCAGCATGCGAGCGCTGGCTATGATCCTGATTTCCAGCGCGGGACCAGCGCCTATGATCATTTCTACGGTGACCGGAGCCGCGAGGGCACTGCGGTGACATTAGGGCCGATCAAGCAGGGGCCGTTTTACGCGGTCGAAATCCATATGGGGCTGCTCGGCACCAATGGAGGGGCGCGCACCGATGGTTCGGCACGCATTCTCGGGCATGACGGAAGCCCGATCCCGGGCCTTTATGGTGCAGGCAATGCCATCGCCTGCCCCACCGGCGGCATCTATGCCGGCGCGGGCGGCACGCTGGGCCCTGCCCTCACCTTCGGAGTGATCGCAGGCCGCGCTGCCGCCCGGCGCGACAATAGCTGAGCGCTCAGCGCTTCTTCGGCTCGAATTCGATATGGAGTTCCTTCAGGCTGCGGAGCAGGAAGTGGGGATGGTAGGTGAAATCATTTTTGCCTTCGGCGAACCACATATCTTCGAACCGGTCGATGACGGCGGTAAATCCCCAGGCCAGTTCGCGCCGCGCCAGAGGTGCGCCGAGACAATGATGGACGCCTGATCCAAACCCCATATGGCTGCCCGCCTTGGGCCGATCCAGATCGAGTTTTTCGGGGCATTCAAACTGCCGCTCGTCGCGATTGGCAGCAGCGAAGCGCACATTGATCATCGACCCGGCAGGAATCGCGACCCCGTCAATTTCGATGTCGCTGGCCACGAAGCGCATCAGGCTCTGCACCGGCGATTCCAGCCGTACGACTTCTTCGACGAAGGTCTTCATATAGGTATCGGGATCGTTGCGCAGCTGGTGCCAGACATCCTTGTTCTCGATCAGCAGCTTCATACCCGCTGCCAGGGCATTGGTGGTCGTCTCGCTCCCGCCAACAAAAGTATCCGCCATCATTTCGGCATGCAGCTCGTTATCGGTCAGCGGGCGTCCCCATTCCTCGATCACGGTGTTTACCAGGACACTGATCAGCGAATCATCTGGTTCCTTGCGCAAGCGTTCGAAGATCGGCTGGAAATATTGCTGCGCCTCGATTTCGCGATCGACCATTTCCATGTGCTGGTCTTCCGGCAGCATCAGCGAGATGCGATGGAAGAACGCATCCGTCCAGCGCTTGATTTGCCACATATCCTCGCGCTTGGCCCCCATCTGCTCACCGATGATAAACAGCGGCAGCGGGATGCAGAATTGCTGCACCCAATTGCAGTGCCCATCGTCCAGAAAGCTATCGATCAATTCGTAAGCCAATGTCTCAACCTTCGGATCGATCTCCTTGATCTTACTCGGTTTGAAGGCCTGGTTGAACATCGCGCGCATTTGCTTGTGCTCGGGATCATCGCGGCCGTTGAGAGTCGGCGCCGGGACCCAGCCCTTTTCCGCAAAACGTTCGGCAACCATCTGGCCACGCTCGATATTTCCGGCGCTGGCCCGGAAAGGTGTGTCGGCGCTGCTGCTGGGAAAGGTGACCGGGTCCATCAATATCCGGCGCACATCGTCATAGCGGCTGACCACGAACATGTCGGTCCCCTCGATCCGGAAAACCGGCGCCTCGTCGCGCAAGGTCTTGTAGGCGTCATAGGGGCATTGCTGCACCTGCGGATCGAACAGGTTGATGTCCGGTTGTTCTGCCTCGGTCACCGTATTCGCCATCAGGTCCTCCCGAAATTGCCTATGGTCAATCGCGCTACCCTCTCCCGATACTGGACCTGCAACAATTGCCACAATTGGGGAGGAACGCGATGGACACGGCAGTGCAGGAATTGCTCGACAAGAAGGCAATCGAGGATGTTGTGGCCCGCTATGCCCGCACGCTCGACTGGCTTGATGATGATGGGCAAGCGAGCTGCTATTGGCCCGATGCGGACATCGATTACGGCTTCTTCAAGGGCAAGGCGCAGGATTTCCTGCCGGTGGTGATGGACATCGAACGGGCGTCACAGCGGCGCTGGCATATGTTGGGCGGCCTGATCATCGCGTTCCAGTCCGCAACCAGCGCGAGCAGTGAATGCTATGGCATTTTCGCCGGGGCCAATCCACAAGAAGACGGCAGCCTTGCCGGCAACCTGTATGGCGGTCGCTATCTCGACGAGTGGGACAAGCGGAAGGGCGAATGGCGCATTTCGTCGCGTCTCTACATTGTCGACTGGCACCGCCCGCTCGATAATCAGCCCGGCCTTGAACCGAACCCCGATTTCCCCCTGCCCACGGCGAAGATCACCGAAAGCGAGCACCCGCTCTACCGGCGGTTATGAGGACTTTGTCTGGAATGCGGCGATCCGTTCATGCATGTCCGGCCCGCGCCCTTCGCCGTCCATCCATTCCCGCTGGAGCGCCGCATCCATGGGTTGGGCATCGGAGCGATCGAGCAACCGCTTGTTCGCCGCATGGCTGAAATGGGATTGCGCAGCGATCTGCCCGGCCAGCCGCGCAATCTCGGTCTCGAACTCCGCTTCTTCGATCAAATATTCGGCTAGCCCGATGCGGACCGCCTCTGCGGCACCAAACATCTGGGCCGTGAACATCAGCCGCTTGGCCGTGGCAATGCCGACCCGGCGCGGCAACCGCGCGCTCATGCCCCAGACCGGTGTGAGGGCAAACTTGGCATGGGTATCGCCAAACCGCGCCGTTTCCGATGCGATGATGAAGTCGGCCGCCAGCGCCACTTCCAGAGCGCCGGTGTAACAATGGCCATGGACCGCTGCCACGACCGGGATCGGCAGCTTTTCCAGCATACGCAGGGTTTCGGAATGCCAACCCCTCGATGGGGGCGTCTCCCCTTCGGCTATGCCGCCCAGATCATGCCCCGCAGAAAAGCACTGACCCGCACCGCGCAACACCACACAGCCAATGCCGGTTTCCCCGGCAAGGGCCAAGCAATGCTGCCGAAGCTGTTCGAACATTGCGACATTCAGCGAGTTCAGCTTGTCGGGCCGGTTCAGGGTCAATTGGACCCAGCCATCGAAATCCTCGCGTCTGACCAGGTCAGGCATCGGCATTCTCCTCGACAGGCGGGTCCATATAGTCGCGATAATAGGTCACTTGCCCATCGCGCACCTTGTAAATGCCCACACCGCCGCGACTGCCCCCGGGGACGTGCATGGTCCACCGGGCCCAAACTGCGTGATCGTCGCCGCAGATTTCGTCGACGGTGAAGTGGATCTTCCGCTCGCCCATCTCGCTGACCATTGTGGTCATGAATTTAAGGATCGCGTCGCGGCCGTTATAAGTCCCCCACACCGGATCCTCCAGCACAGCATCCTCCGCAAAGAGATCAACCAGCTTGGTATAATCACCCTCATCCTGGATCTGCCAGAATCGTTCGATCGTGGCCTGCGCTTGTCCTGGCATTGCCATTCTCTCCGTCAGCTTTGGATTGTTGCCATATTCAATTCGGTCGCCTGCGGAACGGTGGACCAGAAATCGGGATCATGGCCGTAGAAAATGCGCGCTCCGGCCCTCCGCAAGCTCGAAAGCGATTCCAGCGAGCCGCGATAGTGATCCGCATTGTAGACGTTCTCAGGCATTTTCATTTCATCCAAGGAACGGCGGAAGTTGCAGCAATCACCTGCCAGCACCGCCTCTCCGGTTGCGGTCCGTATGCGGGCCGACTGGTGTCCGGGCGTATGGCCCGGCGTCGGAAATACCGTCACCGAACCGTCGCCAAACACATCATGCTCGCCGCGCACTTTCTTCACCGTTTGGCCAATGTCGAAATCCTGGGTCGAGTAGGCCCCGTCTTCCCCGGCAAAACCGAAGTCCCATTCCTGTTCCTGCACGATGACAGTGGCGTTTGGCAGCATGCGGTTGCCGCCGGCATGATCGAGATGCAGGTGCGAATTGATGATCCACTGCACCGCTCCGGGATCGACATCCAGCGCTTCCAGCCGCACGGCAATGGGGTGCTCTTCCGGCATATCGACAATCTTGCCGAGCCCATCCTCCAGCCCGACGAAACGATCCGAAAAGCCGGTGTCGAACACGGCCAACCCGTCCGGATGGTCGATCAGAAAACTACACGCCGGGACCTTGGTTTTCCCCTCGCCACCGGCAATGAAATAGGTTGTCGGCAGGGTGATATAGCCGCAGGTGAATGCGTAGACGAGCACGCCTGTCTCTGCAGTGGCCTGGCGCATCAGTATCCTCCCAGTTCCCGCACCGGATCGCTTCCATCCCAACCCTGTGCGGCCTGCGCCACCATATCATAGAACGCAAGCAAGCCCTCGGTGGGCTCATACAGTTCCAGCATGTGGCCCATGCTGACCCGCGCATCGATGAAGGCGTAGGCGACACCGCTTGTGGTGACGGCATATTGCGCCAGATCCTGCCCGTTTTCCGCAAACTCCGCGATGGCCGCTGGCAGATCGGCTACGAACAGCGCCATGTGATGAAGCCCGTATCGCCCGGTCCCCAGGGGAAACAGATCATGGAATGCACTGGGGTCGGAATTGTGTTGCTGGACAAACTCCACCATCACTGCGCCCCACTGGCCATAGGCCGAACTGTGATCGAGTGGTTGCGGCACACCGCGATGCTCGCTCGTCGAAAGTTCGATATGGCGGGCAATGAAGAACGGGCCAGAGCCGAATTGATCCGCATGCACCCGTGCCGCTGCTTCGATATCCGGCACGAAATATGCGAGCTGGCGGACCGGTAATCCTGCAAGGTCTGCCACGCTCAATTGACGGCCCGTTCCTTGCCCTCCCAATAGGGCGCGCGCAATTCACGTCGCAGCACCTTGCCCGATGGGTTACGCGGCAGGGCTTCGATAAAGTCGATCGATTTGGGGCATTTGTATCCCGCAATATGCTCGCGGCAATGCGCGATGATCTCCGGCTCGGTAACCTCCTCGCCATCCTTCACGACAACGCAGGCTTTCACCGCCTCGCCCCATTTTTCGTCGGGCACACCGATCACCGCGACATCGGCGACTTTAGGGTGCGAGTAGACCGCGTTTTCAACCTCGGCCGGATAGATATTCTCCCCGCCCGAGATGATCATGTCTTTCACTCGGTCATGGATATAGAGATAGCCGTCCTCGTCGAGATATCCGGCATCGCCGGTGCGCAGCCATCCCTCCGGATCGATGGTCGAGGCTGTGGCATCCGGATTGTTCCAGTACCGGCTCATATTCTTGCTGCTGCGGGTGGCGATTTCGCCGACAGTGTTGGCAGCCACAGTGTTCCCGTCATCATCGATGATCTTGATTTCGACCCCTTGCAGCGGAGTCCCGACGGAGCGCATTTTCGGGCTGCCTTCGGGCCGGTGATCCTCGGGATCGAGCGCCACAATGGTGCCGCTGGTTTCGGTCATGCCGTACATCTGCACGAAGCCGCAGCCGAACCGCTCCATCGCCGCCTTCATCAATTCGAGCGGGATCGGAGACGCGCCATAGGTGATGAATTTCAACCGGCTGAAATCCACCTCCGCCACGCGCGGATGGTTGAGCATGATCTGGATCGCCGCCGGCACAAGGAATATCTTCGAGATGTTGTAATTCTCGATCAGGTCCAACGCCTGGGTCGGATCGTATTCGGGCAGCACGATCGCATTGGTGCCCGCCACCATCGTACCGATCCCCGTGCCGGTGCCGCTAATGTGGAAACACGGCATCGCCAGAAGCGTCACATCGCCTTCGACCGGCTCTTGCCAGGGCCGCAATCCGCCATCGCGCCCAGTGCTGTCCCGCGAGGAAAGGATCGAGCCGTGGGTCATCACGGCCCCTTTCGGGCGACCCGTGGTGCCGGAGGTATAGAGCTGGAGCAGATCGTCGCCCGCCCCCAGATGCACGCCGGGATTATCCGCCGGGAAGCTATCCCGCCATTCGCAATAATCGGTTGCGGTTTCGCCTGTGGCTTCCAGCCCGATGACATGCGAGAGACGCGGCGCGTCTGGCCGGGCTTTCTCCATCATCTCGGCAAAACCTGCCCCGACAAACGCGACCTGCGCTCCGCAATTGTCGAGTATGTAAGCAACTTCCGGGGCAGCGAGCCGCCAGTTTACCGGGGTCATCACCGCGCCAATTTTCGCCGCCCCGATCAGGATTTCAAAATAGAGCGGATGGTTCTTGCCCAGATAGGCAATCCGGTCACCGCGCTGGACCCCGAGTGACATCAACCCCTGTGCCGCGCGGTTGCTACCAGCATCCAGCTCCGCAAAGGTGATCTCCTGATCTTCGAAGGTGAACGCGGCGGTGTCCGGCGTGTTGATCGCATGCAAGCGGACAACCTCGGTCACGGTTTCGGCTTCGGCAATCTCGAGTACGGTGTCGGCCATCCCTCTCTCCTCACCTTGGTTTCCTACGGCTTGGCACGAAACCAGCCATTGGCAGAAATCATAGTCCCGCCTAGCACCGCTGTGCGCCATCACAGTGCAAAGGGAGCATTCCATGTCCAATCCACCAGACGGCTTCAGCGCGGCGCAATTCGATACCACGTTCCTCGACCTGTCCGGGCCGTATTTCCTTAAGGAGGAAGCTGGCCATACTCTGGTCGGCATGCGTGTTGCCGAAAACCACGTGAACTATCTGGACATCGCCCATGGCGGCGTGCTGACAACCTTTGCCGATGTCGGATTGTCGTATCAGGTCCATGCCAGCGAAACGCCGCGGCTGGCCGTGGTAACAAATACGCTGACCACCAACTTCCTCGCCGGGGCAAAGCTGGGCGATTGGCTGGTGGCCGAATGCCGGGTTGACCGGATCGGCAAGCGGATCGCCTATACCAGCGGCTCGATCCGACGGGGTGAAGACGTGATAATGACGATGACAGGTGTCTTCACGATACTGCGCAAAGGGTGACTCAATGACCGATGACCTGCTGATCGAAACCCGTGGACCGATCGAGATCGCAACTCTCAACCGGCCCAATACGCTGAACGCAATGAGCGCATCGCTGATCTCCGCACTCGATGCCTATTTTCGCGGCCTGCAAGATCGACCCGAGATTCGCGTGGTGCTGTTTCGCGGGGCCGGGCGCGCCTTTTGTGCCGGGCTCGATCTGACGCCCGGCTCCTGGCCTGCAGATACCACACTCGGGGCGGTACAGTCCGGCTGGAAGACGCAGCGCGCCATCGCCACTGTGATGCAGCTGATGCGCCAATGCCCGCAACCGATCATCGCGCTGGGCCATGGCGCGGCCTGCGGGGGCGGCTTCTCGCTTCTTTTGTCGAGCGATGTCCGCTTTGCCGCGCCGAGCCTCAAGGCGAATGCCGCCTATATCAAAATCGGTCTGGGCGGGTGTGACATGGGCTCGAGCTATTTCCTGCCGCGGCTGGTCGGCGCATCGGTCGCCAGCGAATATCTGCTGACCGGCAAGTTCATGACGGCAGACAAGGCGCGGGAATGCGGCCTGGTCAGCGCCCTGGTCGAAGAGGAGGCGCTGCTGGATACGGGCCTGACATTGGCGGAAGAGATGCTAGCGACGTCCCCTATGGGCCTGCGGATGACCAAGGACGCGCTGGCCCGCAACATTGATGCTCCCAGCTTCGAAGCTGCGCTTGCCATTGAAGACCGGCAGCAGGTGATGCTGGCCCAGACCCGCGATTTCACCGAAGCCAAGCGAGCCTTCGCCGAAAAACGCGCGCCGCGATACGAGGACCGTTAGGCGCCCCTCCAGCGAGTCACCACCGGCGTCGAAGGATCGCGGTCATCATGATGGCCATCCGAACCTTCAGGCAATTCGGAAAGATCGGTTCCTTCCACCTCGCGGAATTCGCGCCAGTCATAGACGCCCGTTCGATGGGCAATACGCCATTGGCCGCCACGATGTTCGAACCGGTCGATATAGCGCCCGGCAATCACTGCCGAATAGATCACGCCCTTGTCGGGAAACACATCGGGCACCGGATAGCCCGGGCCGATCGTGTGCATTGCAGTCATATAGGTTTCGGTATGGCAGGTGGCCTCGCCATCGAAGCCAAACTGGATCTGGCCAAGCTGGTGTTGGGTCGCAAGGCACGGATCGATAATCGCACGCGCCTGCTCGACGAATTCCCGCCACGCCCCCTGCACCGGGCCAAAGCCGAAAGTGGCATCGTCGTGAAACAGGTTCTGCATCATGTCCCACCGCCTCCGGTCGACCGCATGGGCATAGGCATTGATCACATCGCGAATGGCTTCGCGGTCTTCGATCCGGATTCTCACTTGCTCAACTCCACGATGACTTTGCCGATGTTCCCACCCGTAAACAGCTTCTCATAGGCGGTCAGTGTGTTGGCCAGCCCGAGGGTAACGTCATAAGGCAGCGAAAGCTCACCAGCATCGACCCATTGGCGCAATCTTGCTGTCAATTCATCGCCATGCTGCATGAAATCGGGCGAGAAAAAGCCCTCGATGCGCAAGCGCTTCATCAGCACTTGGTCGAAATTTGCCGGACAGCCTCTACGCCCGTTGGCATATTCCGCAATCAACCCGCAAACTGCGACGCGGCCATACAGCGCCATATTGGCAAGGACCGCTTCGAGAATTTCGCCCCCGATATTGTCAAAATAGACATCGATCCCACCGTCGATTGCGGCGAGTTTTTCGGTCATATCGCCGGCGCGATAATCAAACGCTTTAGTGACGCCGTAATCCCGCTCCAGGATTGCGCATTTCGTTTCACCACCAGCAATTCCATAGGCTTCACCCCCCAGCAATTGCGCGATCTGGCACGCCAAGAGGCCTGTCGCCCCCGCAGCAGCCGACACGAGGACCTTGTCACCAGCCTTGGTTGCTCCGGTTTTCTCGAGGCCCCACAAGGCTGTCCATCCGTTCATGCCCAGCGGGCCGAAATGGTCGCGCATATCGGACACCGATGTGTCCAGCATCATCGCACCCGACAACGTGGCATCCACGATCGAGTAGTCGCTCCAGGTGCCAAAGGCCCTTACCCAGTCGCCAGCGGCAAACCCGTCAGCGCGCGAGGCGATGACAGGGCCGATCACCAGGCCCGACATCGGCACACCCAGTTCGAGCGGCGGCTGGTATCCGTCGGTGCGGTCGGTCATCCACATGCGGGTACCGGCGTCCATCGACAGCATTCTGTTGTCGATCACGATTTCCCCGTTTTGGGGCTCGCCCAATTCGGCCTCCACCAGCGACAGCGCCTTGGCAAAATCATTGCCCTGTGGCCGCGCGTCGAGGCGCCAGTAGCGATTGGTCATGTCCTCTCCCCTTGCGTCAGCCATCTATCACAGAGCGGCAATCGGGGGCGGCTATCAAATTCGTCCAGCGCACCGCACCCGCGGATGCCGTAGGGTCTCAACATAACGGAATTGGGACAGGAGGCAGCGATATGGCGCTTATCACGGTTATCGGAGCAAGTGGACGGCAGGGCATCGCACAAGTGAGCCAGGCCCTTCAGGCAGGCTATGATGTGCGCGCTATTTCCCGGCAGGATGATCCCTTCGCCGGCTATGACATCAAGGGCGTCGACAAGGTCGAAGTCCGCCCGATGGACCTCTACGATACGGAGACCTTCCGCCCCGCGCTGGAGGGCAGCGATTACATTTTCTACACCCACCCGCTGCAGGCACGGGCAGACCGCGCAGTACTGGTTGGGCAAGTGGGCGCGGTAGCCGCTGACCTCGATGTAAAACGGGTCGTGTGGAACACCTCGAGCTGGATTCCGGACCGGCCCGGTGATGCCTTCACCTATGCTGGCAACACCGCCGGAATCAACGCGCTATGGCGGTCCGGCGCACCAGGAACGGTGTTTGGCTCGGTGTTGTTTATGGACAATCTGCTGACCAATTGGGCCCGCCCGTTCATCGTCAACGAGGATCGCTACGTCTATCCCCACAACCCGGAATTGCATGCCAACTGGATCAGCCTCGACGATGTGGCGAAATTCATGCTCGCCTCGCTCGAACGGCCCGACATGGAAGGGGCGTGGCTCAATATTGGCGGACCAGAGCGGTTAGTCGGCAAGCAGGTTGCCGGATTCCTGAGCGACAAATTCGGCAAGCCGATCAAGTATGATCCGTGCACCCCGCGCGAGTTTGGCGACTATCTGGTCAGTGCAGCGGGCGATGATATGCCCGCCGAAGCGCGCGAAGAATTCGCCGCCGGTATCGCTGCCTTCTACGAATACAACAACACCGCGCCGACCAAGCCCTTCGAAGTCGATATGGATCATGTCTATGAGCGCTTCCCCGAACTGGAAGGAGAGCTGGAAGTGATGTCCGACTGGATTAACCGGCAGGACTGGAGCGAGAGCAACCACCGCCCCGCCTTTGGCTAGGCGAATTAGGCCAGGCCTCGGTAAGAGGGGCTATTCAGCCGCTTGAGCAACAGCATTTTCGGCCGCGAAGATGTCTTTCAGCTCATCGTCGCTCGCATTGACGAGCTTGTCTGCCCATTGGTGGAAGACCTGCCCGCCGCCTTCGTTGCGGCCGAACAGGACATGCCCCATCTGGCCACTCATCAGCGCATCGTGCTGACGCTTGCCGGTCGAATAGTCCTCGTCGCGCACGACGATCTTGAGAAAGTCGAACTGCTCTTGCGCGCCTTTGCGCTGTTCTTCGGTTTCGGGCTCACGCTCCATTACGTAAAACTGCGTCGTTACGCTCTCGCCCACTGTCTCGCCTGGGAACAACTGGCTGATCATCGCCCCGCGGCCGCCACCGCCATAGAAACTTGCGATCGAGATATGCGGGAAGATAGTCCAGACGCCCTGCACCAGCGCGTCAATCGGCCAATCGTCTTCGGGAATTTCGGTAAGGTCCAGCATTTCGTCACTGCCGGTACGCTGGGCAAATTTTGACGGGTTAGCGAGCCGTTGGTGCGGGCCCCACGCAAAGTAATTGGCGCGGTTGAAAAAGTCCGAGCCGAAGGTGTTCGCGTGCAGCACCGGCAAATGGTAGAAATCGAGATAGCCATCATAGGCTGTCTTCCAGTTTGGACCCGGCAATTCGCGCTTGTCGAACAGGATCCAGTCTTCGAACCCGAAGGCAGCCAGAAGATCGTCGTAGCCGCACAAATAGTCTTCGATGCTCAGGGTGGAATCGACATCCAGGGTCGCCCAGATCAGCCCTGCGCTTTCCAGCACCGGGAATTTCTTCAGGCATAGCTCTGCCTTGTCGACCGCCCCGAAATCCTTCGGGCTAGCAACGCCGACCAGGTCACCGTCATTCTTGAAGGTCCAGCCGTGATAGCCGCAGGTGAAGCGGCTGGCATTGCCGGTGCCGCTGACCACAGGATTGCCGCGATGGCTGCACATATTGAGGAAGGCGCCAACGCTTCCGTCGCGCTTGCGGGTCAGCAGCAGAGGTACTCCGGCAATATCCATTGCCTTGTAATCGCCCGGCTCGGGCAGTTCACAACTGGGCGCAACCATCAGTGGCAGCCGCTTGAAAATCCGCTCTTTTTCGCGCTCGAACAGGGTGATGTCGGTATAGGCTTCAACAGGAATTTTGGCCACTTGATCCGCCAGATCCATCGTGCCCGCCTCGCCATGCTGGATCAGCGAGCGATTCATCTCGAGCAGTTTTTCGCGCGACATTATGTGTGTCCTTCCACAAAGCATGACCCGACACGGGTGTTCTTAGGCGCTACCATCTTCGCGCGACCGCTTCCCCGCAATTGCCATTTTTGGTGGCGTGCCGGGTTATCGTGAATTGAGCAATGCCAGTGTTTGCGGATCGTCGATGTCGGCCAACCACTCTGCTGGGCATGGAATGGCGGTACCCTGCTGCAACAACGCGCGCGCGCCGCGATCCCCCCCAAGGGCTTCGAGCGCAGGAAAATGGCCGGCCCCGAACAGCGCCGGCGGCTGGCGGCTCTTGCCATCGGTCGACACTCTTGTCGCAGAGGAAGCGAGAGCGTCCGCCCCGCCCAACAGCGCCGCGAAATGATCGCGCGGCACCAGCGGCATGTCCGCAAGGCAAATGAGGAGTGCGTCAGCCTGCGCCTGCAGGGCAAGGCTGGCCGCAAGTGCGACTGACGTACCCATGCCTTCGCCAGCTCTGGCATTGGCGTGGACGGCAAAGCCGGACTCGCGCCATCCCGGGGCACATGGATGATCGACTTGCGATGCGATCACAAAGGCGCGGGGGCAGGAGAAATCCGCCAGAGTATGGGTCACATGCAGCCCCAGCATGGTACCGCGGAAATCTGCTGTCAGCTTGTCCCTGCTTCCGAAACGCTGCGAACTGCCTGCTGCGAGGACAGCAATGGCGAGTTTCACTTTAACCCCCATGGGCAGGTTCGAAGTCGGCATTCTGATAGGCTTGAACGATCTCGCCAAGGGCCGACAGGGCCAAGCTGTCTGGATCACGCGATGAATGGAACAGGCCGATCGGGGCGCGGATTGTATCAAGCTGAGACTGCGTGATGCCCCTGGCCGATAGCGCCGCACGCCGGGCATCATGCGCCAGGCGCCCACCCATGGCCCCGATGTAAAAATGGGGCAGCTGAAGAGCCTTATCCATCAGAGCGGTTTCCCAGTCATGATCGTGGAACAGAAATATGATCGCGGTCCAGGGATCACTGTGCAGCATCTGTGTATCGGTCGCCCGCGCCAGTTTCGTAGCGCACAACTGAAAGCCTTCCAGCTGGTCGATCAGCCGATCATCTGGGGTGAGAATATCTGCGGCCAAGTCCATCGTTCGACCCAGCTTAGCCAAAGAGGCGACACTGGCACCATGGCCAATGATCAGCAGCCGGGCTTGCGGCCAATGGCCAAATACTCCGGTGCCTGTTTCCGGATCGAACGCAGCAGAACGCCAACCATCAAGGCATTCTACGCCATCGCCGCTGATCCTGACCGCAAACGGGCGCCTTGCGTCTATCGCAGCACAGCATCGGGTGACGAAATATGGCGTGTCGAGAGGCTGGAAGTGGATATCCAGGCCACCGCCACAGGGTAACTTGATATCAAGATAGGGCGATCCCGCGCCGAAACGGACGATACGTGCAGCGCTAGATTTGAGCGTGGCCAGTGCCTCCGCTACCACCGCATTTTCGATGCACCCGCCCGAAAGTGATCCGGCAAAGCTGCCGTCTTCGCACACCGCCATATGGGTGCCCGGATTGCGCATCGAAGACCCCTCCACCTCCATCACCGTGACGAGCACGCAGCGTTGGCCACGCCCCTGCCGTTCGGCGAGGAAGGTAAAGACGCGGCTGGTATCCAATGGAGTGGCCTGTTCGGGTGGTCAGCTCGACAAGGAAGCGAGATAGGCCACAATCGCGGCCCGGCGCTCGTCATTGCTCACCGCACCGGCAGACATGGTCGTACCCGGCACCTTCGCCCTGGGATTGGCAAGGAAAGCGTCAAGCTCTTCAACCGACCATGTGATCCCGGAAGACGCCATGGCGTCCGAGTAATTGGCCCCGTCCAGCGATCCCGCCACGCGGCCTAGAACCCCGTTGAGATTGGGGCCGATGCCCGAGGCGCCGCCTGCTTGGACCGAATGGCACGCAGAGCAGACCGCAAAGGCAGCTTCGCCCGCCGCGACCAGATCAATGTCGCTGGTCGCGGTTACCGCCGCTTCAGCAGCTCCATCGCCGGGTGCCTCGACGGGCTCTTCGCCGGGTTCGCGCACAACGATTTGTTCAACCGGCTCCTGCACTTCAGACCCGCAGGCCACCAAGGTCAATGCCATCAGGCCAACGGTAAATGTTGCGGGCAAACGCATTTCAATGATGCTCCCTTCAGTGTGTCAGTCAGGCGAATTGCTTGGCGATCGGCAATTCACGGATACGCGTGCCAGTCGCCGCAAAAATCGCATTGGTCAATGCGGGCGCAGCAGGCGGAACACCGGGTTCTCCGGCCCCACCAATCGGTACCGGGCCGCTATTGATAATGGCCACATCGATGTCCGGACATTCATCCATCCGCAGCATCTTGTAGTCATGGAAATTGCTCTGCTGCACCGCGCCATCCACCAGGTCGAGCTCGCCATAAAGGGCTGCTGTCAGGGCAAACACGATGCCGCCTTCGATCTGGTTGCGGAAGCCATCCGGGTTCATTGCAAAGCCCGGATCGGTAACTGCCCACACCTTGGTCATCCGCGGCTTGCCGCTGTTCATATCCACTTCGATAACCTGCGCGGCGATGGTGCCGAAGGATTCGACAATGGCGACACCCTTTGCCGTGCCGTCCGCTCCGGCACTGTCCCAATCACTCAGCTCGGCGACTTTCTCCAGCACAGCTTTGTGACGCGGGGCATTGTCCAGCATCGCCAGGCGAAACGCGACCGGGTCCTTACCGGCCGCATGCGCTGCTTCGTCAATGAAGCTCTCGATGAAGAAGCCGTGCTGCGAGTGGTCGACCGAGCGCCAGGCTGAAAATGGCAGATGCAAATCCGCCTCTGCCACGCGCACAGATGTGTTGGCGATGTCGTAAAATGCGGGGACACAGGCCTCTGCCGGATCATGGCGCTGCGTGAACACATTGTTGTAGCTGACGAGGCGCCCGTCAGCGTCCAACCCGCCCTTGAAACGGCTGATATCGGCCGGCCGGTACATCGCCTTTTGCGTGTCCTCTTCGCGCGACCAGATCATCTTGACCGGATACCCAGTCGCCTTCGCGATACGCACGGCCATCGTGACATAGTCACTCTCCAGCCGGCGGCCGAATGCCCCGCCCAGGAAGGGGTGGTGCACGGTGATGTCACCGGCATCGAGGCCGATTGCACCGGCAGCTGCACTGCGCGCCATCAGTGGCACTTGTGTGCTGGTCCAGACATCGCATTTATCGCCTGAATCGGTCTCCCGCACCCAGGCCGTGCAGTTGACTGGCTCCATCGGTGCGTGGGCCAGAAACGGCACTTTGTATTCCGCTTCCAGCGTGGTTGTGGCTTTGCCGAAGGCAGCGACGGCATCGCCCTTGTTGGCAGCCTTGTCGCCCCCTTCATCGCCCGCGCCGTCCAGAGCAGCTGTGAAGGCGGCAAACTGGTCTGCGTTGGAGCGCACCGGGCTTTCAGGCTCGCTATACTCGGTCGTGATCGTGCCGAGCGCCTGCTGCGCCTGCCAATAGCTATCCGCCACCACGGCCACGAAATCGCCCATGTTGAGGATTTGCAGGACGCCTGGCATGCTCTTCGCTTGCCCCGCATCCATCGCCGTGATCATGGTTCCCGGCACCGGGCGACGCCGCACGGCGGCATAGGTCAGTTCGCCTTCAGGCAATTTGGCATCGATGCCGAAATTGGCGGTGCCGTTGACCTTGGGAGGAATATCCGTGCGGGCCTTGCTCTTGCCCATCAGGCGGAAGTCCTTGGGATCCTTCAACGCTGGCGTTTGCGGCATGGCCTGGTCCGCCGCTGCAGCTGCGAACTTGGCATAAGGTGCCCTTTTGCCGGAAGCAGTATGGATCAACATGCTGTCTTCGGTGGCAATCTCGCTCGGCGGAACGCCCCAGGAATCTGCTGCGGCGCCCACCAGCATTTCGCGTGCGGCAGCGCCGGCAACCCGCATCTGGTATTGACCGGTGGAGCGGATCGACGAACTGCCCCCGGTGATCATCACATCGGCGAAACGCGCAATCTGGGTGAACAGCCCGTCATAAGTCGGCTCGATCCAGTCCGCCGCGTTCATCGTGAACGGGGCGACGAACATGCGGGCCGTGTCGGTAACGACATAATTGCCGTCTGTCGGGGCCTGCATCACCTTGACCTTGTCCCAATCAGCATCAAGCTCGTCCGCCAGCATCTGGGCCAGCACTGAGTGCGCGCCCTGCCCCATTTCGCAATGCGGCACGATGGCGGTGATCGTGTTGTCGGTGTCGATCTTGACCCAGCTGTTGACCAGCTCTTCCCCGTCACCAGCGACAAGCGGCTTGAGCTTGCCGACCGGGTTGCCGGAACGCACGCCGACACCAATGAGCAGCGCGCCGCCCGCCAATACGCCAGCGCCAATAAAGCCGCGGCGAGTCCATTTCGCAGTCCGACTACGTTCTGGCTTGGTGGTTTCTGTCTCGCTCATGCCGAGGTCTCCTCGGTCCGGGCCGGTTGCATGCCGGCTGCCACTTTGATCGCGCGGCGGATGCGGGTGTAGGTCCCGCAGCGGCAGATATTGCCCGCCATCGCGGCGTCGATCTGGGCATCGGTCGGCTGCGGATTGTCACGCAGCAGGGCCGTCGCACTCATGATCTGGCCCGATTGGCAGTATCCGCATTGCGGGACTTGCTCGCTCACCCACGCCTGCTGGATCTTGGTCAGCTCACCCTCGGGCCCGGCAATCCCCTCGATTGTCGTGACAGAACGGCCCTCGGCCTCGACGATAGGGGTCGAGCAACTGCGCACCGGCTTGCCATCAAGATGCACTGTGCAGGCGCCGCATTGCGCGATGCCGCAGCCGAATTTGGTGCCAGTCATGCCGAGCTTTTCGCGCACGACCCACAAAATCGGCATCGCCGGATCGACATCCGCCGACACCTGCTCACCATTCAGAGTAAAATCGGCCATCGTCACCCTCTTGATCGTCACGCTCTCGGTTTCGAGATGCAACTTACCCCAATCGGGTGAGAGTTCAAATGGCCGATGTACCTAGCTCGCGCAGTTCTATCCGCTTGCAAGCGCCACGTGGCGCTTCATGTGATGATCGACATTGCCAAACTCGGCGTCGAAGACCGTCAGTCGTTTGAAATAGTGGCCGATGGCAAGTTCATCGGTCATGCCCATCCCGCCATGGATCTGGATCGCTTCCTGACCGATGTGATGCGCGGCCTGCCCGATGCGGACCTTGGCAGCCGAAACAGCCAGCTTGCGCTCGACTTCGCTCTCACCCAGCTTCAGCGTCGCGAGATAGGTCATCGAGACCGACTGCTCATACTCGGTGTACATATCGACCATGCGGTGCTGAAGCACCTGGAATGATCCGATCGGAACGCCAAACTGCTTGCGCTGGCGCGAATAATCGACCGTCATGGCGTGGGCGACCTTCATCGCGCCGCAAACCTCCGCACACTGCGCCGCGATGGCTTCATCCGTCACCACCTCAATCAGCGGCAGGGCCTTGCCTTCTTCGCCGATCAGCGCCTCTGCCGGCACCGCAACATTTTCGAAGTAAACTTCCGAAGCTCGGCGACCATCCACAGTGGGATAATCACGCGTCACAACGCCGGCGGAACTCTTGTCGACCACGAAGACGGAAATGCCATCGCTGTCGCGCTGCCCGCCCGAGGTGCGCGCCGTCACCACCAGATGCGTTGCCCACGGAGCGCCAATCACCACGGCCTTGTGCCCGTTTAGCACGTAGCCGCCGCCATCTTTCTTGGCTGTCGTTTCCAGGTCAGCGTAGTCAAAACGGCCACGCGGTTCGGCATAAGCGAAGGCGAAAATCCGGCTGCCATCGACGATGCCGCCGATATGCTCTTCTTTCTGTGCCGCGGTGCCGGCATGTTTCAGGAAGCCGCCGGCACAGACCACGGTGGGCACGAATGGCTCCACCACCAGGCCTTTGCCGAACTCTTCCATCACGATCATGGAATCGACCGCGCCGCCGCCAAAACCGCCATCTTCTTCGCTGAAGGGCATGCCCAGCAAGCCCAGCTCGGCCAATTGCGCCCAAACTTCGGGGCGCCAGCCGCTGTCGCTGCCAATGGCCGCGCGCCGTGTGTCGGTATCGTAATTCTCGCGCACCATGCGGGTCAGGCTGTCACGCACCATGGTTTGTTCGTCGGTGAAATTGAAATCCACTGTGTCTCTCCGCGAAAGCCCGGCCTTACAGGCCCAGGATCATCTTTGTGATGATATTGCGCTGGATCTCGTTCGATCCGCCGTAAATCGATGTTTTGCGCATGTTGAAATAGGTCGCTGCCGAATGCTGGGCATAGTCGGGGCCGATTGGATACTCGTTCGAACCCATATCGGACATCCCGGCATAATACGGCGTACCGTAATGGCCAACCGCCTCCAGCGTCAGCTCGGTCAGCCGCTGCTGGATCTCGGTCCCCTTGATCTTCAGGATCGAGCTTTCAGGGCCCGGGCCCTTGCCTGCCTGTTCCCCGGCCAGCGTGCGCAGTTCGGTGATTTCCAGGGCGGACAAATCGATTTCAAGCTGGCTGACTTTGCGGGCGAAATCGAAATCGCTCATCAATGGCTTGCCATCCAGCTGTTCGGACTTGGCGATGTCGCGCAGTTGCTCGACACCGCGCTTCGAACGGGCGACGCCGGCAATGCCGCTGCGTTCGTGGGCGAGCAGGAACTTGGCATAGGTCCAGCCCTTGTTCTCCTCGCCAACCAGATTTTCGACCGGCACCCGCACGTCGGTCAACCAGGTCTCGTTGACCTCGTAGCCGCCATCGATCAGCTTGATCGGCTTCACTTCGATACCTGGCGTGTTCATGTCGATCAGGATGAAGCTGATGCCTTCCTGCGGTTTGGCTGCGTCGGGATCGGTGCGGCACAGGAAGAAGCCCCAATCGGCATGCTGCGCCAGCGTGGTCCAAGTTTTCTGGCCGTTGATAACGTAGTGATCGCCATCGCGAACGGCCGTCGTGGTCAAAGACGCCAGATCAGACCCGGCGCCCGGCTCGCTATAGCCCTGGCACCACCATACATCGCCGCTGCGGATGCCCGGCAAGTGCTGCTGCTTCTGTTCTTCGCTGCCGAACGTATAAATCACTGGACCCACCATCGAAACCCCGAATGGCAGCGGCATGATAGCATTTACACGGGCGTTCTCTTCGGACCAGATATAGCGCTGCGTCGGCGTCCAGCCGGTGCCGCCATATTGCTCAGGCCAGGCCGGGGTCGACCAGCCCTTCTTGCCCAGGATCTTGTGCCAAGCGGTCAGTTCTTCGGGTGACATGTCATCACGCATGCCGCCGGAAGACAGGTCCTTCGGGTAATTCTCTGCGATAAAGCTGCGCACTTCGTCGCGGAATGCCAGCTCTTCGGGAGTGAACTCCAGATTCATCGAACGCTCTCCTGTGATGTGTTGCGGCCCTAAATACACGCCTGCCAGCAACAAAAAAGAGCGATCTTTGGCGGTATTGCGTGGATTCTGGCAGTCGGCACGGCCAACACGAGCATACCGTAGGGGAAATGGCGCGGTACGCTTTTGGCCGGGATTTGGGCCTGCATCCTGGATTGTGCATCGTCTGAACGCCGTATCGATTTTGGTGTGACGAAATTTTCGGCCTGCAATCCGGCTGGAAAAGCTGGTCCGGTATACCCCGTTCAGGCCACTTCCTTGCTTGCTTCGCCCCACTGGCGGAGAGTACAACTAAACCCGACAATTCAACCTGCGTGGTGACCTTCTATTGCTTGGCGAAGGCCACCGGTTGACCAGCGTTGCTTTTGTCGCGGCAGTACATGAGTACGACAGGTGCGCAGTTATGAAATTCGCAGATGATCCAACCGAGTATTTCAATTTCGATCTTGGCAAAGCGCACCATCTTTCGCGCCGCGAGTTCGAACCGATGCAGCTCGAAGCGGTCGGCGCCCGATTTGCACATTTGGCAGAGAAACTGCCTCCCCTGAGGGCGCTTGCCGACCAGCGCGGCATTGGCGAAATTGCAAACCTCGACCAGCTGCCTGCGACCTTCTTCCATCACTCGATTTACAAGAGCTATCCGGGCGATGCCCTGATCGCCGGTGATTTCGCCACGATGACCGCATGGCTGGAAAACTTCACCACCAATGACCTCTCGGCCCTGGACGGGCGCGAATTCTTCACCATCGATGCTTGGCTGGAAGCCGTCAATACGGATACCGCCATGCATGTGCTGCACAGCTCCGGCACAACCGGCAGCCTGTCTTTCATTCCTCGCGGCAAGCTGGAACAGCAATTTTCGATCCGCCACGCGCAAATGTGCATGGTCGAGATCGCCAAGCCGCATGCCTTCTACCCGAACAAGCCTGACTACAAGGTCATCTGGCCGTCTTACGCTGCTGGCTGGTCCGGCGTGCTGACCCTGGGCGAGATGTTTCGCGATGCCTATTGCGCGACACCGGAGGATTACCACCCGCTGGTACCCGATCGCCTGAGCGCGGATCACCAACTCTACCTGATGCAGATCGAGAACGCGCGCGCCGCCGGGCAGGAATTTGTCGGTGCCGCCAACGACTACATCCAGGCCTCAATTGACCGCTCCTTCGCGCTGCTCGGCAACGAGAAGGAGCGTAATGCCGAATTGCTGCGCTGCATCGCCGAAGACTGGCGCGAGCGCAAAGTGGTGTATGCTGGCGGCCCGGTGGTGTTGTACAATCTCGCCAAGGCAGGTTTGGCCCAAGGCCTCGAAAACGTGCTCGCCGAGGGTAGCCGCATTATCACCTTCGGCGGATTCAAAGGCGTCTCACCCGTGGGTGATGAGGAAGCGGTGATCAAACGCTTCAGCGGCGTGCCACGGATCCAGTTCCTCTATGGTATGACCGAGCTGCCAACCGGCTTCCTGATGTGCGAAAACGGGCGCTATCACATCCCGCCCTGGATCATCCCTTATGTGCTGGACCCGGAAGCCGGAGAACCCGCCCCCCGCCAAGACGCGCAGTGCGGCATCGCCGCGTTTATGGACCTGACCGCCCAGACCTACTGGGGCGGCCTGATCTCCGCCGATCATGTGGAGATGAGCTGGAACACCTGCAGTTGCGGACGAACCACGCCGCATATGGGGACGGAGATCGAGCGGGTTGAGGGGTGAATCGGTTAGCGCTGTTGCAGCCTAGTCCATTCGAGCAGCAAAACTGGTGCGCCCTTGGGGCAGTCAGTTATCAACATACCACCTGTCGTAATCGCCACCATAGCGGTTCTTAACGATCAAATCATTCGAAAATTCTACTTGGCTGCCATCCAGTCCGAGAGTGTCTTGATATTCCATGAGAGTGGGACTGGTCAGCTCGCCAATTGCCGATTTTCGGGTATCTGAATATGGCAGAACGCTTGAGAAAAAGATCAGAACGGCAAGCTTGTCGTCATATGTCGCCGAACAAAAAATCCGCTCAAATGGTATCTCGTGAGCTTCGAGAAGCTTGCCGATCTCAACACTCAGCCTGTTGAGCACCTCCTCGCGCGCACGCGCGCGGTCCAAAATGGCACGAGCCTCGCAAGAAAGACCGTCAATCACCCCGGAAAGCCTCCCAATAATTTCCGCTGCGCCTGAAGCTATAGCCTTCAGCTCTCAACATTCCAACTTCCATACCAAACATGCCTCGCGCATTCGTTGGATTCGACACTAGGGTAAACGACTTACGCTGGGCAATCTGATTGGCCATGAAAATCTGGTTGGCCTCTCGCATGCCATCGCGATCAAATTGATCCGTGAATGCGTCCCATTGCTCATCACTGGTGCCGAAGAACGTTGCCCCCCTGTTGCGCGCAACATCCTGGTAGGCATCATCCACCTTGCCCAAGACAACTTCACTTGCTCTCGGGTTGTTAGTGAGTGCATTCGCCAGCTCTGCCGTGTTGGTTGGTCCACGTCCTCGCCTGCCTCTCAGGTAGCGAGTAGCCAAGACTGCCAAACTGGTAAGCGAGATCCCCAAGAGCTCCTCGGCACCCCAAGCAACCGCAGATCTATCCCGTCGGACAACAGTCTCATGGGACGTATCAAGCAGTACTCCACCCCCGCGACCGCCGACAAAGTCCTCAGTTGCCTGGCCAGCCCGCGCAATCGGTTCAAGGATTGCTGGAGGCAGGTGCGGAATCGCCTGCTCGGCGCCCTTCTCGACCGCATAACCTAGGACCGGACCTGCTCCTCCCGTAATCGCGGTCTTGCCAACTACCCACGCACCTCGCGCGAGAGGACCCCAGTTTTCGACCTTCTCCTGAGTGTAAGCCAGTCCGTTGACAACAGTCCTGCCGAGGGAAGACTCGGGATTGACGTTCAGGTTTGGATCAATCTGGCCGACAACGACGATGACGTCCATGACACGACCTTGTTCGTCTACTTCGGCAACTTCATCTCCCCCGCTCAATTGAGAAGAAGAGTTGTCATCATCGAGGAAGCGGACAAACCTACTGCCCTCTGGAATGATGTCAGCCATGCGCATGTTGATGGCTCGCTCCATACCGTAGCGGTTCACGGCAAGCTCTTGATATCTGTTGGAAACACTTTGACTGCGTGCCGTGTACTGAACCTCAATTTCTGCATCCAAGCGATTTGCTGTTGCCTCATCCCCTTGGGCAAGTGCTTCCTCGCGGCGCTGCTCGAGATTGACGATCTTCTCTTCGAATTGGTTGTAGACGCTCCCGATTTCACGTTCGAATGTGCGAAGCGGAATAGGCCCCGTGCTCCTGGAAACGCCGTTGAAGATGAGATCGGTAACGGTTTGGGCAATCACGTCGGGGAGACCTGCTATTACGTTGTCTCCGAAGTTCGTGCCCGTTACGAGGCTCCGTGTTGCCGCACTTGAAATCAACCTTGCCGCACTAGTCCCGAAGTGAGCGGCGTAATTGCCAAATGAGTTGTTGGTCCCAATCGACGGCAAATCGCCGCCAACCAGGTGTCCGACGCCTGCACCAACACCGGCAGCGGCAACGCCAGCCCAATCAAACTTGTTCTGCAAGCCGGTCGCGACGCCAACACCTTGCGTGATGGCACTGCTTGCCGCCCCTCGACCGGCAGCCGCTAGCCAGCCACCTCCGCCGAAGGCTTCACCAATGCCGGCGGATACGAACGAACCCAGAGCAGCCATGCCGACTGCTTTCCAGCTGAATTTTTGCTGGATACCGGTTGCAACGCCGATCCCTTGGCTGACTATCGAGCCAGCCGCTGCAGCACCTGCGCCAATGGCAAGGCCGCCAGCCACCCCAAAGGTGCCGATCAACCCTCCAGATACCGTAGTTGAAACTGCGGCGGCGCCTACGCCAACGGTTGCGGTCGCCGTCCCACCAAGCGCAGCGGTAATCCCGCCGCCCAAGGAAAGCCCTGGTGTCGCGGCAGCGATGGCTGCGCCCGCTGTAACCACGGTTACCGCAATCGCCACCACGGCAAGGAGAACAAGGCCAAAGACACCGCACTTGTTACCCTTCTTGGGCGGTGCAGACGTCGTTGGCGTCAAATCGCCGATTGCCTCGGCAGGGTTGTAAGGTGTGATCGTGCCGGAGTTATGGCTTGAGCGGACCACGCCAGTTGGCAGGTTGATCCTTTGCCCCTCGATCAGCGGAACGCTGCCGCTGATCCCGTTAAGCTGGGCGATCTTGTACCACAGGTTCGCATCGCCATAGACGGACTGGGCGATGCTTTGCAGCGTATCGCCTTTGTTGACCGTGTAGCTGCCGCCGCCTGCGCCCTGGTTGTAGCTGTTGAGCGGATCATAGCTGCTGGCGAAATCGGCATAGCTGCTGCCGATGGTGGCGCCATTGCGGAACACACCTGGCGTAGTCGGCGGCGTGATCTGGCGTTCCTGGATCGATTTGGAAGTCGACACGTCGGAAGTGCCATTGTTGCCGGTGTAGCCAAGCTGGCGCCCGCCATAGCGGTACCAGACTTCGTGCGGCGCCCCGGTCGAGTTGCTGGTCGTCGTCTCGTCCCGGCGGATGATCTGGCCGTATTCGTCGTTGGTGAAGGTCACATTCTGCGAGTAATAATCACCCACATAGGCACGCGTCAGGCGGCCCATGCCATCATAGTAGAATGTGGTTGTGTACTGGGTCGATTGTGATGTGTTGGGCTTGTGCTTGATAGTCGCCTGCACTGCGCCATCACGCCAGTAGAACGTGTTGGTGGTCGAGCTGTTGGGCGCCTGGCTGCTGTTGTTGTTCTTGTAATTGATGCTGCTCTGGCTGACCACACTGCCCAGCGCATAGCTGGCACCTGCACCATAATTATAGGTGGTGGTTGAGCGGAAGATATCGCTGCCGCGCTTGGTATTGGTCGTATCGCTGGTGAGCTGGTTCTTGCTGTTATACGTCGCACTGCGGCTGAAGGCGATCGTGGTGCCGTTGGCTTCGTAATCGGTTTGTGCCGTCTGGCGGCCCATCAGGTCATAGGCAAAGACCGAACGACGTGTGCCATTGATGGGCGCTGCCGGAATGGTTCCAGCCGGCACGCCGCTGCCTGCTGCTGACTCGGCGACTGTAGTGCCGAACGAAACATTGATCTGTTTCAGGCGGCCACCAAGATCGTAGGTATAGCTCTCGCGGCTTTCACGGAAGGTTCCGGGCAGGAAGCCGGTATAGGTATTGAAAGTCCCCGGCGTGTAATCGGTGGTCAGGACAGCAATCCGCTCACCCGCCTTGTTGTAGAGAATATCCTTGCCAGCCTGGGCCCCGTATACGCTGTTACCACGGATGATTTGTCCGCCGGACAACGTGCCGCGATCGGTGACGAGGCGGTTCATGCTGTCGAAGCGGAACCAGTAATCTTTCGTCACATTGGTCGAGGACGCAGCGCCATTGGCATCAAGCGATTTGTAGGTCGCCGTGGTGCGACGGATATTGCCGCTCGCATCATATTTGTAAGCGGTTGTCGCCGCAGGTGACGTCGCCGATCCGGCTTCGGACCAGTTCGTGACCCGGCCCAGATTGTCGTACACCGCGGTCGCGTTCTTCACGACCTTGTTGGTGACATTGTAGGTCGCGGGAATGAAGTCCGGCTCGTACGGATTATACCAAATCGTCTGGCCCGGCGTGTAGACGGCTGTCTCGTGGCGCAGATGTTCGGTCAGGCGTTGGCCCAGCTTGTCATAGGTATAGCTGGCTGTCTCACGCGTCCAATTAGTGTTGGCGGTACCGGCATTGGCAGTACCAGTGACAACGCTGCTTTGCTGGCCGGTGTTGAAATAGTTGAAGGTGCTGGTGAGACCGCCAACAGAGCTGGTCCGGATCCGGCCTGCGACATCATAGACATAGGTTGTCGTATTGTTGCCCAGATCGTTCTTCGACAGCATCCGGCCAAACAGGTCGGAGTTCTCCGTCATCGTCTTGCCGTTGGCGTAGGTCGTGACTTCGGTCCAACCGCCAAAGGTGCCGATATTGGTCGTCGACAGTCCTGCATTCCAGGTGAAGCTGTGGGTGGTGACATCGCCGCCAAAGTCTTTTTGCGAGATGATCCGGCCCTGGGTGTCATAGTCAGTCGTCGCGACTTCCGGCGATCCGGCGCTGCTGGCCCCGGTGTACGGGTCGTAGAATGCTCCAACGACCAGCAAATTGTTCCATTTCTTGATCTGCTGGCCAAGGCCGTCATAGGCGAAATGTTCGACCAGCCCGGCGGCATGGTTGACCTGCGTTACCCGCCCCATCTTGTCGAAAGACTGCGTAGTGGTGCGATTGATCTGGTCGATCATGGTGCGGGCATCGCCGTGGATATCAAACTTGGTTTGCTTGATTCCGCCATCGGCGAAGGTCTCGCGCGTCACCAGCGCTTGCGAGCCGCCATAGCCGGTGCCGGCCAGCAAAGTCAGCTTGGTCAGATTACCGGTGTTGGCTGTCTTCGCGCCGCCATTGCTGGAAGATCCGTTCGCATAGGTGCCGTTGGCATCGCGCGATGCGACAAGGCGCCCGGAGGCATCGTAATAGTAATCTTCTGTCGGCTTGATCCACTGGGTCGACCCGTTTTCGTTGGTCACCTGAACCGTCGGGTTCACGCTCTTAATCAGGCGGCCCATATTGTTGTAAGTGTAGGCAATGACCGAGCCGTTGGCGTTAGTTTCCGTCAGCGTTTCGCCGAATGCGTTGTAAGTCCGGGAAGTATTGAGCGTCTGGGTTGATCCGCCGAGCTGGCGCCCCTCCTCGACAACTTTGATCGCCTGGTTGCGCTTGTCATATTGTGTGTAGGTGGCGTTGACATCGCTCCGGCTAATCCGGTCGTATGCGTATTGAAATGTCGTACCGCTGCCAAAAGCAAGTCCGGCACTCGTAATAGCGATGGTCTGGTTGCCATTCTTGTCGTAACCCAAGAACTTCCAGACACCGTCGCCACTCGTGGTCGCCCAGACCCGTCCCGCATCATCGAATTTGTTCTGCGTTTGCGTGCGGCCGCCGACGGCAACCGAGGCAGTTTCGCCAAAGGCATTGTAGGTAGTGACAGCCCTTGGTCCGGAATCAACCCAGGTCGATCCGTTATGCGTGCTTTGCCATTTCTGGGTCGCGCGGCCCAGTGCATCATAGCTCGTCAGGACACCATCGTAATTGGCCGCATAGGTGCCATCCGATTTGATGCGCTTGTAATAATCATGCGTTTGCCGACCGGCATTGTCGTAGAGGAAATAGCGTGTGAAGCCCTCGGCATCGGTCAGCGAACGCAGCTTGCCGCCATCATATCCGTAAGTGGTAACGCGGGCCGAAACGCCGCTTTGACCAGCAGCAACGGTGCGCGCAAGATCGCCGACGCCGTTGTAATAGTAGTCTACCTCTGGCGTGACCGTCCCGCTGTGGGAGGCAAAGGACGCCCGCTTCTCTTCGATCAGGCGACCGCCAGCATCATATTTGTAATTGGTCTGTTCAGCAGTGGCTTCAGTCTTGCGCGTAACCTGGCCCAGCCCGTTATAGAGATACGAAATCTGGGAATGTGTGTTGACGTGCGCCCCGCTGCCATTGTGCTTAAGGACGTTGAGCCGTTTTTCTGTCTCGCGGTTGCCGACTTTGTCGTAGGTGAAATCGGTAATCCGATCGAGGCTACCATTCGAACTTACGGAAGGTGGCGTTGTCACACTGTTCGGCGTCGCTGCGCGGTTTACGAACCGCCGCTCGCGAGTCACATTGCCTTCGCTGTCATAGGTCCAGTCTGTGCGATAGCGCTCGCCATCGACCTGCGACGTCTTGCGCCCGGCCTTGTCATAATAGCTCCACGTCGTCCGACCGTTGGGGTCGGTCATTTTCACGACGTTGCCATTGGCATCGTATTGATAGCTGCTCTGAATTGCAGAGGCGGTCGCGACCCAGCTTGATCCGTTGAAATATCCCGTCTGGACACCAGCAGCTATTGCGCTGGTGAGCATGCGGTTCAAATTGTCATACGTGTAGTTGGTTGTCCGAGATCCTCCAGACGGTGCTCCTGGAGCTTCCGAAAGCGATCCCCCACCCGAAGGCAGACTAACGGCATTGGCATAAACCCTGGTCTGGGTAACGTTACCATTCTTGTCGTAGGTATATTTGCTGTAAGTTCCGGCCGCATTGATTTCCACCACCTTGCGGTTGAGATCGTCATAGAAATAAATCGTGCGACCGCCACCGGCATCCTTGGTTTCGGTGATATTCCCGCGGGCATCGTAGTAGATGTATTCACGCGGAGTTTTGCCGATAAAGGTCTGGCCGATCGTCTCCTTCAGCCGGTTGGCCTTGTCATAGACATATTGGGTCGTGCGCTGCTCACTTAGCCCCTGCGCCTCGACCATCGTGATCCGGTTGCCCCGCGCATCATAGGCAAACGTGTTTGTCACCGTCGAAGCGGCGACAGCACCGGAAGCCGCATAGGACTTGACCGGCAGGGTCTCAGCCACAAGCAGTCCGCGCTTGTCATAGGCGTAGGTCGTCGTACCGCCCGCCACTTTGGAGGTCGTGGCAGATTTGGCCCGGGCCGTGATCCGGTTGCCATAGGCATCGTAGGTGTAAGTCTCGAAATGCCCCTCGGCATCAGTGCTGCGCGTCACCAGCCCACGCTTGTCGTATTGGAACGAGGTCGTGGCGTCCTTGCTATGCGCAGAAACGCTCGGCGGCGTCGTGGTGCTGACGGCACTCGTGGTGCGGTTGTGGCGGCGCGTCACGCTCGCCACCTCACTGAAGACTGTATAGTTCGTCTCGGTGACGTAGTTTTCGGCATCACGGGTCTTGGTCAGCCGGCCCAGATTGTCGTAATAGCTGTAGGTACTGTTGCCACGCGGATCGGTGGTCTTCACGACATCGCCGAAAGCATTGTATTCGAACCGGGTAATTCCGCCGGCAGCGTTGGTTGATGTTAGTACGCGGCCGGTCTCGTCATGAGTGAAGCTGGTCGTCTTCCCGTTCGGATCGCGGGTCGAGGTGAGATTGCCGAGCCCATCGTAGTAGTAATATGTGTCCGCTCTTTCGGGCGTGCCATATGCTTCATACTTGCGGATGAGCTGGCCAGCGCCGTCGTAGACGTGGTGCGTCCGGCTGCGGTCGGTGGTCGCGTTGTTCTTGTCAGTATAGCCTGTGTATTCGTCAGCCAGCAGTCCGGTACGGTGCCAGCCCCAGACCGTACGATTGCCCTCACCATCATACATGGAGTTACGGCGGCCGGCGGCGTCATAGGTGTAACGCACATCAGTCCAGGAGCCGGCGCCGTTGGCCAGGCTGTTGATTTGTGAAATCGTCGTAGAATCTGTGGCTGTGACCTTGTTCGACCAGGTCACCTCGCGGGTCAGCCGGTCTTCCTTGTCATAGTCATAGCGCCGGACGTAGCCCTCGGCATCAACCATGAAGCGCAAGCTGCCCTGGGCGGTATACCAGCTCCGCGTGGTGCGCGCCGTGCTGCCTGTTCCGACGACGGTCTTGGTGACCTGCCCGCGATTGTCATAGGTGAACGTGGTCCGCAGTCCGGACACATCTGTGCTGTAGGCGACTTGCCCGCGGGAATTGTAATTGATTGTGGCAGTACGATCATTGGTACCATTCGCGATCGCGGCAACTTTTGCCTTCACATTGTCATAGGTGAAGTCGCTGGTGCTGATCGTGGCGGCATGAACAACCGTCTTGGTCAGCTTGCCGGCAATATTGTAGCTCAGGCTGGATACTACCCCTTGCGCACTGACCGAATAGCGCAGCTGGCCCTGGCCATCATAGACATGATGCACGCGGCGGTTAGCCGCAGATGTCGGTGCCGCACTGGACCGCAACTGGCTGAAAGTGCCCGCAGCCCAATAGGAAGAGCTGGTCTTCTTGGCATAGGCGATTTCCTGCACCTTCTGCCCGGCGCGATCGTAAACGATCTCGCTCAGATAGCCTTCACCATCCAGATTGCCGATCAGTTGGCCGCTGCGGCTGTAGAAACTCCGGGCAATGCTGTCCTTGGAATTGGCCGACGGCAAGACCATCGCGGTGGGCGCAGCATTCTTGAACCCGCTCAATTGCGAGGAGCTCAGCTTGTTGAAGTAGTTGGTTGTTTTGACCAGGCGATCGGCCTTGTCGTATTCGAACTTCGATGTTCCTCCAGCCCCGTCGATCGTCTGGATGACCCGGCCCTTGGCATCGTAAACATGCCATTGCCAGACATCGTAAGAATGCCCGGCCGGCCTGATATTGGACATTTGCAGCGTGTTGTTGGGGTTCGCAAGCGTCGTCAGGTTGGCGGAACTGACCCCGTAAGCAAAGCTGACGCTGGCATTGACGCGCCCGGCCTTGTCATACCGGTATTCGGTGATGTGGCCGTAATGGTTGATATCGGCGACTTTGCGACCGAGCTTGTCGTAGAGATAATAGGTCTTGAATCCGGTCTCGTCGGTTTCCATCCGGACGCGACCCATCTTGTCATACTTGTAACTCGATGTGCCGGTGGTGTCGTAGCTTCCACTGTTGAGCTGGCTGATCAGTTCGCCAGCCTTGTTGAACGTGCTGGTCGAAACATGGCCCGACGCCGTTGTCACCACCGTTTTCGAATTGGCGTCCTGGAACACGATATTGGTCGTGCCCCCGGCCAGATCGGTCGAGGTCTTGAGCCGCCCCATGCCATCATAGACATAGGTTTGGGCGATCTGGCTGCCGTCATAGGTCGAGAGCAGCTTGCCGGCCTGGTCATAGGTGAAATAGGTCCGGCTATAGCCTTCAGCATTCGACGCGCCGCCGGTTGAGGTGGCATAGCCATAATTCCAGATCCGCGCCTTGTTCCCGCGCGCATCGTAGGTGTGGTAGGCAATCTTGGTCGAGGATTTGTCCCCCAACCCGTCACGCCAGCTGTTCATCTGGCTCTCGGACACAGTGCCCGAACCGACGGGATATCCGTGCTCGGGATACTCGATCTCGTATTGCAGCAGGCCATGCGTGGTATAGCGAAACTCGGTCACATCCCCGGTCGCGCTGATGCGATAGCGCAGGTGGTTTTCGCCATCATAGGCAAAGCGGGTGTAGTGGGTCGCGTTGCCACTCGTGTCGGACGACGACGCGAAACCTTCTTTCACGAGATTGTTGTTGGCATCGTACCAGCGATCGACCTGGTTGTTATTCGCGTCGATGATCCGCGTCGCATTGCCGCGATGGCCGGATCCCGTGACGCGGCTGGAATGGTATTGATAGGTGGTCACCTTGCCATTCTGGTCCGTAACCGTCGTCACGTTCCCCTTGGAATCATAGGTGAACTTCACAAAGGTGACAGGCTGGCCCGACGCCGCGCCGACATAGTTGATCTGGGTCAGCTGCTTCTTGCTGTCATAATACAGATTGTTGGTGGTGCCATCGGCATGCGTCACCGTGGTCACGCCCGATCCATAGGCCAGCTGGGTGACCCGCGTATCGCCGCTGGCAACGGTCTGCGTCAGCGATGTGATCCGGCCCGACCCGTCATACGACATGGCCAGGCTGGAGCCATCGGTCTGGCTGATCGTCGCAACCCGTTTGGTGTTGCCGTGATAGGTGTAATTGACGACATATTTGTCGCTGCCGAGCGAGTTGTTCTTCTCCGAAAGATCGGTCGAGACCGAGGTCAGCCGGTTCTGGCCGTCATAGCCGTAATAGGTCCGCGTAAGCGTGCTGCCATAGCTGGTAACGATCTTGGAGATGTTATTGCCGGACCAGTGATATTGCGTGAACTCGCCATTGGCCGTGGTCACCTTGCTCAGCTTGGCGCCCGAATAGGTGAAGCTCAGGCCATAGCCGTCGCTGTCCTTCTGGTTGACGATCCGCCAGCTGTTGCTGCCATAGGCGGAATAGGTTTCGCTGACCTGGGTTGCGCCATCGGTCCATACCCATTGGCTGCCGACTTTCTTGAGCTGGTCGTAGGCCCCCGCTCCGTCGCTGGAGACATAGGCTGCCAGCCCGCTGTCCCAGGTATAGGTGATAGAGGCGCCATCGCCGCCCTGGCGTTTGATCGTGCTGCCGGCACCATTCTGGCTGCCCGACAATCCGAACACGCGCCGCGTGGTGCTCTGCTGCCATTGGTCGCCATTGTCGCCATCGCTCAGTTCGGCGAGGCTGTTATAGGTCCGCGAAATTCCGATATCGAGCCCGCGCCCGGTCAGGAACTCGTCCTGCCGGTTGATGACCAGATTGCCCGTCGCCGCGTTGACCGAGACTTTCTCGCCAGCCCGCCCGAGCGACGCGCCGCCGATCTGGCCCGCAGCGCCAAGGACATTGGCCGAACTGCGCTCAAGTCCAGATCCCAAGCCGGTAAAGATCGCGGTCATTCATGCTCTCCGAAACAACACTTCGGGAGCTTCGAGAATTCCGCTCCCGACTATTGGTCCGAAGAATGCGCGAAGAGTTTAGGAGAATTTTGCAGGCGAGGATTGCTGGGTGTTTGCGGCAGGCGCGTTACTAGCTCTGGCATCTGGACCACGTGACGCATTGAACCCGAGACGGGCATCCTGCTCGCTTGCTTTCGGCTAGTCGACCGGCGCGACGCAACCCTTGCCGTCGCTCGCGCCCGTGCTCTGTTGCTGGACATCCACGGCATGCCGCCACTTACCCGTCAACCGGCAAGTGAAGGGTGGCGGAGACGGTGGGATTCGAACCCACGAAAGAGTTGCCCCTTTACACACTTTCCAGGCGTGCGCCTTCGACCACTCGGCCACGTCTCCGCATTCTTGACCGCGCCATCGCTTCGCTACCTGAGCGCAAGGAAGCCCTGCAAGAGCGGGCGCGTCTAGCCGCCCCGTCTTGCCGTTGCAAGCCGCTCTGACTACCTCGCAGACATGACCCGCATTTTTGGCACCCCGATCACTCTGGCGGAAATGGAGGCGCTGGGCCGCGCCGCGCTGGCGCGCCTGCCTGCCGCCTTCCGCGCACAGATGGGAGATGTGGTATTCCAAGTGCAGGATTTCGCCGACAGCGAGACGTTGCAATCGCTCGGGATGGAGAACCCGTTCCAGCTGACCGGATTGTATGAAGGCCATGCCCTGACTGAGCGCAGCATCGAGATGTCGGGCACCCTGCCCACCCGCATCCGCCTGTTCCGCCGCCCGATCCTAGACGAATGGGCCGAGCGGGGAAACGAGACGCTTGAACACCTGGTGGCCCATGTGGTGATCCACGAGGTCGGCCATCATTTCGGATTGAGCGATGCAGATATGCACGCCCTGGAGGATATGACCGAATAGGGAACGCTTTGCCGCAATCGGCCGTTGCCCCGGCATGGAACACATGCGCACCCCCGTTCACACACCCAGCCCGGACATTGCCGGAGACGAGCAATTCCACCGGAGCCCGCGCAATATGGCATCACGGGTCAAGGCCGGGCTGCGCTTCTTCACCCGCCGCGGCAAGCTCGACCTGACACGCGACAGCTCACAGCACCGTCGCTACGCCTTCCTTTACGAAGACATGATGAACTAACCCGCCCGGGGCTTGCCATTGCCCGCACGCATGGCAGTGTGTGCGGCATGAAGAGACTCCTAGCCGCGACGTGTGCACTCGCCCTTCCCCTGGCTCTTGGCGTGCCTTTGGCTGCGCAAGAGGCGAACGAGGGCGCGCCTTCCCCCAACCAGATCGTAGATAGCGCCCAGCAAGCGGAATGGATCAGAATCGCTGCGGAGGACCTGCTGGTGATGACGCTTGCGCCGGATGCTGAGGGCAATGCGCGCGGAGTCGTGATCCAGCTGATGCCCGCGCCGTTCAGCCAGGGCTGGGTCAGCAACATCCGCACCCTCGCCCGAGCCGGGTGGTATGACGGGATCAGCGTCAACCGGGTGCAGGACAATTACGTCGTCCAGTGGGGCGATCCCAATTATGACAATCCGGAGGCTAGCGGCGAGGCGAAGGCGTTGCCCGACGGGCTCAAGGTGATGAGGGAAAGCGACTACGTCCAATCAGAAATTGCATGGGACCTAGATGCGTTCGCGGAGCGTCTGGCAAAGGATTTGCCTAATCTTGCGGCCTCGACTTTTACATCCAATGTAAGACGTTCGACCCGCTCCGATCCATACGCGGAAGGTAACTTCCTCGATAAAGGCTGGCCGATCGCTGGCAATAGTAAAGAGGGGCAAAGCTGGCCCGTCCACTGCTACGGGATGGTCGGTGTCGGGCGGGGCTACTCACCGGATACCGGCTCAGGCGCAGAACTCTACACCGTGATTGGCCACGCGCCGCGGCATCTGGATCGCAATATCGCGCTGGTGGGGCGAATCATTGCCGGGATGGAGCACCTCTCTTCGCTGCCGCGCGGCAAGGGCGCGCTGGGCTTTTATGCCGAGGATGAGCTGGAGAAGCGCACGCCGATCCTTTCAATCCGCGTCGCCAGCGATTTGCCCGACGAGGATCAACCCGCGTTCGAATATCTCTCCACCGAGAGCGATACTCTCGCGAAATATACCGAAGCCCGTGCCAATCGCCGCGATCCGTTCTTCATCACCCCGGCTGGTGGCGCAGATATTTGCAACATTCCCGTGCCGATCCGCCCGGTTGCCGCCGCTGAATGAGTGACATCCTTACCCATGCCGGCCCGCTGTGGCGCTGGACGGCAACCAACGGGGTCAGCTGGCACTTCATCAGTATCGATGGCGATGCGGGCGAGGAAATGAGCGGGATCGAGGCGATGCGGCGGCTGGAACTGGGCCGCAAGCGCGGCTTTCGCTCGGTCAAGGTGAAGGCGCGGATCGGGGAAACAGAATGGTCCACTTCCTGCTTCCCGAGCGACGATGGCGGCTGGCTGCTGCCGATCAAGGCGCCGGTGCGCAAGGCTGAGAGCATTGCCGAGGGCGACGAAGTATCGGTGCGGTTGGAGCTGGTCTAGAGCTTCTGCATCAGCTCGATACGATTGCCGAACGGATCACTGGTGAAGAAACGGTCATAGCCCTCCACCGGCATATCATCATTCGTTGCGTACCCTGCGTCGTTTAGCCGTTTCCTCAGATCCGCGAGATCATCCACCAGCAGGGCTGGATGCGCCTTCGTTGCCGGGCGAAAGTCGGGATCGATACCGATATGCAAGTTGAGCGATCCGCTTTCAAACCAGCACCCCTTGGGCGAAAGGTTTGCCGGCTTGGCCACTTCCTGCATCCCCAACACACCCACGAAGAAGGCACGCGCCTCGTCTTCGCCACCCTTGGGAACGGAAAGCTGGACATGATCGAGACCGAGTACTGCCATTACATGCGCTCCGCCTGCGCAACCGCATCGCTCGCCCTCAGCGCGCTCAGCATACGGGTAAGATGTGCCAGATCCTGCACCTCCAGATCGATCTCGTAGCTGGTGAAGGGATGGTCGAGATGCGTTTGCAGCAGGCTTTTCACATTGACGTGGTTCTTGGCAAAAATGCCGGCCATTTCTGCCAGCGTTCCGGGCCGGTCATACAGGGTAACGCGCAGGCGACCGATCGCGCCATGACTGCGCTTGCCCCATTGCAAATCGATCCAGTCACTGTCGATCCCGCTTGCCAGCGTAAGGCAATCGATCGTGTGAACCTCGACCCCCTCCTTGGGCTTGCGGGTTCCGACGATCCTGTCGCCCGGTACGGGGTGGCAGCATTCGGCAAGCTGGAAGCCCACGCCTGGCGTCAGGCCACGGATAGAGATGGCGCGATCACGCTTGGACCAGTCAGGTTCCTCCAGCGCGAACTCCGCAGTGCAACCCGGCACCAGCGCTTCCATCACTTCGAGATCATCGAGGTCCGCTGACCCGATCGCATACATCAGCGCTTCTTCATCATCGAGGTCCAGCCGCTTCACCGCTTCGCGAACCGCTTTCTTGCCGATCTTGGCAGGCACCCTGTCGGCGATTTCTTCGAACAGCTTCTTGCCCAGCGCGGCCACTTCGCCGCGCTCCTTCTGGCGCACAGCCCGGCGGATAGAGGCCCTTGCCTTGCCCGTCACGACAAAGCCCAGCCAGCTCATCTGCGGCTCGGCCTCCTTGCCTTTGATAATTTCGACGACATCGCCATTGTCGAGCACGGTGCGCAGCGGAACATGACGATTGTTGACCTTCGCCCCGACTGTCTGTGCGCCCAGATCGGTATGCACTGCAAACGCGAAATCGACTGGCGTCGCGCCCTTGGGAAGCTGGAACAGTGCTCCTTTTGGAGTGAAGGCAAAGATGCGATCCTGGTACACCGCCATGCGGGTATGTTCGAGCAACTCTTCGGCATCATGGCTGGCATCGACGATTTCGATCAGATCGCGCAACCAACCGACCTGCCCGTCGGCATGATCGGCCTGCTTGTAAGCCCAATGCGCCGCGAGCCCGAATTCATTGCGGCGATGCATGTCCTGATCGCGGATTTGCACTTCGACCCGCATCGAGTTTTCGTAAATCAGCGATGTGTGCAGGCTGCGATAGCCGTTATTCTTGGGCGTGGAGACATAATCCTTGAAGCGCCCGGGCAGGAATTGCCACACGGTGTGCAGAACGCCCAGCGCGCGGTAACAATCCTCGACATTCTCGGTCAGCACGCGGAATGCGAAGATGTCTGTGATCTGTTCGAAATTGACGTGGCGCTCGGCCATCTTTTTCCAGATCGAATAGGGGTGTTTCTCGCGCCCGGTGACTTCGACCTGCAAGCCTGCTTCGGCCAGCGCCTGTTTGATCTTGAGAGCGATGGCATCGACTTGCTGGCCATCCTGTTTGCGGATCTGCTCGAGCCGCCCGGTAATGGTCGCGAAGGCATCCGGCTCGAGTTGTTCAAACGCCAGCGCCTGCATCTCGCGCATATATTCATACATGCCGACACGCTCTGCCAGCGGGGCATAGATGTCCATCGTCTCGCGCGCGATCCGCTGGCGCTTTTCGGGCTTCTTGATGTGATGCAGCGTGCGCATATTGTGCAGCCGGTCGCCCAGCTTGACCAGCAGCACGCGAATGTCCTCGCTCATTGCGAGCAAGAACTTGCGCAAATTCTCGGCCGCCCGTTCGTTCTCGGGCATCTGCTCGATCTTCGAAAGCTTGGTCACGCCATCAACCAGCCGCGCGACATCCTTGCCGAAATTGTGTTCGATATCCTCGATCGTAGCGAGCGTATCTTCGACCGTATCGTGGAGCAGCGCGGTGATGATCGAAGTCTGGTCCAGCCGCAAATCGGTCATCAAACCAGCGACTTCGACCGGGTGGCTGAAATACGGGTCACCGCTGGCCCGCTTCTGGCTGCCATGCTTTTGCACGGTATAAACATAGGCGCGATTCAGCAGCGCCTCGTCGACGTCTGGGTCGTATTCCTTGACCCGTTCGATAAGTTCATACTGTCGCAGCATCTTCCCACCAATGAATGTGGCTGGATTGACTGATATTGCAATGCAAAATGCGTTTTGGTCCTATCGCTTCGAATGCACAGCGCTATGGTTGCAACCAATCGCACGACGATTGACGGGGGGTTGCCATGGGTTCGATGTTGAAATTGCTGACGCTTGCAGTGGGTGGAGCATTGTTGGCCGGGTGCGGTCAGGTGGCGCAGATCACGCCGGAAAACCGGATGTGCAATTTCGTACAATACCCGCTCAAGGTCGATGCGCCGCCCGGGCATAGTGTCGATGACGGCGAGCTTTCACCCTTTGCCACAGCGATCGAACAAAGCCTGGCGGCACATGATGTGAAGTTTGGCCGCGGTGACCATCCCAAGGTGCTGTCATTTTCCGGCGGCAGCGAACACGGAGCCTTTGGCGCTGGCATCCTGAAGGGCTGGGGCGGCGACGGCGATGTGCCCGATCTTCAGGTCGTTACAGGCATCAGCACCGGCTCGATCCTCTCCACCTTTGCCTTTGTAGACCGGGCAGACCTGGCGGTTGACGGTTATACGATCGAGCGCGAGAGCCAGTTGATCAATGTCTATGCCAAGCCCACCGATGGGAAACCCGGCCCGGCCAACTTCCTCAGCCTGATCCGTAAGGGAGCGTTCGGCGATCTTGACCCTCTGCGGACCCGGATCGGCAGCTATCTGACCGAAGATATCATGCGCGAAGTCGTCTGGCGCCACGAAGAAGGTCGCCGACTGTTCGTGGGTGTCGTCGACGCTGACAGCGGACAAGGCGCCGCGTTCGATATGGGCGATATGGCCAAGCGCTATACCACCAACCACCAAGGCAAGGCCGAGCAATGGAAGGATTGCTATATCAGCGCGATCATTGCCTCGTCTTCGACCCCTATGGCCGCGCCGCCCGTATTCATCGACAATATCATGTATGTCGATGGCGGCGTGCGTTTCGGTTTATTTGGCGACGATGTGATCAAGGTTTTCAAGCGGCGCAATGCCGCACGCGAGGAAGATGCCAACGCGCCTGATGCGCCAGTCGTTTATGCTGTCGTCAACGGAACGCTGACCCTCCCGCCCCCGGCTTGCCCGAAAGAAGACCCCTCGCTGTGCACCGAGGACAGGCCACTTGGCCCGCCTGAAGGGCAGCACAAGAATTGGAACATCATGGAACTGGCGCTGCGATCCGAACGGATCCTGGTCAACCAGGTGTTCCGGTTCAGTGCGGACTCGGTGGAGGCAGAGGCCTGCGAAGGGTCAGGCTGTTTCAATTTCCTGCGCATCGATCCCGATGTCGAGGAATTCCGGATCGCCCTGCCCAACCCGCTCAATGGCGGTGATGTCGAGAATCTGACCTGTCCGCAATGGAAAGCCATCGATATCAAGGCCGACAATCCGATCGAATTCCACAAACGCTACATGCGTTGCCTGATTGCCTATGGGGACTCGAAAGTCGGCCAAAGCCGGTGGGGATTTCCAGACAGCTAGACCAAGTCAGGGCTGCGGCAGCGCAACCACCAGATTGCCGTTCGAGGTGATTGTGCAAGGATAGGTCGCCAAGGCGCCGCAACGCTTTGCCTGCTCTTGGCCCGTAGCAAGATCGAAGCGATAGCCATGCCATGGACAGGCTATGGTTCCGTCCTCTGCGGGTGAGGTTTCGTCCAGCGGGCCAAGCGCATGTGGGCACCGCGCGGCATGCGCCATCCAGCCGCCGTTCCAGTATCGCACCAGGACCTGCAGCTCACCCAGATGCCCGCGATGCAAGGCGCTCCGGTCGAGACCGGCTTCGGGGCCAAGCACCCATTCGGCGGTTGGCTCGGTCGGGCTTTCGCGCTGCGCCTTACGTTCATCAAGCGCTTCCTGCCGGCCCAGCATCAGCGCCTCATCCTCGTTGTAAAGAGTGGCGTATTGTGCCTGCAGATAGGCGAGGATCATACCGCCCTGTTGTTCGGTTTCTGGCGCTTGCGGTGCGTAGAAGCGTACATCGACGGTGATTCCGCCGTCTTCGCGTTCGGTCGCTTGCGTGTGGATCTGGGTGCCCTGCCCCGGCCCCTCGACAACTGTCGTCGCCCAATAATGGCGGGCGTTATCGACCAGCAATTCGATCAGTTGCCCACCGCCATTGTTCGGAAGCGATGTCTTGCAGCGCCAGCCCCACGTCCCTGCTTCCACCAGCTCGATCGCGGCAAAGGAGGAAGGATGCACAAACGGCAAATGCTCCCAATCATGCGCGTTTTCCATCATCCGCGTCAGGTTGGAAGGAATATCGCGGACATAGTTGCCGAGGTAGTGAAGCGTTTCGACGCAATCGTAGTTCACCGCATCGGAACGACCTGCGAACGCGGCCCGGTCGCTCTCCGCAACTCCCACCCGCCTAGCTCCACACCGCTTCGGGCGGCAGGCTCATCAGGATCGCGTCGATATTGCCGCCGGTCTTGAGGCCAAACAGAGTTCCACGGTCATAGACCAGGTTGAACTCGGCATAGCGGCCGCGCCATTCGAGCTGGGTCTGCTTTTCTTCCGGTGTGAAGTCTGCCCCCATCCGGCGGCGCACCAGTTGCGGGAAGACATCCAGAAAGGCCTCGCCCACATCACGGGTGAAGGCGAGATTGCGCTCGAACGCGGCTTCATCGTCGCATTCCAGGTGATCATAGAAAATCCCGCCGACGCCGCGATGGCACTGACGGTGGGGAATGTAGAAATACTCGTCCGCCCATTTCTTGAAACGGTCATAGTAGGTCGGGTTGTGCCCGGCACAGGCTGCACGGAAGCGGGCGTGGAAATCCTGCGTGTCTTGCTCGTAGGGGATTGGCGGATTGAGATCCGCCCCGCCGCCAAACCATGCCGCCTGCGTTGTCAGGAAACGGGTGTTCATATGCACTGCCGGCACATGCGGATTGGCCATATGTGCCACCAGGCTGATGCCGGTGGCGGTGAAGCCCGGATTTTCGGGGCTGGCCCCGTTGATCGTCGCGGCAAACTCCGGCGCGAAGCTGCCCCGAACGGTCGAGATATTGACGCCGACTTTCTCGAACACCTTGCCCTTCATCAGGCCCTGGACCCCTCCGCCAGGATCCGCATTGCCCTCTTCCTCGCGCTGCCACGGCGTGTATGCGAACGCAGCGTCGGAGCCTGCCTCGCGTTCGATCTCTTCAAAAGCGGCGCAAATCCGGTCGCGCAGGCTTTCGAACCAGGCGCGGGCTTCGTCGGTCTGAGTTGTCCAGTCGGTCATCCCTTCCTCTTGCCAAACCGCATGAGTCGCGGCAAGTGAAGCGCATGGTTCCCGTTTCGTTCGCAGGCCAGGAAATGTTCCTGACGCAATCCAACGCGCTTTACTGGCCCGCTGAACAAGCGCTGCTGGTGGCGGACCTGCATCTTGAGAAAGCCAGTTTTTATGCCCGGCACGGGCAGATGCTGCCCCCCTATGATAGCCGCGAGACGCTGGAGCGAGTGGCCGATGCGGTCAAGTTGACGGGCGCGCGGCGGGTCATCACGCTGGGTGACAATTTCCACGACGTCGAAGGGACCGCAAGCCTTGAGCCCCATGCCGCCGGAGTGCTCGAAGCGCTGACCCGCTCGCTCGACTGGATTTGGATCACTGGCAACCATGACGAGACCATGCACCGCACCTATGGTGGCGACATGGCCGAAGAGCTGGAAGTTAGCGGGATCGTGCTGCGCCACCAGGCCCGGCGCGGAGAGACACGACCCGAGCTGTCCGGCCATTACCACCCAAAGATGCGCGTCCGCGTGCGCCAACGGCATATCAGCAGGCCCTGTGCGGTGCGCGCAATCAGCGATGGCGCGGATCGCATGATCCTCCCTGCGTTCGGGACGCTGACCGGAGGAATGGACGCAGGCGATCCGGAAATTCTGAAAGTGCTGCAACCTGCACGTGCAATTGACGCTCTCGTGCCCGTTCGCACGCGCCTCTCCAGCTTCCCGCTCTGGCGCGCCGAAGACACACGCGTGGCCTAATTCGGAGAGAATTCCGCAAGCCCTTTGCGAATCCTTCACTCTCGCCCTACATAGCCCCCAGATTCACAGGCAATTCAGGAGAAAGCCCCATAGCCCGTCCACCACGTCGTTCCATGCAGCCGCCGGTCAAGAGCGGTCCGCGATACGACAATCTCATCCAGTCACCCAAGGTGCGCGTGATCGATCACGAAGGCGAAAACCTTGGCGTAATGTACACCCGCGAAGCAACCGAGCAGGCCAACGAGCTAGGCCTCAACCTGGTCGAAGTGTCTCCCAATGCAGACCCGCCCGTGTGCAAATTCCTTGATGTCGGCAAACACCGTTACGAGGCGCAGAAGAAGGCAAACCTCGCACGCAAGACGCAGAAAACGCAAGATATCAAGGAAGTGAAGATGCGTCCGAACATCGACACCCATGATTATGACGTGAAGATGCGGAACGTGAACAAGTTCATCGACAATGGTGACAAGGTGAAGGTGACGCTGCGCTTTCGCGGGCGTGAAATGGCGCACCAGAATCTGGGTATGGACCTGCTCAAGCGGGTTCAGGACGATATGGCAGAGACCGCCAAGGTCGAGGCGTTTCCGCGCCTCGAGGGGCGCCAGATGCTGATGGTGCTGGCCCCGAAATAGCGGCGCTAGGCATTTCCGAAATTTAAAGGGCGTCCGGAAACGGGCGCCCTTTTTGTACGATCAAGCGGCGGGCCGTTGCTAGGCCGAAGCCCGGTTGTTAGAGCCTCTCTATCGGGAGGGATTGCATCACATGACTGCACAACGGATCGGCCTGCTGACAGGCGCGATTGCCCTGCTCTTGGGCATTTTCGCTCCGACGCCCGATGGATTGAGCCGCGAAGGTCTGATCGTTGCGGGGCTGGTTGTGCTGATGGCCAGCTGGTGGATGACAGAGGCCCTGCCACTGACAGCCACGGCATTGATGCCATTTCTGGTGCTTCCTTTCGCAGGGATATCCAACGCCAGGGAGACCGCCTCGACGTACTACTCGCCGATCCTCTTCCTGTTGCTGGGCGGCGCATTTATCGCCCTCGCGATCGAGCGGACGGGCCTGCACAAACGGCTCAGCCTCGCGATCCTGCGAACGATCGGCACCAGCGGTGGCCAATCGCGGCTGCTGCTGGCCTTCATGATCAGCGCCGCGCTGCTTTCCATGATGATCTCCAACACCTCGACCAGCCTGATCATGATGCCGATGGCTCTGGCTGTGCTGGCGGGCGGCGGAATTGCGGCAGAAGATCGTGACGGGCTTGCGGGCGCTCTCCCTATGGGTATCGCCTTTGCCGCCAGCATCGGCGGGCTGGGCACGCTGGTCGGCTCACCTACCAATGCCATCGCTGTCGGCTTGCTGGACGAAACCATCGGGATGGAAATCACCTTCGCCGAATGGACACTCTATGGCCTGCCGGTGGTGATTGTTGGTGTGCCCTTGGCCGCGTGGATTATCTCGTATTTCCAGAAAGTCGATGATCACCCGTTTGACGTGGCCAGCGCCCGCAATGCGATCGAGGTCGGCACCGGGTGGTCGACTGCGGAACGCCGCCTTGTACCGGTGGTGGCGCTCACCTTCGTGTTGTGGATGACCTTGCCGATCGTGCGCGATTACCTGCCTGCGGGCTCGTGGACCAACGGCACAATCGCCATCGCGGCCAGCCTCGCCTTGTTCCTGCTGCCGGATGGCACAGGGCGACCACTGCTGGTATGGAAAGAAGCCGACCGTGCCCCGTGGGGGGTCATCATGATGTTTGGCGGCGGGTTGGCCCTCGCTGCCGGCATGACCAAAAGCGGGTTGGCCGAATGGCTGGGGCAAGCCTTGCTGCCGCTCTCTGCCGTGCCGCTGCTGGTTGTCGCGCTGGCGCTGGTGGCGATGGTCATCCTCATCACCGAATTCGCCAGCAATGTTGCAACCGCGACCGGTATCATTCCGATTATCGGCAGCCTGGTGGTTGCGCTGGGCGCAGACCCGATACTGCTCGCGATGCCTGCGGCGCTTGCTGCCAGCTGGGGATTCATGCTGCCTGCCGGCACCGGTCCGAATGCCATCGCCTGGTCCACCGGTCACATCAAAATCGGCAATATGGTCAAGGCCGGTTTTGTGCTCGACCTGATCGGGATTGGCTTGATCGTCGGCCTGGTCTGGGCTGTTGCCGCACTGGTCTGACACACGCCTCACTGTAGTTGAAAAGGCGCAGTGGAAGCGATAATCGCCGCACATCATATTCGCCATCCGGTGCAGATGCGTTCCTGCGGAGGTTAGGAACGGGCGGCCCGGTTGCAAACTCAGCTCCTGCCTTCCTGGGGGCGCCGTTACTAGGAAGGAGTCATCCCCGATGACCGACGCCGTTGATTCAACCGACACACCGACCCCGCGCCGCAATCCGAAACCGAAGGTTACCCAGATCAACGGTCGCGACATGAAGCCCAGCACACTGATGATGGGCCACGGCTTTGACCCGGCCCTCTCCGAAGGGTCGCTGAAATCGCCGATCTTCCTCACCAGCACTTTCGCCTTCGAAAACGCGGCCGCCGGTAAACGCCATTTCGAAGGCATCACGGGCCAGCGCCCCGGTGGTGCCGACGGGCTGGTCTATTCACGCTTCAATGCGCCCAACCAGGAAATCCTCGAAGATCGCCTCGCGATTTGGGACGGCGCAGAAGAAGCGCTGAGTTTCTCCAGCGGGATGACGGCCATTGCGATCCTGATGCTGGCCGCGTGCAAGGCCGGTGACGTGATCGTCCATTCCGGCCCGCTCTATGCTGCCAGCGAAGGCTTTGTTGCCAAGACCATGGCCAAGTATGGCGTCACCTATATCGATTTCCCGGCAGGCGCGAGCCGCGAAGAGCTTGATGCCGTGATGACAAAAGCCAAGACCCAAGCCGAAGCGCAGGGCGGCGAAGTGCCGCTGATTTATCTCGAAAGCCCGGCCAACCCGACAAATGCCCTGGTCGATATCGAAGCCGTCCGCGACGTACGCGATGCGCATTTCGATGCGGATCGCTGCCCGATTGCGATCGACAACACATTCCTTGGCCCCCTGTGGCAGCGTCCGCTGGAGCATGGCGCGGATTTGGTCGTGTACTCGCTGACCAAATATGTCGGCGGCCATTCGGACCTCGTGGCCGGGAGCGTTGCAGGGCCCAAGCGCTTCATCGATGCTATCCGTGCCCTGCGCAACACGATGGGCGGCATCGCCGATCCCAACACGGCCTGGATGCTGTGCCGCAGCCTCGAAACCGTGGAGCTGCGGATGCAGCGCGCGGGCGAGAATGCAGAGAAGGTATGCGCCTTCCTCAAGAGCCATCCCAAGGTCACCGGCCTGGGTTATCTCGGCATGATCGAAGATGCGCGCCAGCAGGACATTTATGATCGCCATTGCCTTGGTGCGGGGTCGACCTTCTCGGTCTTCATCAAGGGCGGCGAGGCGGAGTGTTTCCGGTTCCTCGACCATCTCAAGATTGCGAAGCTCGCCGTCAGCCTGGGCGGGACTGAAACGCTCGCCAGCCACCCGGCCAGCATGACGCACCTTTCCGTGCCCCCTGCCCGCAAGGAAGCCCTTGGCATTACCGATAGCCTGGTACGCATTTCCATCGGGATCGAGGATGCGGACGATCTGATCGCCGACTTCGAGCAAGCGCTGGAGCACGTCTGAGCCTATGGCGCATACCGCGAAGATCCTTCTCCTTGGCTCGGGTGAACTGGGCCGCGAATTCGTCATCTCGGCCAAGCGGCTGGGGGCGTATGTGGTGGCCTGCGATGCCTATGCCGATGCGCCTGCCATGCAGATGGCGGATGCGGCAGAGGTTTTCTCGATGCTCGACCCGGAGGCGCTGCGGGCCGCGATTGCCAAGCATGCGCCAGATTTCGTAGTGCCGGAAGTGGAAGCGATCCGGACTGAAGTGCTGGCCGAGATAGAAGCAGAGGGTACGCGTGTAGTTCCCTCTGCCCGCGCCACCCAGATGACCATGAACCGCGACGCGATCCGCGATCTCGCCGCGCAGGATCTGGGCGTCACAACCTCACGCTATCGCTATGCCAAGAACCTGGAAGAAGTGGTGGCAGCAGCAGAGTTCACCGGTTTTCCCTGTGTGATCAAGCCGGTCATGTCCTCAAGTGGCAAGGGTCAGAGCACGATACGCGATTCTGGCGAACTGGAGGAAGCATGGGACTATGCCGTCGCCAATATGCGTGGTGATCGCAAACGGGTGATCGTCGAACAGTTCATCGATTTCGACTACGAAATCACCTTGTTGACGGTGCGCCATAACAATGGCGTGACCTTCTGCCCGCCCATCGGCCACCGGCAGGAACGCGGCGATTACCGTGAGAGCTGGCAACCCACTCCCATGTCCGATGCCGCTATTGCCGCTGCGCAGGATATGGCCCGCAAAGTCGTCGATGATCTGGGCGGCTTCGGCTTGTTCGGAGTCGAGTTCTTTGTGAAGGGCGAAGAGGTGATCTTCTCTGAATTGTCCCCCCGCCCGCATGACACCGGGATGGTCACCTCCATCAGCCAGAACCTGTCCGAATTTGACCTGCATGCCCGCGCCATCCTGGGCCTTGCGATCCCGGAGATGATCCGCGCCCGCCCCTCCGCCAGTGCGGTAATCCTGGCCGATCAGGACAGCGAGGCTGTATCCTATTCCGGCCTTGCAGACGCGATGGCAGATGGCGCGGATGTCCGCATTTTTGGAAAACCCACGACACGTCCCTATCGCCGGATGGGCGTTGCCCTGGCCACTGGCTCGACAACGGACGAAGCGCGCGCAGCTGCCGTCGCTACCGCTAGCAAGGTGCATATTCACTACGGAGATTAAGCCATGGCAGATCGCAAACCCGTTTTTCTGGTCATTGGCGCTGGCGCCGGGATCGGTGGCCATGCGGCAAAGCGGTTTGCTGCCGGGGGCTATCATGCTGTCCTTGCGCGCCGTTCGGATGAAAAGGGGCTCCAGCGGCTTGTTGGACAAATCGAGGACGCGGGAGGGTCGGCGAGCGGCCTCCTGCTGAACGCCTCCGAAGATGGAGCGATCGAGGATCTGGTTGCGCAGGTGGAACAGGACATTGGCCCTATTGAAAGCGCGCTCTACAATTTGGGTGCCCAGATCGGAAACCGGAAACTGCACGACACGCCGCATCGCACCTTCGAACTGGGATGGCGGCTTGGGTGCTATGGCGTTTTCCGTCTCGCCCACGCAATGTTCCCCGCGATGGTCGAGCGCGCCAATAACGGGCGTAACGGCTCGCTCCTGGTCACGTCCGCGACATCCGCGGTGCGCGGCAATGCCGGGCAGCACAGCCATGCCGCGGCAATGGGAGGGCGCAGGATGCTATGCCAGACTCTCAACGCAGAATTCGGTCCGCAAGGCATTCACGTCGCCCATATCGTGGTCGACGGCGCGGTCGATGCTCCGGATACGCTGGGGAAACTGCTGGGCGACAAATTCGAGGCGTTCAAACAGTCCAAAGGCGAAGAAGGCGTTATCGATCCGGCAGCCCTGGCGGAAACCTATTGGCATCTGGCACAACAGCCCAAGAACTGCTGGACCCACGAAGTCGATGCCCGCCCCTGGACCGATGTTGCGTGGTGGAATGACAATCCGAATTCGGCGATTGATACGCAAGCCAAGCGGTAATTAAGGCCATTGCCCGCTCAGCGATGACACCAGTCTCTTTCTGCCTTAGGTTTATCGCCGAGAGGGAGAACAGAGGCATGATCGTTCATCGCCGCACAATTCTGGCATTTACTGCACTGGTCCTCGCATCTCCAGCGCTTGCGATCGGCGGCAAGGGTAGTGGACGTATCGAGACCCTAACTGCGTTCTCCGAGGCGCGTGATGTGGTTCCTCGCGTGAGGGTTTTCCTCCCGCCTGGCTACGGTTCGACAGAGCAATTGTATAAGACACTATACATGCTGGACGGTCAGTATGCTTTCGAGGGCGATAGCGACGGCGTGAGTTTCGAAGCCGATCGCCGCGTCACTCGATTGATGGCTGCCGGGACCATACAACCCACGATTGTCGTCGCAATCGACAATCTCGGAGAGGAACGCTTCCTCCAATACATGCCGGAAACCATCTACGATCGAGCCTCTCCGGAGGTTCGCAACACAGTCGAGCGAGAAATCAAACGAGTGGGAGCTACCTCGCTATCGTCGAAGTCTTTTGTCGCGTTTATCCAGGAACAACTAAAGCCGTTTATCGACACAAACTACCAAACATCTCCTGATCGCTTGGACACCGCAATCTTCGGTGCGAGCATGGCAGGCGTTATGTCCGGCGCGATTTTTGTCGAAGCGCAAGAGACGTTCGGCCTCGGTGCCTCAATGTCGCCGAATTGGGCAATATACGATGAGCGATTCATCGACCATCCATCACTGCCTTCGCTTTGGCAGGACTATTTCTTGTCCTTAGGCGCACCGGAAGGACGCAGGTTTTGGCTAGATCACGGGACACAGATGATGGACGCTGGCATGGTGCCCCATCAATTGGCGATCGCAGAAGGCATGACGAACCTCGGGTGGCAAAGAGGCTGTAATTTGCAAACTCGCGTTTACGATGCTGGCCATGCCTTTGCGCAAACCGCCACCCAGATGGATGAGGTGCTCGCGTGGCTGCTGGCATGATTCAGACGCCCGTTGTCTAGGCGAGACCTGCCTGGAACGAATGTTTCGAACTGGTTCGAGAGCCGACGTAGGTTCTCCTACCCCTTCCACTCGCGCCGTTCTTCGGCAGCTTTGAGCACTTCGTAGGAAACCTGCAGCTTCTGGAATTCCTCGGCCGCCTCGGCATCGCCCGGTTTCACATCCGGGTGCACCGCCTTGGCCTTGACCCGATACGCCTTCTTGATCGCGGCGAAGTCGGCGTCAGCTTCGAGTTCCAGCACATCGAGCGCGCGCATTTCATCCGCGCTGCGTGATCCGTCACCTGATCCGGCCCAGCCAAAATGAGACGCTTCCGCGTAACCAGCGTTTTCGGTCTGCTCGGATTTGGTGCGCGCGGCCTTCTCGGCCTTGTCCAGACCTTCGAAGTAGTCCCAGCCCTTATTGTATTCGGCGGCATGTTTTTGGCAAAACATCCAGCGATCCGGGCTGTTCGGAGCTTTGGGGGCCGGACAATCTCCGGGCTCCTCGCACAAATGCCGGTCACACAACCGCACGGTCGTGGTTTCACGCGAGCTGTCATAGCTGCGCCAGCGAGGAAAACCCCAATCATTGGAACGCCGCGCCTTAGGCATGGCCGCTCATCCGTGTTGTTGGTCGAGAAAACATTGTCGTCAATCTAGGCGATCTTGCGCCGTCTGAAAAGTTCGGGAACAAAGTTGCATTGTGAAATGTTGCATCGCAATACAAACTTCACAATCCGGCGCTATCAGGTGCCGGATCGACCCATTCGAGAACCGGCATGAACACGTCCATGAGCAAGCAACTTACCTTCTCCGCCACGATCTGCGCGCTTACCATGGCTGTGTTCGCGATCAGCATGGCGCCGGGGATGCCCGGTGGCGGCAAGTCGCATGACACGGTCGCTCTGACGATCGCTGCCATCCAGCGCTGATAGCGCAAAAAGATGCCCCCGCCGAAGCGGGGGCAATGTATCGCACTTGATAGTCCAGACTAGTTGATCACTACGGTAACCGCACGGCGGTTCTGTGCCCATGCCTGCGCGGTCGATGCCGTTGCAACCGGGCGTTCTTCACCATAGCTCACCGTCGCGATGCGGTTGGCCGGAACACCCAGGCTGACCAGATAGTTCTTGGCCGCATTAGCGCGGCGTTCACCCAGCGCCAGGTTGTAGTCACGCGTGCCGCGCTCGTCGGCATGCCCTTCGATTGTCACCGACACGTTCTGATACTGGCCCAGATATTGCGCCTGCGATTGCAGAGCTGCAGCGTCAGCGCTGTCGATATTGAACCGGTCGGTATCGAAATAGATCACGTTTTGCCCGTTCACAGCATTCACAAAGTGCTGCTGCGATCCGACAGCGGGGCCAGCCGGAGTCGTGGGACCGGTATCGATCGGTGGTGCGACCGGGCCCGGCTCAGGCGGCAGATCTTCGGGTGCCTTGGTCTGGCAGGCGGCAAGGCTGGCAGTCCCGGCCAGCAGCATCAAAGAAGCAAAACGTGTTTTCATGGCAATTTCCTCACCTAAATTGGCCCCCAATTCAGCGCGACTCGCTCTGTTGTCTAACCACCCTAGGGCAAAATCGGTCCCCATGCAGGGTCTGATGCATCAACCGGTGTCGGCAGGCGGCGCAGATTGTCTCCTGTAAGATCAACCTGATACAATGCGGTGCTACCAGTATTTCTCTCTGTGCGGAAGAACTGGATGATCCGGCCGTTAGGCGCCCAGGTCGGCGCCTCATCCTGCCAGCCGCTGCTCAATTTGCGGAAGTTGCGGCCATTGGGGCTCATCACCGCGACATTGAAGTCTCCCGGAATGTAGGTGAAAGCAATCTGGTCGCCACGCGGACTCCATTCCGGGGTCGCGGCACGCCCGCCAAAGAAGCTGATCCGGCGTTGGTCTGACCCGTCTGCATCCATGATGTAGACTTGCTGGCTGCCCGAGCGATCACTTTCGAACACAATCCGGCTTCCGTCGGGAGAGTAAGACCCGCCCACATCGATGCCTGGCTCGTTGGTCAGGCGCACGCTCGGACCGCCTTCCGCCGACACGCGATAGATATCGGTATTGCCGTTGACCGCCATCGAATAAAGGATCCAGTTTCCATCCGGGCTCCAGCGCGGTGCGAAGGTCGGATTGGTGCTCTGAGTGACAAGCTGTTGCCGCCCGGTGCCGATATCGTAGATGTAGATGCGCGGATTGCCATCGACATAGCTGAGATAGAGCAACCGGCGATAATCGGGTGAATAACGCGGCGTCAGTGCGGTCGCTCGCCCGGTCGTGATAAAGCGGTGATTGGCCCCGTCACTGTCCATGATCGCGAGCCGTTTCGTCCGGTTATCCTTAGGCCCGGTCTCGGCGATATAGGCGATCCGGCTATCGAAGAACGGGCTTTCCCCGGTCAGGCGCGCATAGACCATGTCGGAGCATTTATGCGCAGCACGGCGCCAGTCGGCCGGGGGCACAATCCAGCCGCCCCGGTCCAGCTCATCCCTCAGCGCCATGTCATAGAGATAGCAGCCAACAATCAGGTTGCCGTCGCCACGTTTGCGGACATAGCCATGGACCAGCATTTCGGCACCACGGTTTGACCAGGTCGGCCATTGCGGATCGGTGATCTGCGGGAATGTCGGCTTGGGCAAGGCATCGGGGCCGGTGGGCTCGAACAGGCCGTTATTCTTCAGATTGTTGGTGATGATCCGCGCAAGCTCTGCCCCCAGAGCAGCGGTACCACTGGCATTGGCAGGGGTGGGTGCATCGCGGTCGGCTGCAAAGGCAGGGATGGCAATGCCCAAATCATCGAGATTTCCTTCGAACGAGACCGAACCTGTGAGGCCACCCTCCCCTTCATCGTCCTGTACCGACGTATCGTCGACCGTCTCGACCGGGCCATCGGGTGGAGGCGGCGCGCCCAGATCCTGCGCCGCCAATGGAGCAGCGATCAGGGCAAAAGGTGCCAGGGCAAGGGGTACGGGGGCAAAAATCTTCATTGCGAGAGTTTCCAGTCGAAGCTGAAGGCCGACACATTCTTCCAAGCGTTGTAATATTCGGGCGGCAAGTCGAACGGGGCAGCCAGTTGCACAGCGCGGATGGCCTGTTCTGCATGGCGGCCGGCCTGGGCACGGTTCACATCATTGATACCGCGCTGGCGCACCACGCGCGGACGACCGGCGAGCGAGCCGTCTTCATTGAGACGGAACTGCAGCACGGTCACGATGTCTTCCACCTCCGGTCCACTCGGTGGCTGCCATTCCGGTTTGATCTTGCGGGCGATGGCCTGGACCAGCGAGGCCTTGGCACTCGCCCCGATCTGCGACGCCGGTATCCGTGTTTCTTGTGTGCGCGTGCTCGAACCCGCACCATCCAGGAAATTGTCGCCCAGATTGGAGGCCCGGGGCGGAGCAGGCGCGCGTGTTGGCCGGGGACGCGGCGCGCTGGTCTGGCGAGGTCGCGGCGCAGTGGTGGCGCGCGGGCGCGGTGTTGCGCGGGTGGTCGGGCGCGGGCGCGGCGCCGTGGTGGCGCGCGGTTGCGGGGGTTGCGGTGCGACCTGCGGCTCTGGCGGTGGAGGCGAAGGCTGGTCCGACAGTTCCGGCGCCGTAGCAGCACGGCTTTCCGGCACAATCTGGGGCGCCTGCGCTTTCAGGCCGACATCCTCGGCCAGATTGACCGTTACCCGCTCAGGCATTTCGACCGCTTCGCGCGATTCAGGTTGAAGCAGCAGGACCGCGACCAGCGCGACATGCAGCGCAACTGCCACCCCGAGACCGAGGCCTTCTTCGCGGCTGAGGGCGATGGCTGCCATAGTCAGGAGCTATGGCTGATCGGATGAACCGCTGGTGACCAGCGATATCGAGTTGAAACCGGCGCGATTGAGTTCGCCCATCACAGCCATCACGCGCCCGTAATCAAGCGTCCGGTCGGCACGCAGCGTAATATCGGGCCTGCCACCGTCAGCTTGCGCCGGCAGGGCAGCGAGCCCTTCTGCGAAACGACCCGGGATCTGCGGCTCGTCATTGATGTAGATCGTGCCGTCATTGCCCACCGAGACGGTTACCGTCTCGACCTCTTGCGGCAGCGCGTTGGCGCGGCTTTCCGGCAAATCGACCGGGACGCCTGAGTTCAATAGCGGCGCAGTGACCATGAAGATGATCAGCAACACCAGCATCACGTCCACAAATGGCGTGACGTTGATCTCCGCCATCGGTGCGCGCCGGGAATTGCGCCCGCGCTTCGACGAGAGGACTCCCATCGCCATGCTAGAGCCGCTCCAGCTCGCGGCTGAGATTGGCGTGAAACTTGTCGGCGAAGCGCTGCAGCTTGGCCTCGAACATGTTCACGCCATTGCTGAACCGGTTGTAGGCGATCACCGCCGGGATGGCCGCAAACAGGCCGATGGCGGTGGCAAAAAGTGCCTCCGAAATACCCGGTGCCACGACAGCGAGTGAGGAGCTTTCTTGCGCGCCGATCTGGAAGAAGCTGTTCATGATGCCCCAGACGGTGCCGAACAGGCCGACAAAGGGCGCGACAGAGCCAACCGTGGCCAGGAAATTGAGCCGCGCGGCCAGTTCGTCTGCCTCCTGCGCGATCTGCCCGGCCATGGCATTGGCGATCCGCCCACTTGCCGCTTCGCGATCTTTCAGCCCCTTTGCGGTCGAGCGTTTCCATTCATTCATGGCGCTGCCAGCGATCCTGACGGAGGGGACATCCTTCTTGCGATACAGCCCCATGACGGACTCGAAATCGTCGGCCTGCCAGAAATCGCTTTCGAACTTGGCGGAGCGCCGCTTCGCCCCGTTTAGCCGCAGGCCGAAACTGACGATAATCATCCAGCTCCAGATGGAGGCGAGGATCAGGCCCAGCATGACGGCCTGGACCACGATGTCGGCATCCAGAAACAGCTCCAGCGGATCGAGCCGGGTAGAGGCGCCACCAGTGGCAGCAGCGGGCAAGGTCATTGCGGGATTTCCTCGGATAGTACGGGTTTGAAAGCTTCGCGCCACGCGTCGGGTTGGCGTTTTGGGCGACCTTCGGGCGAGACAAAGCCGACCCGGAAGAGTGCTTCAGTCAGCAATTCGTCGCCGCGAAAGGCGCGCTGGTGCATCTTGACCGACGCCGACCGCAGATCGGTGCACAACGTCTTGATCACCACATCATCATCCAGCTTGGCCGGCCGCAAATATTTCATTGCCAGATCGACCACCGCATAGGCACCCTCGCCGGCTTCAATCGCTTCGCGCTGGTCAATATCGAGCAAACGCAAAATGTCGGACCGGGCGCGTTCGAACCAGCGTAAATAATTGGCGTGGTAAGTGATGCCGGAAAGATCGGTATCTTCGTAATAGACCCGCACAGCATAGAGATGGACAGGGCCATCGAATATGCCGCCCGGTGGATTGGGGCCAGAAGTGGTCGGAGAAACGCTCATAGGTTGGCGAGCACTTTAGCGGAGCCGCGAGTCGCCCGGCAAGCGCCATCGACGAAGCGACTCAAGCCTGCGACCAATCGCGCATTTCGCCCCAGCTAGTTGCAGATCATCCTACCGAGCGGCTGCCCGCCAAAGATATGGACATGCAAATGCGGGACTTCCTGCCCGCCATGCGCACCGATATTGGCGAGCAGACGATAGCCGGGTTCGACCAGCCCCTTGGCGCGCGCGACATGGCCGACGGCCCGCACGAAACCGCCGATCTCTGCGTCTGACGCGCGGGCGGAAAAATCATCCCAGCTGACATAGGCCCCCTTGGGAATAACCAGCGTGTGGATTTCCGCCTGCGGATTGATATCGTCGAATGCGTAAGCCCAATCGTCTTCGTAGACCTTGCTCGATGGAATCTCCCCGCGCAAAATCTTCGCAAAGATGTTCTCATCATCATAGGACTGGGTCGCATCGATCGGCATTATTCGCTCCTGCTCGCTTTTTCCTCGAGGCCCGACAGCCCTTCACGCCGATCCAGTTCTTCCATCACTTCGCGCAGCGGTATTCCTTTTGCGGCGAGCAAGACCATCAGGTGGAAAATCACATCGGCGGCCTCTCCGACCAGATCCTCTCGCGTGCCGGACAGGGCAGCCACTGCGGTTTCAACGGCTTCCTCGCCAACTTTGCGCGCCATCACGGGCACACCACGCGATGTGAGCTGCGCGACATAACTGCTGCCGGGATCTGCACTGCGGCGTTCGGCGATAGTGTGTTCGAGACGAGTGAGCGTATCCATGGACCACGCCATGAAGGTGCCCCCGTTGACCGTCAAGATGCCGGATGGCGCTCGCGGTCAGTCGTCGTCGCGGCGTCGCGAGCGAATGCCGAAGCGCCCGATCAGCACGCCCAGCACACCCAAGCCGAACAAGGCCCAATTGGACGGCTCAGGAATCGCGATGCCGCTCTGGGCGGATGCCGGTGCAGCCAGGACAAGCAAGGTAAGGGCAAGGATGCGATCCATTGGGATGGTTAAGCAATGTTCACGCCAAATATCGTGGAACCGCGTAGGCCCCCGATTACAATGGTTAACGCGCCCGTCCGGCAAAGGCCGAGTGTAAAGCAGGCCGACAGCTGGAGATTTATTGCCGCGCGGGCAGGCCTGCGGCTCTCAATGCAGCATGCGCCTCACCGATCGTATATGTTCCGAAGTGGAAAATTGATGCGGCCAGTACCGCGCTCGCATGCCCTTGGGTCACGCCTTCGACCAGATGCTCAAGCGTGCCGACGCCGCCGCTGGCGACAACCGGTACGGCCACACTGTCGGCAATGGTGCGCGTCAGCATCAAATCGTACCCCGCTTTGGTCCCGTCGCCATCCATGGAGGTTACCAGCAATTCACCTGCCCCCAGATCGGAAACGAGCTCTGCATATTCGATCGCATCAATCCCGGTCGGTTTGCGCCCGCCATGCGTGAAGATTTCCCACTTGCCCTCACCCACGCGCCGGGCATCGACCGAGGCCACCACGCATTGGCTGCCGAATTTCTCGGCGATTTCGCGCACCAGTTCGGGCCGCGCGACTGCAGCGCTGTTGATGGCAACCTTGTCCGCGCCTGCCAGCAGCAGCGCCCGCGCATCTTCGACCGAGCGGACCCCGCCACCGACGGTAAGGGGCATGAAGCACACTTCAGCCGTGCGCCGGACCACATCAAGCAATGTCCCGCGCCCTTCATGGCTGGCAGAGATATCGAGGAAGCACAGTTCGTCCGCACCTGCCGCGTCATAGGCTTTGGCCTGCTCGACCGGATCGCCCGCATCGACCAGGTCTACAAAATTGACGCCCTTGACCACGCGCCCATCGGCTACGTCGAGACAGGGAATAACGCGGACGCGGACTGTCATCAGCGCTTGGCCATCGCGAGTGCCGTGGCCAGATCGAGACGCCCATCATAGATCGCGCGACCTGTAATCACCCCTTCAATGCCCTGCTCTGCCTGCAGCGCCAGCATATGGATGTCATCCAGCCCTTTGACTCCGCCACTGGCTATCACCGGCAGATCGGTCTGCTGGGCGAGGTCAACCGTCGCCTCGATATTGCAGCCCTTCAGCATTCCGTCGCGCCCGATATCGGTGAACAACAGGCTGGCTACGCCTGCATCTTCAAATCGGTGGGCCATGTCGACAATGGAGACATCGGAAGTTTCAGCCCAACCGTCGGTCGCGACCATCCCCTCACGCGCATCAACCGCCACCACGATACCGCCCTCGTAAGCGCGCGCCATGTCCTTGACGAATTGCGGGTTCTTGAGGGCCGCCGTGCCGATCACGATCCGCGCGACGCCGGCGTCAAACCAACCCTCGACATCTTCCGGCGTACGGATCCCCCCGCCAAGTTGCACATATCCGGGAAACGCTTCTACAATAGCCTGCACCGCTTCGCGATTTTGCGCGCTGCCGGCGAACGAGCCATCGAGATCGACGACGTGGACGTGCTCCGCACCGGCTTCCGAAAAGACCATCGCCTGCGCGGCGGGATCGTCACCGTAGACAGTCGCGCGATCCATATCGCCTTCGGCAAGGCGGACAACTTCGCCATTCTTCAGATCGATAGCCGGAAAAACAATCATCAGGGCCTCCAGTCGAGGAAACGGGAAAGCAGGCCAAGACCATAGGCCTGGCTCTTTTCCGGGTGGAATTGCACGCCGGTAATATTGTCGCGCGATACTGCTGCGACCAGGCCACCGCCATGATCGGTCATGGCCAGGATACTGCGCCCGTCATCGGCATGAAAATGGTAGGAATGGAGGAAATAGGCCTCGCCTTCCTCGATCAGGGAATGCCCGCGCGCATGCGGCGTCAGCGCGACATCGTTCCAGCCCATATGGGGCACTTTGACGCTCGGATCGATCGGCGCGATCAGCCGCACTTCCCCCGGCACCCAGTCCAGGCCGGGCGTCTCGCAATGCTCCAGCCCGCGCGTCGCCAGCAGTTGCATGCCGACGCAAATGCCCAGAAACGGCACTCCGCCAAGCAGCACCCGCTCTTCCAGCGCATCGACCATACCCGGAATGGCACGCAGGCCATCGGCACAGGCTTTGTACGATCCGACACCGGGCAGAACGACCCGGTCGGCCCGGCGGACAAGATCGGGATTGTGCGTCACCTTCACGCCATGCGCACCCGCCGCCTTGAGCGCGTTGTGCACAGAGTGAAGATTGCCCGCGCCGTAATCGATGAGAGCGATGACCTCTGCCAAGGCTAAGCCAGTCGGGCGCGAAGCGACCGCAAGGGCGACTGCCCGTCCGCAGCGACGCGATCTTTGATCGCATGGGCGAGGAAATCGCGCGCCCGGATGGGTGTGCGGTAAAAAGAAACGTCAGCCACCTAACTGGCCCTTGGTGCTGGGGATGGCGCCGCCCTTGCGCGGGTCCAGCTCCACCGCCTGCCGCATGGCGCGGGCGAAACCCTTGTAAATCGCTTCGCAGATGTGGTGGTTGTTGGTTCCGTAGAGCAATTCGATATGCAGCGTGATCCCGGCGGCCTGCGCGACCGACTGGAACCAGTGCTCGATCAGTTCGGTATCCCACTCGCCCAGTTTTTCCTGGCTGAATCCGGCACGGAACACGGTGTGCGGACGGCCCGAAATATCAAGAGCGACCCGCGCCAGGGTTTCGTCCATCGGTGAATAAGCCTGGCCATACCGCCCGATCCCGGCCTTGTCGCCCAGCGCATCGGACAGCGCCTGGCCCAGCGCGATGGCGCTATCTTCGGTGGTGTGGTGCTGGTCGACATGCAGGTCACCATCGATCTTCATCGTCACATCGATCAACGAGTGCTTGGAGAACTGTTCCACCATATGGTCAAGGAAGCCGATCCCGGTCGAAACATCATAACTGCCGCTGCCATCGAGATTGACCTCGATAGCGATTTTGGTTTCCGCGGTGTTCCGCTCGATCTGGCCGGTACGCATGGCCGCGCGCTATACCCACAAGGCGCGGATAGGCAAGCTTTCCGGCTTGACCGGACGCCATCTCGGGGCCACCTAGTGCGCATGACCGAGGATACCCCCGACAGCCTCATCCCCTATGATGAGATCGTGCAGGAAGCGCTCCGCGCCGTAGTTGGCCGTGTGCTGGGCGAAATCCAGGAATCCGGCAGTGAATTGCCCGGTAATCACCATTTCTACATCACATTCAAAACCGCTGCACCGGGGGTCAATATCCCGCCGCATCTGAGCGAGCGGTTTCCGGACGAGATGACCATTGTGCTGCAGAACAAATTCTGGGGTCTCGAAGTGACCGAAGCGGGATTTTCGGTCGGCCTGAGCTTCAACCAGGTCCCGGCCGAGCTCGAGATCCCCTTCGCCGCGATCACGGCTTTCGTCGATCCGGCAGTCGATTTCGGTCTGCAATTCCAGGCTACCGTCGCAGACATGGCCCCTGAAGCGCATGATGACCCGGAAAATGACGAGGCAGGCGCTGGTCCTGCCATTGCCGAGGCCGATGACGGTTCGAATGTCGTAACCGTCGATTTCGGGCGCAAGAAATAGGGTGACCGGGCGACTGGGCGACCGGACATGGTAACGAGATAATTATGGCGCAGCGCCGCAAGAAAAACCAGGCAGATACTTCGCGGCACAAAGGTGGTGTGCCGGCCAAAGGCACAGTGCCGGGTGTCAGCCCCAATCCGGCAACCAATCTGATTATGGCAGATATCGCGATACGCGCCGGATCCTACCTGGTCCGCAATTCGGTCGAGAAAACAATGCTCCGCGGTCGATACGGGAAAGACGCGACGCGCAACATCCTGGAAAACCGTAGCATCAAACAGAATCTCGCTGCATTCGCTGCAGCCAAGATGGCGACCCGTTCCGTGCCCGGCGCGGTCGCAGTCGGAGGTGGCATCCTGCTGAAAACACTCTTCGACATGAGCCAGAAACGGCGCGCCCGACGCAAGGGCCGCGAGCAGCTTCGAGAGAGCGCCGAGAGCGAGGATTGATCCAGGCCGGGGGTTGATTTTCCGCCGGACCACGGTCCAAAGACGCCCATGGCTCACGACACTTCCGACGCGCTCCATCGCCGGGGCTTGCTGTTTATCCTGTCTTCCCCCTCCGGTGCAGGAAAAACCACCATCTCGCGCATGTTGCTGACCGCCGATGATGAAATCCGGCTGTCCGTCTCTGCCACCACCCGTCCGCGCCGGCCCGGCGAAGTCGAAGGGGTCGACTATCATTTCGTGAGCGACGAGGCTTTCGATGCGATGGTCGAGAAAGACGATTTCTACGAGTGGGCCGAAGTCTTCGGCAATCGGTACGGCACGCCCAAGGGGTATATCCGCAAACGCCTGAAAGAGGGCGATGATTTCCTGTTTGACATCGATTGGCAGGGCACCCAGCAACTTTACCAGAAGGACCAGCAAGACGTCGTCAGCGTCTTCATCCTTCCGCCTACCCTCGATGAATTGCGTCGCCGTTTGGAATCGCGCGCGACTGACAGCGAAGACGTGATCGACCGGCGGATGGATCGGGCGCGCGGCGAGATCAGCCATTGGGCCGAATATGACTACGTGGTCGTCAACGACGATGTCGATGAATGCTTCGTCAAAGTCCGCGAAATCCTCCATGCGGAGCGGATGAAACGCACCCGCCAGACCGGGCTGATCCCGTTTGTCCGGGGCCTGATGGACTAAACGCGAGTCCTGCCCAATCCCTATTCTCACATTGACCGTCGGCAGAAGGTGACAAGGCCGCAACGGCTCTCTAGCATCCAATCTGTGACAACCGAAAGTGACCCTGCCCGAATGCAAGACCCCCTCCCCGCCGCAGCTGTTCGTGACAGCGACGGAGCCCCGATGGCCGAGATCGATGCCAAGGAACTGGGCCGTGCACTCAAGGTGTTTCATGCCCCCAAGGCCGTGCGCAGCTGGTACGAGCTGGGCATCACACTGCTGCCTTTTGTAGCCCTTTTTGCGGCCATGCTCTTCGCGCTCGATGCTGGCTACTGGCTGGCATTGGCCCTCGCCCCGGCGGCCGGCCTGCTCCTGCTGCGACTGTTTATTATCCAGCACGATTGCGGGCATGGCGCGTTTCTAAAGAGCCGTTCGGGCAATGACTGGATCGGGCGCGCTCTCGGCGTACTAACGCTCACACCCTATGATTGCTGGCGCCGCAGCCACGCGCTGCATCACGCCGCAACGGGCAATCTGGATGCGCGCGGGTTTGGCGATGTCGACCTGATGACCGTGCGCGAATATCGTGAAAGCTCCCGCCTCCAACGGCTGGGTTATCGTGTCTATCGCCATCCTGCCGTTCTGCTCGGCCTGGGCCCGGCCTACCTTTTCCTGCTGCGCCACCGCCTGCCGATCGGCCTGATGAAGGAAGGCATGCGCTATTGGGTCAGCGCGATGGCAACCAATGTCGGGCTTATTGCCCTGCTCGCGGCGCTGGCCTGGGTCTTCGGCCTTGCTACCGTTGCGCTGGTGTTTTTTCCGGTTTTGCTGACTGCCGCCAGCATGGGCGTGTGGCTGTTCTACATCCAGCACCAGTTCGAAAACGCCCATTGGGACCGCAAGGAAGACTGGTCATTCCACGAGGCGGCACTGGCGGGCAGCTCCTACCTCAAACTGCCAGCCGTGCTGCAATGGTTCACGGGCAATATCGGCATCCACCACGTCCACCATCTGGCCAGCCGGATCCCGTTCTACCGCCTGCCCGAAGTGCTACGCGAATTCCCGGCACTGACGGAGGTCAATCGCTTCACAACAAGGCAGACAATCAAGCCCCTGGTCCTCGCATTGTGGGACGAAGAGCAGCGCCGGATGGTGACATTTCGCGAGGCGAAGAGTTCGCTGCGTTAGAGACTTTCCAAAGCAAGGACGGTTGGCCGGCATCGGCCGATATTGCGGTGGGAAGCCTTCATTCCCGAATGGGCCGACCCGAAACCGGTCGTAACGACCTTGTAACTGGCACCTGCCAGACCATGTTGTGTCTATCGAGGCGCCATCTAGATGCTCATCCTCGACTGAGAGACCATTGCGCTCCCGCATCCGGGAGATTGCTAATTGGACCTCAACAAACTTCTCTATGATCATCAAATTGCATTGATGGAAATTGCCTTTGCCAGACCTGCGATGGGCGCAAGTGGCGGTATCGGGCACTGTGAAAAGCTCATCCGGACGGCTCGGAAAAGGTTAGGCGTAGCGCAATATCCTTTGTTCGACATGTGGATCGGCGACGCTCGAACTTCACTTCAGACGTGCAAGAGGAATGTCTCATGACTGCGGTGATCGAACGTCGTTCGACACCTGGCCGGGGTGAAGGAATCTTTGCCCTCAAGCCATTCAAAAGAGGCGACATACTTTATACGGGTGTGCTCGAAAATGCTTCAGTCACGAACCATTCTCATGCCTCGCAAGTGAGCAAGACGAGGTTTGGTTTTCACATCGGACTGAGTTCGATATTCAATCATTCCTGTAGTCCGAATTGCGGCATCATGATCAATGAATCCGGTGCTCATAATATTGTCGCGATGGAGAGTATCCTGGCAGGGGACGAAGCGACGTATGATTATGCCATGCGCAATTATCGCATCGAGCATTTCCCTGGTTCGTGCTCTTGCGGCAAGACAAATTGTCGCAACACGATCACTGGATGGATCGGCTTACCACAGCAGCGCAAGGATGATTACGCTGGCTTCATAGCACCCTATTTGCTCGAAATTGATCTGAAGCAAGGCGCAGCTAGACATTCCGCGATGGCATCAAGTCGCGTCTTGTCAGATTTCAAGGCCGCCACGGACAACTTGTAGGAAACGGGGCAGCTTCCATTGCTGCCGTTTTCGTAACGGTGTGATATACAAGGATTTGCTATCCGATCAGCGCGCCTTCATCCCGCTATCCGCCATGTCATTTGGGCCTTGATTTGCGGTAACAAAAATACGCAATTGCCAGGCCGATGAACAGGATCGCAAGCAACGACGCCAAGCCAAGAATCACCAAGTCTCTAATGAGCATCTTTGGCCCTTCGAGCATTCGCCTCGTCAACGAATTCTCGGGCGATGTCGGCATCTTCCTTACTCAGAGGTATCGACACTTTGGCTTCACGCTCTTCGGCACGGTCGGCTTCTGCTTCCCAGGCTCTGGCTGCTGTCGCAGCAATATTGCGGCGATTGCGCAGCGGCTCCGTCAACGATAACATGCGCTGGCGCGCTTCTTCTGCACGACACAGCGCTACTGTTGGGCGCGACTGGACGGTCACTTCCCGCGTCCGCTCTTCATGTGTTCCAGCCCTGGAACGGTGCCAGCTTTTTGCGAGGGTTGGGAGGCGTTGGTCTTGACCTTTTCCGCTTTTGGTTTGCGGATTTCGCGCTTGGATTTTCTTTGTGATTTGGCCATCTCGGCATCCCTTCGGGCGTGCTTTCAGGAAGCCATATCAGGCAGTCCTGCGGGATCGCCCGTTTCGGTCTGTCGAACACCCGAACATTGCGATTGCTAATCCTGTCTCAGGAAAGCCAATCAAAAAAATTCTGATCTTGAAGAGACACCGTCAGACAGTGCTCCGGCCAACATACCGGAATGACGTACCATCAATATGGGGACGTGAGGCAGTGATTGTAAGGCCGGATCCGAATTGGCTCTGTCGTTCCTGTTCTTGATGGCCACGATTCGGGTCAAAAGCAGACATGTCAGATTTCCCTCAGCCGAGCGACGAACGCGGTTTTTCCTACAACCCTGCCCTACGCTATTGCGGGGCTTGCTCTTTGAAATCGTTGCGCAGGATTCCGACCGATCCCGGATGCATCATCCTCTTCGCCGAAAGTCACACCCTCGCGACGGGACCGGCCATCATAGCATTGCAATCAAACAATTTTTACGGAAGGTCACGGTCTTGCAACCTTCGTTTGGTGTTCCACAAGCGTCTCTGCTCCGGGCACAAGAAAGGGGCCGTCAGATTGCTCCAACGGCCCCTGCACTATCCGGATGTGGTTGGAGGGCTTGCCCCTATTCGCCCGACGGGTCGACGAAATTCCCCGCCCCGATATTGGCATTCACTACGCCGCCATCGATCGGGATCGTCGTGCCGACCACATAGTCTCCGGCACGGCTAAGCAGATAGATGGCACCTGCTGCCATGTCCTCGGTCACGCCGACCCGCTTGCTCGGGATGCCCTTGGCAACGAGCGCCTCGTTGTCGCGTGCGGCGCGGTTCATGGCGCTCGGGAAAGCGCCCGGGCCGATGCCGTTGACGATGATGTTGTCGCGCACCAGCTCTGCTGCCATGCGCCGGGTAAGGTGGATCAGACCGGCCTTCGATGCCTGATAGGGGTAGGTTTCCCACGGATTGGTCTTCATCCCGTCGATCGATGCGATCATCAGGACCTTGGCCGGACGTTCGACGGTGCCTGCCGCCTTGAGCAGCTTGTGTAGCTGCTGCGTCAGGAAAAACGGGCCCTTCACGTTCAAATCCATCGTGCGGTCCCAGCCCGCTTCGCTGAATTCGGCAAATGGTTCGCCCCATGCGGCGCCGGCATTGTTGACCAGCAGATCGAGCTTGTCCTCGCGGCTCGCGATCTCTCCGGCCAATTGCTTGATACCGTCCAACTGCGACAGGTCGGCAGTGAGGCCGATAACCTTGTCACCCAGTTCGGCGCAGGTGGCGTCGACCTGCTCCTGCTTGCGTGCCGCGATGTAGACTTTTGCACAGCCCGCTTCCAGCAAGCCTTCGACAATCATCTTGCCAATGCCCCGGCTCCCGCCGGTTACCAGTGCGATTTTGCCGTCGAGGCCGAACAAGTCTTTCAGGTTCATCATGTGTATCTCTCCCGATCAGTAACCGCTGAGCTCGGCCACGCGATTGGCGTGGAAATAGGCGTCGCCCAGGAATTCCTGCAGCGCACGATCGCGCTTCATATACAGGCCGATATCATATTCGTCTGTCATCCCGATGCCGCCATGCATCTGCACGCCCTCGCGCACTGCCAGACCGGCAGTCTTGGCAACTTTCGCTTTGGCGACCGACGCCATCAGGCTCGCTTTATCGCTGTCTCCATCAAGCAGTTGCTGCGCCTTGATCACAGCAGCGCGCGCAATCTCGACTTCAGAATAGAGATGCGCAGCCCGATGCTGCAGAGCCTGGAATTCACCGATCAATGTACCGAACTGCTTGCGCTGCTTGAGGTAGTCGACCGTCAGGTCCATCGCACCGCGCGCTACTCCGACACCTTCGGCGGCACTCCCAACGCGGCCGGCATCGAGCATTGCGTCGAGGATTGCGCGGCCATTGTCGACCTCGCCGATCACTGCATCGCCGTCCAGTTCCACAGCATCGAATGTGGTGTGCGTTGCCATCGAACTGTCGACCAGGCGGACAGCATCATGGCTCATATTCGTTGCGTCTTTGGGCACGGCAAACAACGTAATGCCGTTCTCGTCGCCATCCGATCCTGATGTTCGCGCCGCGACAACCAGCATGTCGGCACTGGCGCCCTGGATAACGAAATCCTTCTTACCTGAAAGCTTGAAACCGTTGCCCGATTTTTCAGCACGCGTAGCGATGCGCGATGGGTTGTGCTTGGCCCCTTCATCGACGGCGACAGCAAACACGCTGTCTCCTGCAACCAGCCCGGGCAGGTAGCGACCACGCATGTCGTCACTGCCGTGCTTGAGTGCAGTCGCGGCCAATACGGACGAGGTGAGGAAAGGTGATGGTGTGAGGTTTCGGCCTACTTCTTCCAGCACAATCCCGGCCTCGACATGGCCCATGCCAAGCCCGCCATTATCCTCGTCTACAAGGATGCCAGTGAAGCCCATCTCGCCAAATTGCTTCCACAAGTCGTGGCCGAAGCCGTCTTTGCAATCGCGATCGCGCCAATGGCGCAATTGTCTTGCGATGGCTCCCTCTTCGCCCATGAACTGGCCGGCGCTTTCGGCCAGCATCGCCTGATCGTCATTGTGATAAAGTGGCATAAGTCCTGTCCCTATTCCGTCACCCCGACGCAAAGCCGGGAGATGGTCGCTCTCGGCCCGACCTGGCCTTGCAACACCCCGGCCCTAGACCGGGAGTGGCATGTTGATGGTTAGCCGCCGGGTAGCTCGAGAATGCGCTTGGAAATCACGTTCAGCATGACTTCGCTAGTGCCGCCTTCGATCGAATTCGCTTTGGTCCGCAGCCAGTTGCGCGAAGGTTTGCCGCCTTCGGTTTCTTCGCTGTCCCATTCCAACGCGGTCGAACCGCCGGCGCTCATGATCAATTCGTGGCGGCGCTTGTTGAGCTCGGTACCGGCATATTTCATCATGTTCGGTTGCGCCGGATGCGCCTTGCCGACCTTGATCTCGTCGAGGAATTTCTCACCCATCGCGGCATAAGCCAGCGCATCGACATCGAACATGGCCAGTTCGGCACGCAGCAAAGGATCCATATCTACCGAGTTACGGCTGAGTGCGCCGCCAATCGTGCCGGTATTGCCGCCATCGGCACCCGAAATCATCTCTCGCTCGTGACCCAAGAGATATTTGGCGACGTCCCAACCGCGATTGATTTCGCCAACTTGCGCAGGAACATCTTCACCGTAGCTCTTCGGGACTTTGACATCATCGAAAAAGGTCTCGCAGAACGGGCTGTTGCCGCTGATCAGCAGGATAGGTTTCGTCGAGGCTCCTGCGGTTGCCATATCAAACAGCATGAATGTGATACCGCGATACTTGTCATTCTTGTCAGTGCGGACGAGACAGAAAATCCAGTCCGCCTTGTCAGCGTAAGAGGTCCATACCTTTTGGCCATTAACGACCCAGTGATCACCCTTGTCTTCACCATAGGTTTGAAGTGAAACGAGATCCGAACCGCTGCCAGGTTCCGAATAGCCCTGGCACCAGCGGATTTCGCCACGGGCGATTTCATTGAGGAAACGCTGCTTCTGGCCTTCGGTGCCGAAATGCAGAAGCGCCGGGCCCAGCATCCAGATACCAAAGCTGGAGAGCGGCGGGCGTGCGTTGATCGACGCCATTACCTCACGCAGGACCTTGGCCTCCGCCGGAGACAGGCCGGCGCCGCCATATTCTTTCGGCCAGGCAGGAACGGTGTAGCCTTTGTCGCGGCAAGCTTCGAACCAGGCCTTCTGTGCGTCGCTCTTGAAGGTTGCGTTGCGGCCACCCCAATAGACATCCCCGTCATCGCGTACCGGTTCGCGCATCTCGGCCGGGCAATTCGCCTCAAGCCACGCTCTTGTTTCGCTGCGGAAGGTTTCCAGATCAGACATGGCGTCAAGTTCCTCTCATGACTTTGTCAGCGGCTCTGGGCCGCTTGGATTGACGTTCACGTTAAGGGGATTCGCGCCAATCCTGCAAGGCGCACTTTTGGCGGTGGCCTTTCCGTAGCGTCCGCGAGAGTTCCGTTGACGCAGTCCTTCGTGCGCCTAAGCTAGTTTCAAAATGAAATGGGAGAGAGAGAATGCGATTCTCCGGCAAAACAGTTGTCATTACCGGTGCAGCTTCGGGAATAGGGCTTGAGAGTGCCAGACTGTTCGCCCGAGAGGGTGCGACGGTGTATGCCTCCGATATCAACGACGCAGCAGGGGCAGAGCTGGAGGCGTCCTCGGAAGGTGTAATCCGGTATCAGCATTGCGACGTTTCGAGCACAGACGATATCAAGGCGCTTATGGATCGGGCGGGGTCCGAAACCGGCGGGATAGACGTCGTATTCAACAATGCCGGTGCTGGTGGAGCACGTGAAAAGATCCACGAAATCGAGCCTGCCGATTGGGATCGCACGATGGATCTGTTGCTCCGCGCTGTCGCATTCGGGATCCGCTATGCGGTACCTCATATGAAGGGGCGCCCCGGCGCATCATTCGTCAATGTGTCCAGCGTTGCTGCTGTGGGTCCGGGATATTCGCCGACCGCTTATGCTGTCGCCAAGGCAGGCGTCTTGCACTTGACCAAGATGGCTGCCGCAGACCTGGCCCAATTCGGCATTCGCGTAAACGCGATCCAGCCCGGCTTCATCAACACCAATATCTTCACGTCATCGCTGGAGATTCCGGAAGAGCAAAAGGCAATGGCCAAGGGCGTCATCGCCCAGATGAGCTCCAACGCGCAGCCGGTCAAACGTGGCGGGCAACCAGCAGATATCGCAGAAGCCTGCGCCTATCTGGCCAGCGAGGCAGCTGGCTTCGTGACTGGCACCAGCCTGATTGTCGATGGCGGCATAACGATCGGCCCCCGCGAAAGCTGGGACGAGGACTCGCCACGTATGTTCGATGCCCTTGAAAAAATGGAAGAAGCGGCAAAGCAGGCCGATAGCTAGATGGGCTTCGTCCAGGGGAAGATTCCCCAGAAGCTGAAGTTCATTCACGGATCGGGTGCGATTGCATTCGGGGTGAAGGATCTGGGGTTCAGCTTCTTCTTGCTACCCTATTACAATCTGGTGTTGGGTGTAGAGGCGTGGCTGGTCGGGGCGGCCCTTGCAACTGCACTGATTGTCGATGCCTTCATCGATCCCCTGATCGGGCATCTGTCCGACCGGACTTACACCAGATGGGGTCGCCGCCTGCCGTGGCTCTACATCGCGCCAATCCCGCTGGCCTTCATGTGGACCATGCTATGGTCGCCGCCCTTCGTTGGCGTGCCGAGTTTTTGGGAGATCGTTGCACTGGCTGTGGGCGTCCGGTTGCTGCTGTCCGCTTGCGAAGTCCCATCGGTCAGCCTCGTGCCAGAAATCACGGATGACTATGACGAGCGTACAACGCTTTTCCGCTATCGGTTCCTATCGGGTTGGCTTGGAGGGATGCTGATGATGGTCCTGGCGTTCACCATCTTCCTGCCCACTCCCGAAGCGCAATTGGAAGCGGATGGTTACGCATTGATGGGCATGTTCGGTGCCGGCTTGATGGTTCTTTCCGTGCTTGGATCGGCAACCGGACAGCACAAGATCGTGGCCAAGCGTCCGCCGAGACGCCCCCCGCCCTTCTCCTTCGGCGGGGCATTCAGCGAAATCTTCGACGCATTCCGGGAGAAAGCATTCCTGATTTTCGCAGCGGGCGGTCTCGCCGCTTATGTCGGACAGGGAATGAACTTTTCCATCACCCAATACGTCAACAACTACGTCTGGAAATTCGATGAGCTGGCATTCCAGCTCTATCCGGGGATGTTGGCCATATCGGTCCTGATCATGTTCACCATTGTAGGTCCGCTGCACCGCAGGTTCGGGAAGCCTGCCTCAGCAGCTGCAGGCGCCTTAGTCGCTTTGATTTTCTATTTCACGCCCTACATGCTTTTACTGCTCGGCCTTTGGCCGGAACCGGGGTCAGCGGTTTCGACCTATTCGGTGCTGCTTCTACTGATCTTTGCAAACACCGGCTCGGTAGTCTCAATCATATCGGCCACGTCGATGGTGGCGGAAATCGTGGAGGCATTTGAGGAACGGACCGGCAAACGCGCTGAAGGCACGTTTTATTCTGGCAACTGGCTGGTGCAGAAATGTGCCACCGGTGTCGGCATCCTGACCACCAGCCTTATCATCCAGTCGCTCGGCATTGAGCAAGGTACTCCGCAGGATCAGGTTTCGCAGGATGTCATTACCCAATTGACTGTGTTTTACCTCGCCGCGGGAGCTGCGCTGGCGTTGATTGCTGCTTTCTGGCTCAGCCGGTTCCCCATCACGCGTGAGCAGCATGAGACCCGGATTGCCGCACGCGCAGCAAGCGGGAAAGCGACCCACGACGATCCAATCGAAGATGCGCTGCGCGCAGATCCGGATGCACATTCGATCACGCCCTGACATCATCAAAAACAACCCTTGGCGCGCCGTGCGCCCTCTGCCACGGTCACGCCAAATAGAATCACGATACCATAAAGAGAGGCACGATCATGGATTTCGAACCTACCGAACGACAGCAATATTGGCGCGACCGGGTCAAAGGCTTCATCGATAGCGACATTCGCCCGGCGGTGGACACTTACAAGGCGCAGGATGCCGAAGGTGATCGCTGGAAGGTGATCCAGGTCGTTGAGGATTTGAAGGCGAAGGCGAGAGGCCAAGGCATCTGGAACCTGTTCATGCCTCCGCGCAATGACGGGCATCATCATGTCGAGGAAAGCTTCGAATTCGAAGGCCCCGGCCTGACCAACCTCGAATATGCACTGTGCGCCGAGGAAATGGGCCGGATCGGCTTCGCTTCCGAAGTCTTTAACTGCTCCGCGCCGGACACTGGCAATATGGAAGTGTTCCACCGCTACGGTACCCTCGCTCAGAAGGAAGAGTGGCTAACCCCGCTGATGAACGGCGAGGTCCGTTCGGCCTTCCTGATGACAGAGCCGAACACTGCATCATCCGATGCGACCAACATCGAAACCAAGATGGTTCGTGATGGCGATCATTATGTAATCAACGGCCGCAAGTGGTGGTCGTCCGGCCTTGGCGATCCGCGCTGCAAGGTCGCGATCGTGATGGGCAAGACCAATACCGAAGCGCAGCGCCACGCGCAGCAATCGCAGGTTCTGGTGCCGATCGACACGCCCGGCGTGAATATCATCCGGCACCTTCCGGTGTTCGGTTATGACGATGCGCCGCACGGGCACATGGAAGTGGAACTGAAAGACGTCCGCGTACCGGTTGAGAACGTGCTCCTCGGTGAAGGGCGCGGGTTCGAGATTGCCCAGGGCCGCCTAGGCCCAGGCCGCATCCACCACTGCATGCGCACCATCGGCGTGGCAGAAGAAGCGCTCGAAAAAATGTGCAAGCGGCTTCAGGAACGCGAAGCCTTCGGCAAGCCGATCTACAAGCACTCGGTATGGGAAGAACGCATCGCTCGCGCCCGTATCGATATCGACATGACCCGCCTGCTCTGCCTCAAGGCGGCAGACATGATGGACAAGGTCGGCAACAAGAGCGCCAAGCAGGAAATCGCCATGATCAAAGTACAGGCGCCCAATATGGCCCTGCGCATTATCGACGATGCGATCCAAGCTCATGGCGGCGGCGGCGTGTCCGAAGACTACGGTCTCGCGTCAGCCTATGCCCATCAGCGTACGTTGCGCCTGGCGGACGGTCCGGATGAGGTACACGCGCGCTCCATTGCCCGCATGGAACTTGGCAAGCACCCGCCGCAGGCAGGTCCAACCGCCAACGCCCTGCGCGATGGTGCCGGCTCGGCGCCTGACACTTCGAGTATCAGCTCGGGCGATATGGCCGTAACGCGGTAAGAAAGGGCACCCATGGCAAAGGCAGCAATTCTCGAACAGCCCGGTCAAGGGCTGGTGATCGGCGATGTCGAAGTCGCCGATCCCGCCCCGCATGAAGTGTTGATCGACACCAAGGCTTGCGGCCTGTGTCATTCCGATCTGCACTTTATCGATGGGTCCTATCCGCATGCCTTGCCGGCCATTCCGGGCCATGAGGCAGCGGGTGTGGTCCGGGCTGTGGGAAGCGAAGTCCGCTCGGTCAAACCCGGCGATCACGTCGTGTCCTGCCTTAGTGCCTTTTGTGGCCAATGCGAATTCTGCGTCACGGGCCGGATGGCCTTGTGCATGGGTGCCAACACGCGTCGTGGGCCCGAGGGTGCACCGCGAATCACGCGCAATGGCGGCGAACTGGTGAACCAGATGCTCAATCTGTCTGCATTTAGCGAACAGATGCTGATCCATGAAAACGCCTGCGTCTCCATCGACAAGGACATGCCTCTCGATCGCGCGGCGGTGATTGGCTGTGCCGTGACGACAGGTGCCGGTACGATCTTCAATGCTGCCAATGTCACCCCGGGCGAAACTGTTCTTGTGGTTGGTTGCGGCGGTGTTGGCCTTGCGGCAATCAATGCGGCCAAGATCGCTGGAGCGGGGAAGGTGATCGCTGCCGATCCGCTTCAGGAAAAGCGCGATTTGGCGAAGGTTCTCGGGGCAACGCACACCGTTGATGCACTGGCCGATGATGCGACCAAGCAAATCCTGGAAATTTCGGGTGGCGGTGTACATTACGGGATCGAGGCAGTGGGTAGGCAGGCTTCGGCCGATCTCGCTGTGGCATCGCTGCGGCGCGGCGGAACCGCGATCATTCTCGGTATGATGCCGCTTGATTGTAAAGTCGGGCTTGGCGCGATGGACCTGCTCAGCGGCAAGAAACTGCAAGGCGCGATCATGGGGGAGAACCACTTCCCGGTCGATTTGCCGCGACTGGTCGACTTCTACATGCGCGGTTTGCTGGATCTCGACACCATCATCGCAGAACGGATTGCATTGGACGACATCAACAAGGGGTTCGACAAGATGCGTGACGGGCACTCCGCACGCAGCGTGATCGTTTTCGACTAATGGCAGACACGACAGAACAACCGATCGATTTCGACAAGGAAATGGTCGGCACGATTGATGTGCCGGAGCAGGACCAGCTCGATCTGGACAAGCTAACGGCTTGGTTCGAAGCCAATGTGGAAGGCTATTCAGGGCCGATCACCTACAGCAAGTTCAAGGGCGGCCAATCGAACCCGACCTATCGGGTCGACACCCCTGGCACTTCCTACGTCCTGAGGCGTCAGCCCTTTGGCAAGCTTCTACCAAGTGCCCATGCGGTCGATCGGGAATACAAGGCGATGACCGGCCTGTTCCCGACCGGCTTTCCCGTGCCGCGGACCTATGGCCTGTGCGAAGATCCTGAAGTGCTCGGTTCGAAATTCTTCGTAATGAGCATGGCCGATGGGCGATCTTTGTGGAACGGCTCCCTTCCCGGGGTCAGCGCGGCAGACCGGCGCGAGATCTACAATGACATGATCGACACCATGGCCGACATGCATACCAAGAAACCCGACGAGATCGGACTTGGGAATTTTGGCAAGCCGGTTGACTATTGTGCGCGCCAGATCAGTCGCTGGACCAAGCAATACAAGCTGTCGGAAACCGAACATCAGCCCAAAATGGAGCGGTTGATCGAATGGCTGCCCGAAACGATCCCGCCGCAGCATGAAAGCAGTGTCGTTCACGGTGACTATCGTCTCGACAACATGATCTTCCACAAGACCGAGAACCGCGTGATCGCTGTCCTCGACTGGGAATTGTCGACGCTGGGCGACCCGATTGCCGACTTCAGTTACCTGATGCTCAACTGGTTCCAGCCTGCCGACGGGCGTGCCGGATTGCTCGGCCTTGATTTGGCCGAACTGGGCATTCCGACAGTCCAGGAGGCTGTTGATCGTTACGTTGATCGAACGGGCTATCCCGTACCCCCGATGGATTGGTACTTTGCCTACAACCTGTTCAGGCTCGCCGGTATTATGCAGGGGATCAAGAAGCGGGTGATTGATGGCACGGCATCGTCAGCCCATGCAAAACAAATGAGTGACCGGGTAACCCCTCTGATCGAGCGCGCTTACGGGTTTGCGATCGATGCAGGAATGCCTGCCTAGAAACCACGGTTCCAGCGTAGCACCAGCCCTTTGTCGTCCGGCGATCCTGCGTAATGCCCCGGGTCCCGGCGATAAAACGCGCTGATCGCCAGATTGCCGCCGAATCCGTATCCCCGCCAGGCGATCTCAGCCAGAAGCTCGCGCCCCTCGGGCGATAGCGATATGCTGCGCGTGTCGAATACGGCCGCTTCGGTTGCGTAGTCGTAACTGACGGGCAAACTCAGATTGAGGCCTCCGCTTCCCACCCGCAATGGCTGCGATATTCGGAAGCCCAACGTGTCGCTCGTTTGGAAAGTGTTGCCTTTCACAAAATCGATCGACCAGGCACTGCTGCGGAATGTTGATCCAGTACCAACAAGGCCTGCCTGTCGCGCCCTGGTGATCCCTTGACGCACATTGGCCCCCACCCAAACGTCCGAAGCCAGATCGAAGCCGAGGGATGCATCAAGAAAGTAGCTGTCGGCACCATTCGCGCCGAACGCATCGTGGAGGAACGCTCCGAGGACTGTGCGATCCTCGCGCAGCCAGTCCGCTCCGATGCTCGCGTTCAGGCGTCCGAACTGGCGATCGAGAGCCACTCCGAATTGGGCAAGACCATAGCGTTCTCGCCCTCTTCCGGTGCTATCAACGCCATCACGTAATGCACCCAGCCAAGCCTCTCCGTTCGAAGCTTTCATCGTGACCCCGAACGGGCCGACCTGTTGACGGATAGCGAGGGCTGCATCCTCGCTGCGGGCGAACCCCGTATCGCCAGCTGCATCGCCGGCGATCAAGAAGGCCGGGCGCTTTTTGCCCTGCAAGTGTGCCGCAATGCCGTCAGCACTTTGAGAGAAGGCAAATCCCAATTTCGTCTTGCCCGAGACTTTGAGAGCAACCTGTCCTGCAAGAACCCGGGCCTGCTCTGCATCGACTGCGTTCAGTCGCAATGGATTGGCACCAGAGGCTGCTCCATCTCGGTCGACTGTGAATGCCAGCGCAACCTGATCGTTGCCCGCCACAACACGTTGTCCACGTCGCTCGACCGCCCCGCGCACACGCGGCAAGACTGACGCACCGCGCAAGCGCGAACCAAAATTGTAAGAGTAGGCACGGTCATACTTGTCGAGGATGACAATTTCTATCGGCACATTGACCAGGGCATCACCCATCGGCCCCGAGCCCGTGCCGGTGTCATCTGCCAACGCGAGAACGCTGCTGGTTCCTGCGACTCTGGTGGTTCCCTGCGGCTGAAGCGCACGGGCAATATCCAGGATACCACGGCCAAAGATCGAATCGACCCCCGCCGTGCCGACATCACTGGCGCTATCGAGGAGGATTTCGACAATTTCTGTTCCGGTAAGGTTGGGAAAGGCCTGAGCAAGCAGCGCCACCGCACCAGCGACCTGCGGGGCCGCAAAGCTGGTGCCGGAAAAAAGAGTCACGAACCTGTCGCCGTTAGCCTCAGTCGTGATCTGCAAAGTGCCGTCTTCATAGACGCAGCAGATTCGTTCGCCCCGGGCGCTCAGAAACGAACTGGCTCCGTTGCCTGCCCGATTGCTGAAATCGGAGATCTCGCGCGCATCATTGACCGAACCCACAATAATCACATTGCTTCCGCCAGCGGCAAGGATGCCGGATGCGAATGGATCGGGATTGTCGGGATCAATGCCTGCCTCGGTGCTATCACCGTCATTTCCAGCTGCCACCACGATCACAATGCCAGCCGCGGCAGCGCGCGCGATCGCATCGTTCAGGCGCTGGGTCGGAGCACTGCCCCCGAGGCTGAGATTGATAACGGTTGCCCCCGAAGCAACCGCTTGGTCGACGCCGCGCGCAATATCCCGGTCGAAAAACACGCACCCATCGAGGTCAGCGTCATCCTCGCTTGCGGTACAACTATCAGGTTCGTCCGCGCGTAACGCCAGGATGCTCGCATCGAAGGCGATCCCAACGACGCCGTTTCCGTCAAAAGCCGCCCCTGCCACCAACGCAACATTCGTTCCGTGATCATCCACTGCCTCAAAGGTGGAATTGCCCGCTACGTCAGTAGAATCCGGATGGATGCGGCCCGCAAATTCGGGGCTGTCAGAATCAATCCCGGTGTCGATGATCGCTATGGTTGATCCCGCACCAGTCACTCCGTCGGTCCAAGCCGAGATTGCGTTGTGGAATTCCGGCCCCTCCGAACGCCGTGTCTCAGGGGTATTGAAATTCGACGTTGGGGAAGGTGTGGGAGTTGGGGTCGGAGTCGGAGTAGGTGTCGGGGTGGGAGTAGGCGTCGGCGTTGGTGTGGGTGACGGGCTTGGCGCTGGGGTCGAAACTGGAGGTGGGGAACTGGAAACACCGCCGCCGCCGCCGCCGCAAGCGACAAGCGCGAGACATGCGCCCATTGCGGTTCCGCTGCGCAAGGCAGCCAACAAACTCGGATTGTTCATGCAGAGACCCTTTCCGTACGCCCAATCGCTGATCTAACTTAAAGATCACATGAACGACCACCCCTAGAGTACACTTTACACCTCTCCATTCTTGCCGAGCCACCATCGCCCAGCTAGCAGCCATCCCGAACAAAGAAGTTTGACCGGAACTGGAGCCAGCATGACCGCCGCATTGCAAACAACCATCGAGAAGGCATGGGACGAACGCGCCTCTGTGACGCCAGACAGCACCGATGTGAGCGAGGCAGTAGAGCAAGCCATTGCCATGCTCGATGATGGCAGCGCCCGCGTTGCCCAGCCGGACGGAAACGGTGGCTGGACCGTCAATCAATGGCTCAAGAAAGCCGTGCTCTTGTCGTTCCGCTTACGCGAAAACGCAGTAATCGAAGGCGCAGTGGGCGCCCCGGCTTTCGACAAGGTTCCAAGCAAGTTTGAGGGATGGGATGACGCCAAGTTCCGGCAGGCCGGATTCCGCGTAGTTCCAGGAGCCATCGCACGACGGGGCAGCTACATCGGGCGGGACACTGTATTGATGCCCAGCTTTACCAATATCGGGGCCTATGTTGGTGACGGCACCATGATCGACACATGGGCGAGCGTGGGCAGCTGTGCCCAGGTCGGTACCAATTGCCACATTTCTGCCGGCGCAGGAATTGGCGGCGTCTTGGAGCCTCTCCAGGCAAACCCGACAATTATCGGCGACAATTGTTTTATCGGCGCCAGATCGGAAATCGTCGAGGGGGTCATTGTCGGCGAAGGCAGTGTGGTCGCCATGGGCGTCTTCGTTACTCAATCAACCAAGATCGTGCATCGCACTACCGGCGAAGTCATCCGTGGCCATATTCCACCCTATTCTGTGGTCGTTCCGGGCACGCTTCCCGATCCGGATGGCGGCCCCTCTCTGGCTTGTGCGGTTATCGTCAAGACAGTTGATGCCCAGACACGCGAGAAAACCGGAATTAACGAGTTGCTGCGCGATTGAGGAACATGTTGTCCCGCAATCCGTAGAGTCTGGCATCAGACATTACGGATCGGAGGAAATCATGGAAAACCGAAACGGCGAGATTCACGTCGACGAAACAGAAGCAAGTGGCGGCACCAAGACGGGCGCGATGCGCTGGGTCCTCGGAATCGGAACGCTGCTGGCAATCATTTTGCTGTCGATCATCTGGATCAGCGGTGCGTTGTCGCAAGGCGATGTCGAAGAAGAAATGACGGCGACCGGCATCATCCAGTCGCAAGCGGAAGAGGGCGATGACACTGACGGCATCGTGAGTGAGGACGCCGACGAGTTCTAGTTCCTCCAGAAATCGCCAGCGCGAAATTTTCGGTGCCAACACCTCACCCACAATCAAGCGTAAGGGAACTTTTATGAGCAATTCCAACAGCTTTCAAACTAATCAGTATGTGAAATGGAACTGGGGCAATGGCGAAGGGAAAGGCCAGATCCAGGAACGTTTCGAGCGTGAAGTCACGCGGACGCTTCAGGGCTCCGAAGTGACGAAGGATGGTGATGCCGACAATCCTGCTTACCTTATCAAGCAGGAAGACGGTGACGAAGTGCTGAAACGCGGTTCGGAGCTGGAGGCACAAGACACCTGATGCCCGATGCGAAGTCCAAGGCGCAGCAACAAGCAGCAGGAGCGGCTCTTTCGGCCAAACGCGGCGAGACTGACAAAGCGGATCTCCGCGGCGCGTCCGAGCGAATGTTTGAGAGCATGTCCGAGGAAGAGCTTGAGGAGATGGCGTCGACCGATCCCAGCGAGCTTCCGGACACCGCCGACGATAGCTAGCGCGCCTCGCCAGCAGGGTATTCGTAGGGAGGCAGCTGTGCCAATTCTGCCTTGGCGGCTTCGGCTGCGCGCATGACCCGCATCATATTACGGAAGCTGATCTTCTCCAGATCGCTCTGTGTATACCCGCGCCGCGCAAGTTCGGTGAACAGAGCCGGGTAGCCGGAAACGTCTTCCAATCCAGGTGGCGCAAACGGAATGCCATCAAAGTCGCCACCAATGCCGATGGCATCTATGCCCGCAATCTTGCGAACATGGTCGATATGGTCAGCCGTTTCCGCGATCGATGATTGGGGCAATGGATTGGTAGCGTCCCATTCCGCCAAAAGGCGCGTCACTTCATCGGGCTGTCCCCGCCAAAGCGCTTCAAGCCGCGCTTTTTCGCCGGCGCGATTGGCGTTCCATTGCCGCGCTGGCTCGCTCAAAAACCCAGGCACGAAGGTGACCATTATGATCCCTCCATTGGCCGGAAGCCGCGCCAGCACGCTGTCCGGAACGTTGCGTGCATGACCGTTGATTGCCCGCGCATTTGAATGGCTGAAGATCACCGGGGCACGCGCAATGTCGAGAGCGTCCATCATAACGGCTTCGCTAACATGGCTGAGGTCCACCAGCATTCCAATGCGATTCATCTCGCGAACCAGGTCCTTACCAAAACTGGTCAGACCGCCATGTTTGGGCGTGTCGGTCGAACTGTCGGCCCAGCTCAACGTTTTGGAATGCGTCAATGTCATGTAGCGGGCGCCCAAGGCATAGGTCTGGCGCAAGACCGCTAAGCTCGATCCGATGGAATGCCCTCCCTCCATACCCAAAAGGGAAGCGATGCGTCCTGCTGCCATCTCACGCTCAACATCATCGGCAGTGAGCGCAAGACCGAGATCGTTCGGATACCGTGCGATCAAACGCTTCGTAACGTCGATCTGCTCGATTGTGGCCTGGACGGCTTCCGGCTCGTCCAGCGACGCGCTGACATAGACCGACCACCATTGGGCACCAACCTTCCCCGCGCGCAGTCGTGCGAGGTCGGTATGCATCGCTCTGATATCGTTGGCTTCATCGCCTGTATCGGTCGTATCCTGAAAATCTAGGTCACCGATCACATTTCCATATCGCGCGCGCAGCTGGATCGGGACATCGTTGTGGCCATCCCAGACCGGAGCCGCCTCAAGCGCGGCGTCGGCAACCTCTTCGGGAGACTGCGCAAGCCCGGGCGATGCAACGCATAGTCCCGCAGCAATCAGTGGCCAATATTTCATCCGATATCTCCATCTGGAACGATTGCTCGCACCCTACCCTCAGGCATAGGAGGTGCAAGCGGGAAGGCTATGTTCAGATTCCGCTGCTGAGGGCCGTGGGATAACGCCAGTGTCTTGCATGGTGCCCCTTCGCAACTGGAGCCGAACCGTCAGGACGGGTAATCGAATTGACCGTCGGGGATCGGAGCTTACGGTCAGAAGCATGATCCGCACAGCATTCCGCTGGCTGCTGGCCTTTTTCTATGGCTATGCAGGTTGGCAACACCTCGCCAATCCTGACTTCTTCATGGCAATCATGCCGCCATGGGTTCCCCAGCCGGACTTTGTTGTCTGGCTTACCGGGATTGCTGAATTGCTCGGTGCGGCAGCTCTGGTGCAGCCAGTCTCGAAGCCGCTCATGCGGGCCGCAGGGGTCGGGCTGGCATTATACGCGCTGTGCGTATGGCCTGCCAACATCCATCACTTCGCAATGGATATGGCGCGGGATGATGGAGGCCTGGGCCTTGGCTATCATATTCCGCGCATGATCGCGCAGCCGATTATCATCTGGCTGGCGTTGTGGGCGAGCGAAGCAACCAATTGGCCCTTCGCCCGCCACACGAACTGAATCAGCTAAGGTGCTTGGACACCGCAGCAGTCATCTTGAACATGGAGATCTGGTCTTTGCCAATCACGGCGCCAAGCTTGGCATCCGGATTGATCTGACGCTTGTCCTTGCTGTCCTGAAGGCTGTTTGCCTTGATGTATTCCCAGACCTTCGAGGTCACCTGGGCACGCGTCATTGGGCCTTTGCCCACGACATTCTCCAGATCCGATGTAAGTGTCACAGGCTTTTGCAGTGCGTTGTTGCCAGCCATGGTCCTATCCTTTCCTTAGTCTATGCGAAATCGTTTTCGCCTTCTTCAACCCAGTCTTCCTCGTCGGAAGCCTGGTAGGTGGCGGTAAGTACCGCCGCGGCCATGACATGGCCTTCCATCGCTTTAAACAGCTGTTCGCGCGTCGCACCGGGCATCAATGTCATCGGCAGATCGAGCGCGTAAAGCTGAAATACAAATGTGTGGGGGTCATCATCCTTTGGCAGAGCAGGCAAAAGCCATTCGGAATTGCCCATACTGTTCTTACCGACCCTAGGCGGCGTTTCGCCCTCCAACAGCTTACCCCGCTGCGGAGCAAGGCCCCAGACCAGCCAATGGCAGGTTGGCCCTTCGCTACTGGCGTCTTCTACAATTACGACCAGCTCTTGCGCACCAGGAGGCGGCGCGGACCATTCCAGTGGAGGCGCAACCGCGTCCTCCTCGTCAGCAGTAAAACACGGATCGAGTTCTTCGCCACCCTCAAAGGCAGGGCTGGTCAATTTCAGACCGCCGCGCGCCATCGCTTTCTCTTGAGCCAGATGCACCAGGGCCAGCCCGGCATGGGCCGGTGTTCCGGTTGGTAAAGCATTGGCAAGCCAGTCAGCCATAGGTGCGATCTTCTCCTTCGTTCCCTCCCTGCTAGGCCCAATACGGGAGCTTGGCGAGAGAGCCTCCGGGCGCTTTTCCCCAGATTGCCACCTATTTGCGGCAAGAAGAGGGGTCCAAGGCCGGGGTTGCTCATAACATATTCAGCGATATGGGTGTTTCTGTCGCCTTTGGGAAAACTTGCTGGACAACGGCTCGGGAGCAGAGAATCATGGATATTGGTCGCACTTCACTCGCAATCGCACTGGCAGGCGCACTCGTTGCCTGTGGCGGAGGCGGAAGCAGTGGAGGTGGCGGTGGAGCAACCGCAGGCGGTGGCGGAGGAGGCGGTACGTCTACGCCTGCCCAGTGCTCGCTTCGTGACCGGCAGGATTGGGCATTCGGCCAGATCGACGAATTCTACCTTTTCCCGAACCTGATCGACCGCACGCCCAACCCGGCCAGCTTCAACGATCTGCAAGAATACATCAACGCGATCGTTGCCCCGGCCCGCGCGCAATCACGCGATCGCTTCTTCACTTTCATCACTTCAATCACCGAAGAAAACGCATTGATCAACTCGGGGTCGAGTGCCGGCTTCGGCATACGATTGGCCTACGATACATCTGCCGATCGCGTTTTCCTGTTGGAAGCTTTTGAAAATGGCCCGGCCTTCGCCCAAGGCTTCGATCGCGGCACGGAACTGCTGACCGTCAATGGACAGAGCGTCGCAAACCTGATGGCATCGGGCGGACCGCAGGCTGTTATCGACCAGCTTGGCCCCAGCGACCCGGGTGTGACCAGGACATTCCGCATCCGCGATACAGCCGGGGTCGAACGTGACGTGTCTGTCACCAAAGCGGATTTCTCGCTCGATCCAATCTCGGATCGCTACGGGGTCGAAATCCTCAACGATGGCGGCAAGCAGGTCGGCTACATTAACCTGCGCACCTTCATTGTCGATTCCGCCGGCCCGCAGCTGCGCGAAGCTGTCCGGCAATTCCGTGATCAGGGCATCACTGAAGTCATACTCGATTTCCGGTACAATGGCGGAGGCTTGGTATCTGTGGCCGAATTGCTGGGTGATCTGATGGCGGCTGACAAGGTCGGTGATGTGTTCAGCCGCACAACGTTCCGCGATTCCTTAGCCAACAATAATGAAACGGATCTGTTCCGCGCCCAGTCCGAAGCTATCGCGGCTACCAAGATTGCCTTTATCGGACGCGGTGGCACAGCCTCGGCAAGCGAACTCGTCGCCAACAGCTTCATTCCTTATCTCGGCAACAACACCGCCCTGATCGGAGCCAATACTTTCGGCAAGCCAGTGGGTCAGATCGCACGAGACCGCGATGTTTGCGACGATCGCCTTCGCGTAGTCGCATTCCAGACTCAGAACCGGGACAATCAGGGCGAATACTTCACCGGCCTTGCCAGCGTATTCCCCCGCACCTGCCAGGCGGGTGACGACATCTTCACGCCCCTTGGCGATCCGAGCGAGGCCTCGATCAGCACTGCGCTTGATTTTCTCGCGGGGCGTCCTTGCAACGCCATTTCCGGGAGCGGCCAACAAGGTACGCAAAGCGTTCGTGTAACTGGCCCGCGGCAGGAGCTCCTGCAACCGGAACAGCCGAGCGCAGCGCAATACCGGATCCCGGGGCTGTTCTGACGGTAACGCCTTCGGGTCTCAGGGGCAGGACAACGTCATTGCGGTGTCGATGACCATGTCGGAATTGGCCGGTTTTGCAATGAGAGTGGCATCGAGCTGGCGGACCATCTCGTTCTGGCGGTCGAGATCGCCGGAATGAAGGATGTAGGGGATACCGCGCTGTTGAAGCTCGTTTGCGATCGGAATGCAGGTCTCCCCATCCTTTAGAGTTACGTCGAGCACCGCACAGCTCAATTCATGAGTCTCAAGGTGGCCGAAAGCTTGCGCCAAGCTCATCGCACCCAGCGCCGTGCATCCACGCTCTTCTGATGCGAATTCCAGATCCATCAGGATCAGCGGTTCGTCATCCAGTAAGAGAATCGTGCAGGAAATCAGAATTATCCGTCTTGCAGAGGTATGGTGATCAGCGAGTGCAGCCCGCTCGGGTTCCATTCCCGGTTGATTGTTCCGGACGATGTGCGCAGCAAACGGTCCAGAATGGAAGAGCCGGCACCAAGTTCCTGGGGAGGCCCGTCTAGCTGCGGGCCGCCTGTCTCTTTCCATTCGACCAGCAGATCACCCTTGTCCGACGCATACCAGTCAACGAGGACCTGCCCGCTCACATCGCCAGACCATGCCCCATGCTTGCTAGCATTGGCGGCCAGCTCATGGAGGATCAAACCGACCATGGAGATGATGGAGAAAGGAACTTTGAGATCACTGCCTTTCATCAGGATGCGGGCATCCTGCTTGTAAGGCTCTAGGATTGCATGGATTGCAGGCCCGATCTCGATCGAGCCCGATGATGCTTCGTCGAGAGTGGTTTCGTAGGCGCGGCCCAGAGCCTGAATGCGCGCATTGATCTCCGCCGCTTCTTCCTGAACGCCCCGGACACGGCCGGTCACATTCACAATCCCGGAGATGACGGCAAACATGTTCTTCATCCGGTGCGACAGCTCGCGCGCCATTTCGCGGGCATGTCGCTCCTCTTCTCGCGCAGCACGAACATCGGAGACATCCCACTGGCTGCCGAAGAAATAGATCAGCTTGTCGTTGTCATCATAGATCGGGCCCAGGTGCAGCGCATTCCAGAATGTGCTGCCGTCCTTGCGATAGTTGAGGAGTTCGACCACGACGACATCTTCATTCGCGATGGCCTCGCGCATGCGGTCAACGGGTTCCTTCTTGGTCCGGGGGCCTTGCAGGAAACGACAATTGCGGCCGACAATTTCCTCTTCATCGTAACCGGTAAGTTCGCGGAACGCGCGGTTGGCAAAGACAATCGGCAAGTCCGGCTGATTGGGGTCGCACAGGCAGATCGCCATTCGCGTTTGTGCCATTGCCTGTTCGAACAGAACACCGGATGCGCCTGTGAAATGCTTGTCAGGATGGCCTTCGCGGAAACGCTCCGGGCTATCATCATATCTCAACGAAGCGCTCTGCGAAGAGCGATCACGGTTATTCTCGTCCATCTCTGTTTTCTGTTCTCTGGCGCGGCCCCGCTCGAGTGCGCACAAAATCTGTCTGCTATAAATATAAGTGGCACGAAAGCGTTCCGGTATACCTCCGAAAGACTGTAGTGTGGGACAGATTGGCAGCGGCATTGACGGGCGGCGATCCGAGGCTAGTCTCTCTAAGAAGGAGTTTCCGAATGGACCAAAAGCGCTATCGGACCTTTGCTGATTTCTGGCCGTTCTATTTGCGTGAGCATAGCATGCCGGAAACACGGGCGCTCCACTATCTGGGCACGTCGATTGTCGTCGCTATCGCTGTTCTCGCTTTACTGTCGCAATCTTGGTGGCTGCTACTCGCACTGCCTTTGGCGGGATATTTCTTCGCCTGGGTGGCCCATTTCGGAGTGGAGAAAAACCGGCCGGCAACCTTCAGTTACCCTCTCTGGAGCCTGGCAGCAGATTTCAAGATGTGGGGCCTGTGGTTGATGGGGAAACTGGGGCCGGAACTGGACAAGGCCGGGGTCATCAAACCCCCAGATTGAAGAAGGGGCGCCCGCAAAGGCGCCCCTTTCCAATTCACATGTGATATGGCCGCTTAGCCCGGCATAACAACCGTATCGATCGCGTGAATGATACCATTGGAGGCCTTCACGTCGGTTGCCGTCACCGTCGAAGTGCCGCCCGCAGCATCCGTCAAAACGACATTGCCATCAACGATGGAAGCAGTAAGCGCACCACCATTTACGGTCGTGATTTCGAAGCTACCGTTATTGCTTTCGATCGCACTGGTGAGCGTCGCAGCATCAGTTGCGCCTGACACCACGTGGTACGTAAGGATGCCGGTCAGCTGTTCCTTGCCTTCCGGCGCGGTCAGGCTTTCCAAAGTGCCTTCCGGCAGTTTGGCAAAGGCAGCGTTGGTCGGCGCGAAAACGGTGAACGGCCCTTCGCCAGACAGTGTCTCACCCAGCTCGGCAGCTGTCACTGCGGTAACAAGGGTCGAGAAATCGTCGTTACCCTGGGCAACGGCGACAATTGTGCCGGGCTCTTCAGCAGCTGCGGTTGTGCCATCAGCCATGGCGTCTTCGGTGTCGCCGTCGGCAGGTGCACCACAAGCGACAAGCGCAAGCGCGCTGGCGGTGGCGACGAAGGAGGCTTTGACGGAATTGAACGAGAGTTTCATAAGTCTGGGTATCCTTGGATTGAACGATAACGGGTTGGGGGACCCGCCAGAGCAGATTTCATTCCGCTCCTCGCGCCACCAACGGACGCAACCGGACAGCGTTCCAAAATTTTTGCCCCTGCACCGGAAACGCAGCACCGGGCAGCTTACCAGTGACCTGTGCCAGGTGATCCCTTGAGAGGTCCCTTGATCCGATCCGTGACCCAGCCACCATAGAGCCCGCCGGGCTGCGGTCGCACCCGCTCTTCCCCAGCGAAGCACGCAACCTTGGCCGGATAAAAGGCAATCCACCCAGCGATTTCGGCGTACCCTTCCGGTAAGTCGTCAAATGGATCGGGATACATCCATGCCGCCCCATGGAGTGTCGGGCCGTCGGGCACAGCCAGATCAAATTCGACCGCGACGCCTTTCCATTCACACACCGAAAGTCGTCCGTTGGGTATCAGCCAATCGCGCTGCACATCATCAGGCGGGAAATACGGGCATGGAGCACCCGCAGTTTCCTTCAATTCGAGCGCTCGGCTACTCCGCGCGATGAAAGTCTCTTCAAACCGTACCGTGAGCTCTATGGGTGCGAGTTGAAGAATAGGCGGACGCGGGTAGTCCCAAACGGATTCTTCCCCTTGCCCCACAGGTTCAAGATCCGAAGGCCGGAAACCGGCATCCCAACTTTCCCGATGCGGCTTAACCTGCTCCAGCAATTGCCGCTTGTCAGGCAGGCCCTTCATGGGTTTTGCGGACCGGAGAATGGCTGGCGATCAGTGTGCGCGCAGCCTTCCCGCGTTTCCTCACCGACCTGCAATGTCGCGGTGTACGGATAGGTACGATCGCTCATCCCGTCCGAACATTCTCCCGGTGTGATCGCCAGATCGAAGCGCGCTTCGCCATAGGTTCCGGCGAATGAGATGCCGCCTTGGCCAATGAAACGCTCCACAGCTATGGTGTCGCCATCGATGTTCTCAGGCGTCGTATAAATCAGAGTATCGCCTGTGACCTCACCACCCCAGAATGGCTCCGTTCCACCGAATATGATCACTTCGTCATCGGCAATGCCAGTAAACCCGTCAGGCGATGTTCCCGGGCTGCCATCCCCATCGACACCGGCTTGGCACGCCGCAAGGAATAGTGAGCCCGCCGGGAGGAACAGCCACTTCATGACGGATTGGTCTCGAATGCTGTCGCTCCGGCCAGATCGACCCAATGCTGTTTGCTCCTGGTCCACAAGTGCATGGCGGGGTTGAAATCGTCGGTATCATCCAGCGTACCAACTTTGACGAAGATCAGGCCGGGCGCCACAGCAACGCGGCTGAACAGTGGTGAACCGCAAACCCCGCAGAAATCGCGCAAGACAGCTTCCCCGCTTTCACCCTTGTCGTCGAATGTCTTGAATTCGCCTTCGATCGACAACGCAGCTTCGGGAATTCCGATAATGGTCGAGAATGCCGAGCCGGATTGGCGTTGGCAATTCTTGCAATGGCAATTGACCGCCATGGCTGGGTCGGCGCTTATCGCATAGCGCACCGCCCCGCACAGGCAGCCGCCAGTCTTTGGTTCACTCATGACGCCTCTCCTTCAATCAGTCTTGCTTGCCACTTCGCGATCACGCCCGGATCGCGCCCGATGAAATGAATTCCGCTGTCTGGGCGAGCGCCTTCTTTCCTTCCGGCACAGGCAGCAGCATCCAGACATGAAACATGCCGTCATATTCATGATATTCGAAATCGGTCTTGCCCAATTCGCCCAGCTTCGCAGCGAGCCGTCGTCCATCGACCAAAAGAATATCGCTGCTTCCGGAGAAAATGGCGATGGGTGGAAGGTCACTAAGATCGCCAAACAACGGGCTCAACCGGGGATCATCAGGGGCCATGTCTCCGCCGTACAAACGGGCGCAGGTTTTGAGGCCGATCTGAGCCAGCATGCGGTCTTTGGGCTCGATTTGCGCCTGCCCGTCGGCGGTGGCCGTTGCATCCAGCCAGGGTGACCACAGCACTAGGCGACCAGGCATCGCGCCTCCGTCAGCCTTCAACATCTGGGCCAGAACGAGGCTCATTCCGCCTCCGGCACTATCTCCCATCACAGTGATGTTTTGCGCGCCGTGCTGCTCAGCAAGTTCGCCATAAAGGGCCCGCATCGAAGCCAGGATTTCCGGCGCCTTGTGCTCAGGTGCCAAGGGATAAACCGGCACTGTTGCCGAAGCACCCAGCATTTCACAGAGCCGACATACCGTGTCCCAGTGGACGCCAGCCACGTCGAGCACATATCCGCCTCCATGGAGGTAGAACAAGTGCGGAGCGTCAGCCCTGCCCGCTTGAGGAGACCTGATCGTCACCACATCATAGCCAAGCGAATCGTTTTCTGAGATTTCCAGCCGGTTGCGCCATTTGGCCTTTGGTCGCTCGGGTTTTTTGCGACGCGCCTTGGCCAGGCGCTGGTCGACCAATTCCGGTTCAGAGAAAAAGCTCTTGATACCAAGCAGTGGCAAAGCAAGATTGACCAAACGCGCTTGCAAACTGGGCACCGTTCTTCTCCCTAATCAGAACCTTCGGCAGGCATCGTCGCGAAGCTTGGCACGGAACCGGTGTCGAGCCAATGCTGTTGGCTCTTGGTGAAAAGGTGCATCGTGGGCGAGAAGCGCTCTGCATCGTCGAACGTGCCTGCTTTCACAAAGATCATGCCGGATGCGGAATCGGCCCGGGTGAAGACCGGTGAACCACACTTTCCGCAGAACTCGCGATAGACAGCAGATCCGCTTTCGCCGTGGTCCTTGTAAACCTTCACTTCCCCATCGATTTCGAGCATCTCAGGGGGCATGCCAACGACGCAGGAAAACGCTGTCCCGGCCTGGCGCTGGCAATTCTTGCAATGGCACGTCACCTGCATCGGCGGATCGCCCGCAATGGCGTAGCGGATCGAGCCGCACAGGCAGCCGCCTGTTATTGGTCGCGTCATCGGAAGCCTCCCATCACGCGGTATTCTCGGCCGGGTCAGGCCTCGGCGTCAACCTTCGCAGCGGCGGCAGCAAGTTCTGCTTCGCGGCGCGCGATACGGGCCGCATCGGCCTTCGCCCGCTCGTCGGCGACGCGACGGGCCTGATCCGCGAGCGAGCGCCAGGTCGCTTCGGAGCGCAAGGCGCGTTCGCGCACATTGTCCAGCTTGGCCTTACCGGCCTCTGCCGCGGCTTCTTTTGCGCGGGCATCATAAAATTCAAACGTCTGGCTCATGGATTCTCCAGGGTTGGAGGAATGGGACGGGCGGCAGGAAAACCCCGGATGTGGCCCATCGCCACACCCGGAGCCCTCGAAAGATCAGTCAGCGGCTGACAGGTTGACAGCGCTTTCCTTACCGTTGCGGCCTTCTTCTACGTCGTAGTTGAGGCGCTGTTCCTTATCGAGCGAGGTCATACCAGCAGCCTGCACGGCTGTGATGTGAACGAAGCTGTCGGCAGAGCCATCGTCAGGCTGGATGAAGCCATAACCCTTGTCGGTGTTGAAGAATTTTACGGTGCCAGTCTTGGCCATGTGAGTTTCCTTTCAAGAAACGAAGTGTTGCCCGACCGCGCAAATGCAGACGGGTGATCGCGTCAAATCGTCATCTTAAAGGAAGTCGTCGTCCGGTTTACGCCGGGGGCCAATCCTGATGAGGGCGGCCAAGCGGCGGAGCGCAAATTTCGAAGTCCGTCGCAAATTTCGACGTCAGCTGCGCAAACCGTAGCATGGGGCGGCCAAATCACCTAACCCAATGTAATTCTTAAACTCGGGAGAGCCGCGATGACACCATCAGAAACCTCCACTCCTGCAGTCACAGGACACTGCCTGTGCGGTGCCGTTTCGATAATAGCGCAGCCGGCAAAACCTCACCTGGAAGCTTGCCATTGCGCAATGTGTCGCCGCTGGTGCGGGAGCGCGTATCTCGCGGTCCAGAGCGACGGGAGGGCGGAGTTTACCGGTGAGGAGCATATAGGGCGGTTCCAAAGTTCTGACTGGGCCGAGCGGGGTTTTTGCACTCGCTGTGGTTCCAATCTGTACTATCGCTTCTTGCCGACTGGGGCCTATTCGTTCCTGGCCGGACTTTTCGACGATCTTGGCTCAATGGAACTGGGTGACCAGATCTTCATCGACGAAAAGCCACATTATTACGATTTCGCACAGGACACTCCTAAGAAGACAGGCGCGGAGGTCATCGCCGAAGCAAAAGCGGCAGGCTTTTCATTTGACTGATTCCGCACTGGCGCGTCCATTTCCAAACTCTCCGCCATGCCCTTGGTCGATTGCCAGCCGCCATGATAGGATTGCCCAATGAAATGGTTTCTACCTCCACATGCGCGCTGGCAGGTGCTTGCCCCCCTTTTCCTGCTTGGGGCACTCGGATTGGGTGGCTGTGTCGGATCGCCGGGGCCGGTGGGCAACGCCTCTGTTCCGCAACCGGTCGCGCCAGTAGCCTTGGAGTCCTATTTGGGCACCTGGTACGAAATGGCCCGCTACGAAGCGCCCTTCCAGAAGGGTTGCGAGGCAGTCACAGCAGAATACTCCACTCGGCCAGACGGCAAAATCGAAGTCGTGAACACCTGCCGCGAGGGAAGCGTCGACGGCAAGTTTCGGCGATCCACGGGCAAAGCCAAGATTGTTGAAGGAAGCGACGGGGCCAAACTCAAAGTCAGCTTCTTCGGACCTTTCTACGGGGATTATTGGATACTCGATCGCGGTGAACCTGATCGTAGCGGGCAATACTCTTGGTCAATCGTTGGCGAGCCTAGCGGACGCTTTCTGTGGATTCTCACGCGTCAGCCGAAGCCCGGCGCAGCCTTGCGCGCCCGGCTCGAGACCCGTGTGAAGGAAATGGGTTATGACTGGTCACTGGTCAGGCCCACTCAGCACTGAAACGGCTCTGGATGACCAACGCAATCACGATTCTTGTCGATGCTGACGCTTGTCCCGTGAAAGATGAAATCTACAAAGTGGCGGCCCGTCACGAAGTTGCCGTCAGCATTGTCAGCAATGCGCCGTTTCGCATCCCCGATAGTCCGCTCGTTCGACGCATATTGGTCGATGACAGCTTCGATGCCGCTGATGATTGGATCGCAGATAATGCGGACAGGAGCTGCATCGTAATCACCGCAGATATATTGTTGGCCGAACGATGCCTGAAGGAGGGTGCAAGTGTACTCGCCCACAATGGTAAACCTTTCGATGCAGCCAGCATCGGCAGTGCTATCGCCACCCGTGCCATCATGGCGGACCTGCGCGCCGGCATGGACGGTATCGGTGGCGGCCCACCCCCCTTTAGCAAAGCGGATCGCAGCCGTTTCCTGCAGGAATTGGACAAGGAATTGGTCTGCCGGAAGCGCCGCTAGGGCTTAGGTCTCTGGAGAAGGCGCGCCGCGTCGCATGCCATCCAAGCTTAGATCTTCATCGATGTCCGGCCAACGGATACCGCCTCCGCCCGGATGAAGGCGCCAGTTGTTCAGCGCCTCGACCTCAGCCCGGGCGAGACGGGGATACCAAGCGATGGGCACAGAAACGAGCCCTCCGTCCGTCAGTTCGGCCTCGATACAACCGTCGACCAGGCGCAGGTTGCGGATTGTTGTGCCGGCATTGTTTTCCGAAGAAGTCATTCCATGCCTCTAAGAGCACCACCCGATTCTTCTCCGTCAATCGTACGATGCGCCTAAACTCTTTCGGCGCAAACCCGGTGCAACTCGCCAGGCATGGCGGCTCCAACCAGATCTTGGCGCTCCCCATATCCCTCTCGACATGGATGTGCGGAGGCTCATTCGTTTCGTGACTGTAGAAGAAGAAGCGATACGGCCCCTTTCGTAAGATCGTCGGCATCTGCTGGTGCACCCCCTGGGTGACAGCTGACGCGACGTGTTTCTTTTCGGCCATCGACGATAGAACCAGTTTGGGGCAATGAAAACCGCAGGCTTGGGTCAAAATGGATCAAGTCATGAACATACGAAGGCAAGAATAGTGACAAAGATCGAACAAAAAGCGATTTTTCGAGCCAGCCAATTGCATCCACCACCGATCAATCGCTGCAGTCAATAATTCGCAAGTATCATTTATCCCTCGCGATCCCGATTTCGATTGACGGCGAAAACTATGCTATCAGTTTCTCCTAGTTATATGGGGAGAGTTATTCATGGCGAGTCGTTCAAGAGAAAACATCCAGAAAATTCAACATGCTCTTGCGAGAAAGGGGTACAATCCCGGGCCCATTGACGGAGTTTGGGGCCCGATGACTGCCAATGCCGTACGCCAATTCCAGGTCGATCACGGGCTAGAGGTCGATGGTATTGTCGGGCCGATAACATCACAGGCTTTGATGGCGATCGAGTTCGAAGATGACCCCCTCAACGCACCGGCCATTCCCTGGTTTCAGGAGGCTCGCCGGTTGATCGGGGTGAAAGAGAAGGTGGGCCCCGGCAACCAACCGATCATCATGCAATGGGCCAGCGCAGCCGGCATCCCTTACAAGTCCGATGATGTGGCCTGGTGCGGGCTGTTCGTGGCGCATTGCGTATCCTCTACTCTTGCCAACGAGCCGCTGCCGGGCAACCCGCTGGGTGCACGCCAGTGGCTCAAATTCGGGACGCCGTGCGAACCGGAGCTGGGCTCGATCCTGGTCTTCTGGCGGGTCTCCCGGTCCAGCTGGAAGGGGCATGTCGGCATGTATGCAGGCGAAGACAATTCTGCCTATCACGTGCTGGGCGGCAACCAGAAGAACCAGGTCTGCGTTGCCCGGATCAAGAAGGACCGGCTGCTCCAGGCCCGCTGGCCCGCGACAGCCCCGCTGGCCAATCTGGGTGAGGTCCGGCTCGCGGCATCGGACACGATGTTCTCCACCAACGAGGCCTGAACTGGCTGCCTATCCGCCCCAATTGTGGGAGAGGAGCTTCACCGTCACGCGTCCGGTGGCGACATGCGCGCCGCCGGCATCGTGCATCGGGAATTCGGCGAGGTAACCGGCGCTTCCCTTACGCTCCAGATCGGCCAGCAAGCCCGCCATTGCGTCGTCGTCCAGCCCGAATTCGCCCGTCACATCGCTGGCAGCGGGCTTGTGGAAGTCGACATAGATGTCCTTGATGATCGGGAAGAAGCGCGCCGTATCGAGGATGGAGATTCCGGGGATCGCCGCCACCGCCTCCGCCAGCACGGTGAAGGCGCCCATATACATCACATCGACATGGTTCTCGTTTCCGGCCAGCGGCATCAGCAGCCTGGCATAGCCGCGGCGCTCCTCCAGCCGCTGCATTCCGGTGCGCTCGACGAATGCGACGCGATATCCCGGCTTGGCTTCACTCATGTATCGTCTCCTTCCCCTTAGAACCGGAATGGCCGCGCGGGTTCGACCGGCGGCTTCGCGGTCGGATTGTCGTTGAGCACCCGCTCCACCAGCGCGGTGTCGTAGAATTCGTGCAATTCGGTGATCCTGGGCTCGCCTTCACGGTCTGCGATGGTGAAGACCTGGCAATAGGTCTGGTCATAGGCTTCGCCGTTCAGGCCCGGCCCGCCGCCCTGCATCAGCCCGACCACGCAGGCGTCGTCCGCGCTCATGATCCGCCACTTCTTCGCAAAGGCGAATTCGCCCGGCACCAGCTTGCCCAGCACGGCGTCGGCAACCAGTGGCCCGAAACACTCTGCCTTGCCTTCCCACCGGCCCGAAACCGGAGTGGAGCCGAGCATGTTGAAGGCGACATCATCGGCATGGCAATCCGCCAGCGCTTCGAAATCGCCCGCCCCTAGTGCGGCGTAGTAGCGTTCGATCAAGGCGATGTTCTGTTGACGTCGATCCTGGTTCATCGGGTCCTCGTACGGTGATGCTGTGCGGCGATGCTGTGCGACAAGAACTGCCACAGATCGCGCGCCGCGCCGCCTGTCGTTTTTGACCTATCCGGCGTGAACGTCCCCATGACACAGTTCGGCCATGCCGGGCGGGAATGCGCCCCGGCGGTCATATGAACCAACAACGGATTATGGGAGAAACCACTATGTCTCACTGGGTATTGGGCAGCGAAGAGCACCCCGATGGCACACGCGATGTCACCATCAACTTCAACAATGACGATTCCAACGGCCAGATGCAGGGCGTGCTGACGCTTGAGGGCAAGGACTACGCGATCAACGGCAGCTGGGCCGCCTCCGGCTCCCTGCCCGGCCGCAATGCCTCCGCCTTCGGCCTGTGGGGCAGCAACCAGTCTGATGCCACAGTCTACATCTCCGCCGTCGGCACGATGCAGGGCCCGGGCCGCGCTCCGGAGAGCGTGACCATCAACGTCAATCGTGCCTCGAGCGCCGATGACCTGCAATTTGCGTGGGACGGCGTGCTGAAGCCGATGTAACACCTGCCTCTGCCGGGTTTCCTTGAAGGGGAGCCCGGCGGCGGCAAACCCTACACGATGGAACACATGGAACAGTGTCCTGGGGCAAAAACACGCGTTGCGTGGCTGTACGGCGCGAGAGCGTAACTGTCCGCCCCTTTGTGTAACGCTGCGCCGCGCGGGTGTGACTTTGCGCCAACCGCGCGTCACTTTGCGCGCGCACTGGGCGTCAATGTCCAAGCGCGCCCTTGTCACCCGCCATGGCTCGCCGGTAGTCACTCTTTCGGTCCCTTGGCCAGCAGCGGGTGGACCGGCTTGCGCCCGCGCCGCGACGTGGCCCGCCGTGACCGGGCCAGCTCCATCGCATCCTCCCAGAACGCCGCAAATTTCGGCGCCCGCGCGCGCAAGCGATAGGCCGACTGTCGGCTCATCCCCACCGCCCGCGCACACGGCGCCACCTTGCCGGAACGGGCCAGCAGCTTGAGAAACGCCGAAGCCTTTTCGCCGGTCCAGCGGGTGTTGTCGGGTGGTGGGGTCATAGGTGCCCTAAGGCACAGGGTGGGGTGTGTAGGAAAGCCATTCCGCCCCATCTCAATCCGGTATCGCCGCGTCGCCCGCATCCCCGCGCAGTCGGGGATCTAAAGTTCCAATGCACAGACCAAGCCACCCTGGGCTCCCGCCTTCGCGGGAGTGACGACAAGGCTTAGAGGTTGCCGCACCCAAAACCTTGACCCAGGAATTCACTTCGAAGAACCACATCCATTTTGGATGTGGTTTCTAGATATAGCCGTCTATTCTCCGACAATTGCGTCGATTGCGTGAGACACTCTCGCTGCTGCAAGAGAGTGGCCAAGCTCATCAAGTCGCGCCGCTATTCTGCTCAATTCCTCTATGATTTCAGAGTTGGTGTTGATCGAACTTACCGGTCGACTACTCGTCTGTTTCATTTCTTGGATACTCACCCTGTCCCTCTGAATCCCTTAAGCGGAGCAGGGTTAATGTCAAATTGACGAGCCACTAGATCGCTGCGGCTAGGCCGACGTTGCCGGCAAGGAACAATTCTCAATAGTGCCCGTGGCACAAAAATGAGGGAGCCAGTTCGTGACAATGTCTGACCTTTAGAGATTTAAAGTATGGCGATTAATCAATCAATCGCGCGTTTGTATCACCCGAAAGTATGTCCCAATGTGAAACTTTCTTGTCTGGTATCAGATAGTAAGTATACCTAGAAAAGGTAGGGACAGCATGCTTCGCCGATTCGTGAAAACTGAGGTTAACGCATGAATGAAAATACTGGGGGCGCTTCGGCCGCAATGCGCGAGATTGCAGGCCAACTAATAGAACTTGCTGAGAACGCAGAGAAAAGGGATCAAACTCCTTCTTCAACACGGCGCCATTCTGTTGCGCTATTTCGTGAATCCCGAATGCCAAAATTGGCAAATCTAGCAAAAGAAATCTACGACAGACGGGCAGCGCGAGTTAAATACTTTGGCAGTGACTTCTCGAGTGAACCTGCTTGGGACATACTTCTTGATCTATTCTTCCATAGGGGGGCAGGGGTACGCGTCTGTGTTACGAGTGCCGCAATCGCGTCGAATGCAGCACCGACGACCGCGTTGCGATATATTGCTCATTTAGAGAGCATTGGACTAATTGAGCGGGTCCCTAGCGAAACTGACCGGCGGACATACTGGCTGGAATTAACACCGCTTGGGCAAGAGAAGATGACAGGCTATTTGAGCGATCTCTCGAAGCGCCAAAGTGAGCCACAGCGACTCTCTGCCAACGATGAACCTCATATCGCTCGCGAAGCGACCAGCTAAGTCAATGTCGAAGAACCCCGATGAGAAATTGCGTCAATCCCGCATGCTTTGGAGCGCACTATTTTTAGGCCTCTTTTTCCTGTTTGCAGGCTCACTCCTGCTCCTAGCGTTTGCCAGATAGGTATTTGCAAAGAGGCAAGCCCTTACGGTGCTGCTGACCCCTTAAGCAGCCCTTCAACGCTAATGTCTTCGTCGAGATCAGGCCAGTGGATGCCATAGCCGCTACCGGAGATTGTCCAATTTTTGCGCTTTATCGCACTACCATCGAACAGGCGTGGGTACCAAGACAGCGGCGCAGTAATTGTTCTGCCGTCAGCTAGTTCGACCCTCAAATTCACGTCAGTGCACTGCACATTTACGACACGTTCGTCTCTCATACGACATTTCTTCCATTTTCGATCCCTTTTTATAAAAGGTAATGCGCTCGACTTCAAAGGAAAAAATATTGTAAGAGCGCTATTCAATAGTCTGAAGGTTGTGGGTCATCTCCTTACTTTACTGTAGTATAATAAAGTTCCCCACCATCGCGGCACTTCTCTGCCATGTCGCGCACCCCTTTTTGAGAAGTCGTAAGGCCTGCCCCAGCGCCGCCCGCAAAACATTCGCGATCCGATACCCCGCCATTGCCACCCGCCGCTGGGGCAGGGCGAAGATGAAGCGGTTCTCCTACGCCGTCATCACCGGGGGGCTTCCTTGCCGTCCGGCGTAGCGTCCAGCGTGTAGTAACGGCATTCGCGGCACGCGCGGCGGTTGGCGCTCATCCCACTTCGTCTTCGGGCAGGTAGAGTTGCTCGCCCTTCTCTTTGTAGAGCTTACTCATCTCCTCCATCCCCTTGAGCGCAGCCTGCTTGCTTGCCTCTGCTGTATCCGCGCCCAGTTTCTCGCTGGCGATGAAACCTTCAGGGCTCTGGTTCTGCTTGCTCGCGAAATCGCGCACTTCCTGGCTGATCTTCATGCTGCAGAATTTCGGGCCGCACATGGAGCAGAAATGGGCGGTCTTCGCGCCTTCTGCCGGCAGGGTCTGGTCGTGAAATTCCTCGGCCGTGTCGGGATCGAGGCTGAGGTTGAACTGGTCGCGCCAGCGGAATTCGAAGCGGGCTTTTGACAGGGCGTCGTCGCGCACTTGCGCGGCGGGGTGTCCCTTGGCCAGGTCGGCGGCGTGGGCGGCGAGTTTGTAGGTCACCACGCCCACTTTCACATCGTCACGGTCGGGCAGGCCGAGGTGTTCTTTCGGCGTGACGTAGCAAAGCATCGCAGTGCCATACCAGCCAATCTGCGCGGCGCCGATGCCGCTGGTGATGTGGTCATAGCCGGGCGCAATGTCGGTGACGAGCGGGCCGAGGGTGTAGAACGGCGCTTCGCCGCACACTTCCAGCTGCTTGGTCATGTTCTCCTTGATCTTGTGCATCGGCACATGGCCGGGGCCTTCGATCATCACCTGCACATCGTCTTTCCACGCGCGGTGGGTCAGTTCGCCCAGCGTGTAGAGCTCGCTGAACTGCGCCTCGTCATTGGCGTCCGCGATGGAACCGGGGCGCAGACCGTCACCCAGCGAATAGGCGATATCATACGTTTTCATGATCTCGGTGATGTCGTCGAAATGCTCGTAGAGGAACGACTCTTTGTGATGCGCGAGGCACCATTTCGCCATGATCGATCCGCCGCGGCTGACAATGCCGGTGACGCGTTTGGCCGCCATCGGGACATAGGGCAGACGCACGCCGGCATGGATGGTGAAGTAATCCACGCCCTGCTCGGCCTGCTCGATCAGTGTATCGCGGAACACCTCCCAGGTGAGGTCTTCGGCTACGCCGCCGACCTTCTCCAGCGCCTGGTAGATCGGCACGGTGCCGATCGGCACGGGACTGTTGCGGATGATCCATTCGCGGGTGTCGTGGATGTTGCGGCCGGTGGAAAGGTCCATCACCGTGTCCGCGCCCCAGCGGATCGACCACACCATCTTGTCCACTTCGCTGGCAACGTCGGATGCCACCGCGCTGTTGCCGATATTGGCGTTGATCTTGACCAGGAAATTGCGCCCGATGGCCATCGGTTCGCTTTCGGGGTGGTTGATATTGTTGGGAATGATCGCGCGGCCCCGGGCGAGCTCGTCGCGCACGAATTCCGGCGTTACATATTCGGGGATCTCCGCGCCCCAGCTTTCGCCTTCCACGATCTTGCCGCGAATGTAATCGCGCCCGAGATTCTCCCGCTCCGCCACATATTCCATTTCCGGCGTGATAATCCCCTGGCGGGCATAGTGCATCTGGCTGACATTCTTGCCCGGTTTGGCGCGCAAAGGCCGCTTCACGACATTCTGGAACGCGGGCACGCCGCCACTGCGATCCGGGCCCGATCCACCTTGGGGCTGGCCGTTATCTTCCGGCTTCACTTCGCGGGCGTCATATTCCTCCACATCGCCACGCGCCATGATCCACTCGCGCCGCAGTTGCGGCAGGCCGGCCTGAATATCGATGGTCGCTTCGGGGTCGGTATAGGGGCCGGACGTGTCATAGACCCGCACCGGATCTTCCCCGCCCTCCAACTGGATCTCGCGCATGGCGACCTGGATGCCGCTGCCCGATTTCGCGCCGACATGCACTTTCTTCGAGCCGCGAATGGGCCCGGTGGTGACGCCGATTTCCAGTGGGGAGTTGATATCTGCCATGGGAAAGAATGCCTTTGGTTGGAAGTGTCAGATCAGGTGTATTGCAGCCGCGACATCGCGACGAAAACGAGGGCGGCGCCGAGGACCGCATCGATCCCGGCGATCAGGCCGGTGCGTCCTTTGAAGAAGCGGTTATACAGCGCGACCGTGCGATCCCCCGCAGCGATCAGCACCAGCCCCTTGGCCACCGCCAGCCCGCCGATCACGGAGATCAGGATGCTGAGCCAGTCATCGGGGTTCCACGGGGTGACGAGATAGATCGTCGCCCCCAGCGTGAGCGCGAAAGCGCCCGAAATAAGCCGCGCAAGAAAGCTCTTGTCGAGTTCCGCGATCATGGAATCCCAACCGCCCGGCGTGCGCAATTCCGCGACACAGGCAGCGAGCGTGTACAGCCCCAGGAACAGGGCGATCCAGGCGGGCAATGTCGCAGCAGTGGCCATGTTCGCTCTCCTCGCGTTGCGAGCGGAGCAAGAGCGGGTCCTGGAAACCTGGCCGCCCCTTCCCTCCGCCGGTGTTAACCGCAACAGGTTCAACGGGTCGGGCGCTGCGAAACGCCCCTCTCAGGTCACGCGACCTCCCCGGGGATGGCCATGGCATAGACCTGCAACGCCACGAGGTAAAGCGCCCCTGCCAACGTGGCGACGCGGGGCCCGGTGCAAGGGATTGACTTGGCACGGTGCAGCCCGCCATCTGCACCGGCATGGCGCAGCAGCAACCCTCCGTCCAAGTCCACCACCTCGGCACCGAGAAGGAGCCGCTGGTTGTCATTGACGGTTTCAGCGGCCGCGCCGAGGCGTTGCTGGAGGCGGGCTACCGGGCGGACTACCGGCCTGGCGGCGCGTCCTATCCGGGCATCCGCGCCCTTGCCGATCCGGGCTATCTCGACTTGCGACGCGAACTGATGATGCAAGTGATGGCGCAGATTTTCGGCGTGAAGCGGGGCATCAGATGCGAAGCCAGCACCTATTCACTTGTTACGCTGGCCGAACGCGAACTGTCCCCGCTCCAACGCATCCCGCATTACGATCACAGCGGAGAGGACCTGATTGCGGTGATGCATTACCTGCTCCCGCCGGACAGCGGCGGAACGGCATTTTACCGCCATCGCCGGACGGGTTTCGAAGCCATCACTCCGGAACGCGAAGATGCCTACGGAGCTGCCACAACCGAGGATCTGCGCGAATTTGGCGAGCCACCCGCGCGATATCATTTCGGCGATGACGAACGCTACGAAATGATCGGCGCAGTGGAGGCGCGGGTAGACCGCCTGATCCTCTATCGCGGACGCCAGCTTCATTCCGGCATCATCCCTGCGCCCGATCAGTTGTCGGACAATCCCCGCGATGGTCGGCTGACGATCAACATGTTCCTGTTCGGGACGTGATCTTCTAATCTTGACGTTGCCCTTATCTGCGATCTGCATCCTAGTAAAACTGCACGCACGACTTGCGCCGAAACCTCCATCTGATACTCCAATTACATGGGTGGGGACCGGGCACAGCACGACAAAGATCAAGGTGTCATTGCATCCGCACTGGTCCAGGCTGCAATTGCTGCCAACCTCGCGATCGGATTCGGTGCGTTCTGGCAAGCGATAGCGCCGCATCCCACGCTAACTGAATGGTTCGGGCCAGTCGTTATTCGCCTGATCATGGTCGGCGTCTTCGCTGGTTCCGCTCGTTTTTTCTATATGATGGCTCGCCTAGGCGGCGCAGCACGCGATAGCGAGCATCGCGACTGGTACATGCAGTATCGCGACGAGGTAACTACCCATCGTGCGAGAGGCTTCTATGCGAGCGGGGTCAAGCGATCACTCGACTGGCTCGACGGGTTTCTTGGTGATCGCGGGAAGGCCGACAAGAGCCTGTTCCCGAGGGCATTCGGGCTCGAGAAGCCAGCGCCCCTTTGGACGAGCGAGAGCCTGGAAAAGGTTACCTTTCTCGCAATGATCTATCCCATTCTGGCCCTCATAGGAGTTTGGGTCCTGACAGGTGTTGTGGGCGACCTGGAAGCGGCATTGAATATGGAGGTTAGCCCATGGCCCTACAGGATCGGAGGCGGAGTTCTTTTCGCCCTCTCGGTTCTGATGCTCAAACGGATTGACCGCATCGACCTCGAACAGGAATCGTGGAACCGTGGAGAAGTATTATCCCTATTACTATATGGAGCAGGAGTCTTAATCGCCAACCTCCTTTCGAATATTTCAGGGCTTGGATTTTCAATAATGATTATCCTTCTTGTATTCGTACTTACTAAGGCATCTTCATCATATATTACACTTTTCTCTCTCATACTATTTTTCAATATTGATGTTATTTTACTTAGTGATCCATACAAAATGTCTATACTATTTGTCCTAGTTTGGGCAATTTTAACTATTGATTTCCGAAAATTTGGGAACCCGAAATCTCTTGCGTTCATTCTCGTATTTTTGATTTCGGCTACATTGTTTGGCCCCCTCCTGACAGCCAAGTTCTTCGATATTCGCCCTTCCCATATTCCGTATATTGGTCTCTATTTCACCAGTGTTCTCGTGATCATCAATGCACCTGTCGACTGGCTGGCCATTGGATTCACGCGCGCGCTGATACGACGCGGACAAGAATTGGGCGGAGCCGCTCCGCTCCTTCTGGCTTTGGTTGACTTTCTGACATCACTGGTCCTGATGGCAATCCTGGCTGTATTGACATTGTGGGCGACCGAGCTCTGCAACGCACTGATGCCTACCCCGGGTGGCAAGCCGGTTATCAATATCTCCGAATACCTGACTGCCATGGGCACAGCGGAAGGCCGCGCCGATCCACGCAACTATTGGATCTATGTGCTGCTATTCTCAAGCCAGATCCCGGCTGTCGTCAATTTCGGGTTCGGGGCCTTTTGTCTGATGCGCGGTATACCGGCCATCAATCGCTGGGTCGGCAAACGGCTGCCCGCCGCAGGAGGCATTCGCACCTGGGACCGGCTGGGCGTGGCCGCTGCATCCTCGACCCAATTCGGGTTGGGCATGGCGGTGGGCTGTCTCGCCTATTTCTTCCTCGCCTACATCCTGATCGGTCTGGTCAATCCAATCTTTGGGGCGAATGTTCTAGAGCTCTTGGCGATGGCTTCGATCAGCCATCTCCTTTAGTCACACAGCAGAAGTATCAAGGTGGTCACACGGCCTTATTCGAACTCCAGCCCCTCGAATGCGCCGGAGCTGCGCCATGCGGCGATGTGGTGGAAGAAGGCGAGTGCGCCGCCGGGGTGGCCGAGATTGTATTTGTCGCGCTCGCGCAGGCCCTTGCCTTCATTGTTGTAATATCCCGGCGTGCATTCGGTATTGCTCAGCGCATTTCCCCGGCCGGTCAGCAGGAAATCGAGCCACTTCTGCTCCGCCTCTGCGCTCGGCTCCGTCGTGCTCAGCCCCTTGCCCTCCATATGCGTGACAATGGCAGCGATGGTGTCGGCGTGGTCGACCAGATTGTGCGGATAATTGGCGATAAAGGCCGCGCCCTGCGTTGCCTGGACCAGGAAGGCGTTGGGAAAACCGTGCATCTGGAGGCCGTGCAGCGTGCGCATCTCGGTTCCCCAATGCTCTGACAGTTTCTGGCCATCGCGCCCGACCGGATCGAAGCCGGTGCGGCTTTCGAAATCGGTCCAGACTTCGAAGCCGGACGCATAGATGATGCAATCGACTTCATACTCCACCCCGCCCGCGACAACGCCCTTCTCGGTGATGCGCTCCACGCCCTGCCCGTCCGTATGGATCAGCTTGGTCGAGGGCCGATTGAAAGCTTGCAAATATTCATCGTGGAAACATGGCCGCTTGCACAGCTGGCGGTACCAGGCCTGCAGGTCTTGCGCCGTGGCCTCATCCTCCACCAACGTTTCAGCGCGGCGGCGAATTTCCTCCATCTTGGCATTGTCCGCATCCTCGAACAGGGCGAGCATTTTTTCCGGCGTCCACTCGGCTGGCGGCACTTCCTTGAGCGCAGCCCGGAGCCGCTTGGAGATATCGGTCCAGCCGTCATTGACCAGATCCTCGGTCGGGAAGCCCATCCCGAAATGCGAGGTGAAGTTTTCCTGCCACGCCTTTTGCCAGCCTTCTACCGCGACATCGGCAAACCAGTCGGCATCGATCGGTTCATTATTGCGAGCATCGACCGAAGAAGGCGTGCGCTGGAACACCAGCAATTCCTGCGCCGTTCGCGCGACTTTAGGCACGCATTGGACTGCCGTTGCGCCGGTGCCGATGATCGCCACCCGCTTGTCCACCAGCTTGTCCATCGGCGCGCCTTCGGGCGTGCCGCCGGTATAGGCATAGTCCCACCGGCTCGTGTGAAAGCTCTTGCCTGCGAATGTCTCGATCCCGGGCAGGCCGGGCAGTTTGGCGACATGCAGCGGCCCTGTACCCATGCCGACATACTTGGCCGTGAAACGATCGCCGCGATTGGTCTCTACCACCCACACCTGCGCATCCTGGTCCCATTCCAGGCCGGTGACCTGGGTGTGGAACAGCGCATGTTCATAGAGCCCGAATTGGGTGCCGATGCGGGCACAGTGTTCGCGGATTTCCGGGGCATGAGCGTATTTCTCGCTCGGCATGTGGCCTGTTTCTTCGAGCAAAGGCATGTAGATCATGCTGGCGGTATCGCACTGTGCGCCGGGATAGCGGTTCCAGTACCACGTGCCGCCAAAATCGCCGCCCTTGTCGATCAGCCGGACACTGTCGAACCCGGCCTGTTTCAGGCGTGCACCCACGCACAGCCCGGCAAAACCACCGCCGACAAAGGCGAAGGTGACATGATCGGTTACGGGCGCGCGCTCTTGCACCGGCAAATAGGGATCAGCGGCCAGATCCTCGAATTCGCTTTCGAGCCGGATATATTGCTCCGACGCATCATTGCGCAGACGCTTGTCGCGCTCTTCGGCGTATTTCGCCCGCAGCGCGTCCTTGTCGATCTCCGGCTTGAATGTGACGGCTGACATCTCTCGGTTTCCCCTGCTCTCGGCGGCTTTAGACACGTCTGGCATATCCTTGTCATGCAGACCGCTAGCATGATTGCCAGTCCTCGGGAATTCGGGGGAGTGAACACCAAAGGCGCTGGCACTCCTTGATCGCAACCGGCAGGTGCCAGCCAAGTTGCGTTATAGTAATTCCACCCGACATTATGCTATATCGCCAGGCGGAGGGCATGTTTCTATGGCTAGCCAAGGTACTGACGAAAAGATCCAAACGCAGAAAAAGAAACAGGCGGTCGTGATTATTCACGGGATTGGCGAGCAGGTCCCGATGGAGACACTGCGGTCATTTGTTGACGCAGTTTGGGTGAGCAATCCCGATGCAATTTCAAGAAACCTGGCCGACGGAGACAATGGGGTCGCACCACGCCGTCGTAACCCTGTCTGGACCAAGCCTGACAAACGCAATCGCAGTTTTGAATTGCGGCGCATCACGACCGAGCATGATCGCAAAGGCAAGCGCACCGATTTCTATGAATTCTACTGGGCCCATCTGATGCATGGGTCGCGGTTCGAGCAGATCCGCGCCTGGATCTTCGAACTCCTGCTGCGGTCACCCAGCCGGGTTCCTCACGATGTTCGCTCGACCTGGTACTTCGCCTGGGCCTGTATTGTTGCGATCGGGGTTGGTGCTGCCATTCTGGCGTGGAAATTCCCGCTGCTGTTTGCATCGGTGACTTCGGCAATCGCTGCCATCGGGGTGGCCATTGCTTGGGTAAAGTCGAAGATGGTCGGCTATCTCGGCGACATTGTTCGTTATGTTAAGGCAGACCCGGTCAATGTCGCACGGCGACAGGAAATTCGCGAGAACGGGGTCCAGCTGCTGGAAACCCTGATGGGCGTAAACCCGCAATCGGTTGCAGCAAACCTGGCCCGGAAAAGGGCAGGGGAGGCTCTGGAGTGGGAGACCCAGTATGACCGGGTTATCATGGTCGGGCATTCGCTCGGCTCGATTGTCGGATATGATATCCTGAAACATGCCTATGCCCGTGTGCATGGATTGATGGATGGCGGGAAAAAGGATCAGCCGAACAGATACGCGCTCGAAGAATATTGTCGCCAAGGGCTGAAGACCGACGGCAGCAGCTTTCAGACAGATGATTACCGCGAGTACCAGCGTCTCGCCTTCGAGGAGCAGCGCAGCCATGGCAGCCCTTGGATCGTAAGCGACTTCGTGACCCTGGGTGCAGCGCTGACCCATTCGGAATTCCTGCTCGCGGAAACCGAACAGGACGCGTTTGACCAGCAGCACAAACGTATCCTGCCGACATGCCCGCCTATCCTGGAATGGGATCGCCATACGGGGCTGGAATATTTCAGCTATCGCCAGCCAGATGACAAAATCGGCACAACTGAAATTGCGGCCAAACGCGGCAAGATTGCCAACCCCGATCATTTTCGCACGCCCCACCATGCAGCCCATTTCGCCTTTACCCGCTGGACCAACCTGCATTCCCCCAAAAAGTGGATCATTTGGGGGGATATCGTTTCAGGCCCGATCGGTGACCTGTTCGGCCTGCGCCAGCGCAAACGCCCGAGCAAAAATCTGACCTCTCTGCACGGGGCGCTGGACATTCCGGTTCTTGAACACGGAAAAACAGCCAAGGAGCACATGCCAGGCGCCTTCACTCACCTGGCCTATTGGTCGATCCCCAAGGCGCTCAAGGATAAAGACGGTCAGGTGGTGCGGATGGACCCGCCCGTCCAGACACCGGATCACTTGAAACAGTTGCGTGACGCGCTCGATCTGCAGTTCGAGATCGACCATCCCAAACCCCCACCCGAAACCGCGCCCGAAACCGCGCCCGAAACCGCGCCCGCTGAAGCCGGCGACTAGTCCAGGACAACTGTCACGGTTGTTGTCCTAGACAAGGCAAGGCGTGCCCCATAAGCCTGCTGCCAGAGGAGAGCCCCATGGCCAGTGTTGCCGCCGATGATCGCGCGATTGCCCCTGTCGATATCAGCCGCGAGGCCTTGTATGTCGAAGACCGGTGGCATGAACCGTTTGCCCGGATGCGGAAGGATATGCCGGTCAGCTGGTGCCCGGATAGCCCCTATGGCCCCTATTGGTCGGTCGTGACGCATGATCTCGTGGGCAAGGTTGAGCTCGATCACGAAACCTATTCGTCGAGTTGGCAGAACGGCAACATCACCATCACCACGCCGCCGCCCGAGAGCAATCTGCCCAATTTCATCGCTGCCGATCCGCCTGTCCACACCGCGCAGCGCAAGGTCATCCAGCCCGCCTTCGCTCCCAGCCAGATGAAAACCCGCGAACAACAGGTGCGCGAGCGGTGCGCTTATCTGCTCGATAGACTGCCAGTCGGCGAAACCTTCGACTGGGTGACTCAGGTATCAATCCCTCAGACCATGGGCATGCTGTGCATCATCTTCGACATGGATCCCGATGCGGAGACCGACGATCTGAAAAGATGGTCGGACTTTGCCAGCGGCGTGGGCGAGAACAATCAGACCGATGAGTATCGCGCGGAGTGGATGGCCCAGATGCAAGCCATGCTGGCGCGGTTCGACCAATTGCTGGACGAACGCCGTGCAGCACCGCCGAGCGACGATCTGCTGAGCCGGATGGTCCATTCCGAAGCGATGGGGAGCCTGAGCCCGATGGAACGACTGGCCAATATCGCCCTGCTGATTGTGGGCGGCAACGACACCACGCGCAATTCGATCAGCGGGCTGGTGGAGGCGCTTGATCTGTTTCCCGACCAGCTCGACGCGCTACATGAGGATCCTGCTCTGATCCCCAATGCGGCACAGGAAATCATCCGCTGGCAATCGCCCGTCACCCATATGCGCCGCACCACCACTTGCGATACGCAGCTCAACGGGCAGCAGATCCCGGCGGGCGAGAAAGTGGTGCTCTGGTATATTTCCGCCAATCGCGACGATACGGTATTCCCCGATGCCGATCGCTTCGACGTGGCGCGCGGCAATGCGCGGCGACATCTTGCTTTCGGCCATGGCATCCACCGCTGCGTGGGTGCGCGTCTGGCCGAGATCCAGATTGCAACCGTGATCGAAGAAATCGTTGCGCGCGGCTGGCGCATCGCACCGCAAGGCAAGCCGACGCGGCTCGCCAGCCCGTTTCTCCACGGGTTCACTGAAATGCCGGTAAAGCTGGAGAAACGCGGATAGCGGTTAGTTCAAGTCGCGAACCGCGCCGGAATATCTTCGTCCCTTGTATCGAGCAGCGGAATCACCCCATCAGGCAGACTGGCATAAGCGCCTGACCATTCTTCTACCCATTGCGGATCCTCCACCTTGGAGGGATGGTACCACGGCACGAGCGAGCGCAGCATAGCTGGCGCCCCATGGAAAAAGAACCGTGCGATCATGCGGTAAAGTCGTAAGCGGCTGCGCAAAGATCTCCATTGTCCGTCGCGTTGCAACATCCGCTTGTACCCTTTGCGGCTGCACCAACCGACATGGAAGGACCCGACGATCAAACCCCAGGTCTTGGGCCAATAGTCGCCATAAAGATGCTGATAGAGATCGTAGGCGACATTCTTGTGTTCAGTCTCCTCCACCATATGCCAGAGGACAAGGGATGCGACAGATGCATCGCCTCTGTGAAACAGGCTGGTGCGGTGGCCAATGAGCCATTCCGTCACGCCCATGGTCATGGTTTCGAACCCGGCCGAATAGGCAAGCCTCCAGCGTAGGCTGCGTTTCTGGAACTTGGCGTAATCAGCGGCCATTTCTTCTTCGACTTCGGCAAGCTCGGGATAGCTGCGCTTGAGGATTTCATTGTATCGACGGTGGTTATTGTAATGCGCACCCTCCTGCCCGCAGAAAGCCTGCACGTCGGCCTCCAATTGTGGATCGCTTACATGGCTCAGAGCTTCACGTACTGTCTTGATCAGAAATGGTTCGAGATAGGGCATTGTCAGAGAGGCCCCATTGATCATGTGGCTCCATTCGCGCTGCTTTGGGTGCCACACCGGGTCGATGCCCTCGTCAAACGCGAAGGGGATACGCCGCACGATTATGTCGGGATTGTTCACGCGCCGTCTCCCAGGGATCGATAACGCTGCCACACACCCCACAGCAGCAGGGGAATGGCGATGTGAACGCCAATCATGGCGGGCCATCCGGTTATGAAAATGATGTTGTTGATCGTCACGTCGCCGGGGAAAGGGCCGCCGCCATATTCCAGGCCACGGGTTCCGAAAACAGCATTTGCGATCGCTGGCAACGTGAACAACCACCCGAAAGCCAGCGTCGCCCAGAACAGCACCTTTTGGGCGCGTTCGCTCAACATTATGTGAGCCCCGGCAGCCCCAATTGCGATGAGCATGGTGCCATTGGTGATGCCTTCCATATGCGCCATGTTCCAAGCGCGCCGGTCGCCGCCAATGTCGGCAGGAATATCCGTGAAGAACGGCCAGAGGTCATAGGAGCCAAGCAGGAAGAAGAAGTAGAACCACCCAGACAGGATGGCTGATACGATCAGACCTGCGCCGTTGAGCACCAGCAATATTCGATACTTCTCGTGCATCAACGCTCTCCATTTTTCTGATTGATGGCGACGACATTTCCCACTGTTGCGGCGGTAGCTCCTGCAAGTTGATCGAGTGCACGCCCGCACCATTCAGACCACTCACGCTCCCAGATCACCGCCACTTCCAGCGCAAGGCGACGCCCGACATCGACCAGTTCCGTGCTGCCCTCGAGCACACGGTATTTGGCCTGATACTGCGCGAGATGATCCCGATGCCGCTCTTGCCGGGAAAGAATGTTGGCTCGCAAACCATCCAGATCGACATGATCCAGCGCGTATAACTGAACCAGAAAATCGTCTTTCAATTCCTGGACTTCACTAGGCTGGCGCGACCATTCGAGGAGCGCTTCACGGCCAGCCGGGGCAATCTCGAACACGATGCGGTTCGGCTTGCCTGTCTGCTCGATCTCTTCGCTGGTTGCCCAACCCTTGCCCTTCAACTTGCCAAGTTCGCGATAGATTTGCGAGTGCCTGGCACGCCAGAAAAACCCCACGCTTTCGTCGAACTGTTTTGCAATGTCGTAGCCCGACATTGGCCCGTCAGACAGAGCGACAAGTATGGCAAATTGAAGCGACACGCCGCCCTCCCCATATGACACTAAGCATATATTATGCCTATTGTGTCATATGAGTCAATGCGGAGCGATATCGGGCGACCCAGCTAGTCGGAAACCGAACGCTTCACTGCCATCACCCCGGCAATCGCGACGAACATCGTTGCCAGCGTTCCGCTGGCTCCCGCGATCAGGACCCAGCCCATCCCTTGCGCGATGCCAGCAATATTCGCACCGAGTGCGATCACGCCAAGCAGCGCGGTAATACCCGAAACGATCTTGGCCGGAGTGGCAGTGCTGCTTTTGAAAAGCACAGTGCCCAAGGCAATCGCCGCAACGCCGATCAGGGCTTTTGCAAGGAAGTAGAAATAGAACGCCCCGGCCACCACGGTTCCGAAAAGCCCGAATACCGGCTGCTCGGCGAGCGCAATCGGCCGGAAAACGGCCAGGCCGAGGCCGAGCTGGATCAGATTGACCAGAGCGGCCAGTGCAATAGCCGCCCACGCCAGCTGGCTGCCACCGCCGCGTGCCATGACAACCAGCGCCGTCATGGCCACGCCAGCAAAGGCCAACACTTCAACAGTCCAGATCGTTGCGACCTCGGCCCAGCGATCGGTGAAATAGGCGACCACATCGGCCTGGGTGGTGCCTTGCGCCGGATCAGATGGCTGCGGGCCGCCCAGAAATGCCATATAGAGTATCTGCGTAACGACTGTCGCAATCAGCAAGATCGCGGCAATCTGTGCCGCCTTCAATGTAGACATGCTGCTCTTTGACATTGGATTCCCCTCCCGAATTATTGTGCGCAGCCGATGCTCAGAACCGTGCGGTGTGCACCAGTGCCAAGCGGCCAACCCAAAAGCCTTATCGACCAACGACGGGACATTTGCCAAGGTGGAAGCCAAGTAGCCGTCAAGATCCCCATCGCGGCTCGACCAGGAGAGACCAGAATGCCCTTCCGCATGACCGAGATGGTGGGATGCGAGTTCCCGCTTTTCGCTTTTTCGCACTGCCGTGATGTTGTCGCCGCTGTCAGCCGCGCAGGCGGCTTCGGAGTGGTTGGTGCGGTCAGCTCCACACCCGAACAGTTGAAGCAGGAACTGAGCTGGATCGACGATCATGTCGAAGGCAAACCCTATGGCGTCGATGTCCTGATCCCGGAAGTGCAAGCGGTCAAGATGGATATCACCGCCGACCAGATCATCGCCCAGATCCCGACCCAATATCGCGATTTCACCCGCGCCATTCTGCGAGAGGCAGGCGTATCTGAAGAAGGGGCTGATCTGCATGGCGGCTCCCAGCGGCCCAATACCTCGCTCGGGCAAGAGCTGCTGGAGGTAAGCTTCAACCACCCGGTCCGCCTGATTGCCAATGCGTTGGGCACGGCACCGCCGGAAATGATCGCCGCGGGCAAGAAACACGGCATCCCGGTGGCCGCACTGGTCGGCGCGAAAGAACACGCGATGAAGCAAATCGACGCCGGGGTGGACATCATTGTGGCGCAGGGCGGCGAAGGCGGCGGCCATTGCGGCGACGTCTCCACCGTTGTGTTGATCCCTGATGTACTGCAAGCGATCGAGGATGCAGGCGCGGATATTCCCGTGCTGGCCGCAGGCGGCATCATGAATGGCAAACAGATGGCGGGCATGATGGCCATGGGTGCCGAAGGCGCCTGGTGCGGCAGCGTATGGCTGGCCACAGCCGAGGCCGAGACGACCGAAGTGTTCCGCGAAAAAATGGTCGCCGCGTCCAGTCGCGATACCATTCGCAGCAAGCACCGCACCGGCAAATTCAGCCGCCAGCTGCGCAGCGAGTGGCACCAGAAATGGGAAGAGGCGGAGATCCCCGCCCTGCCCATGCCGCTGATGATGCTATTGTCCGAACCGACCCTGCGCGCCATCGACAAGGCCAGCGTGAACGGCAACCGTGCGGCACAGGAACTGGCGACCTATTTCGTGGGCCAGGGCGTCGGGCTGGTCAAAGAACAGCGCAGCGCAGGCGCGGTGGTGCAGAGTTTCAAGGAAGACTTCGCCGCCAGCTACGAGCGTATGATGGGGCTGCTTGAATAAGCCTAGTAATCGAGAACTGGCCTGTCAGAACTGGAACCATCGGCCAGCCTGTGTTGCTATGGCGCAAGGCATATGTAATTGTCTGGATGAAGATTTCGGGGAGACTTTTCACCATGCCGTTTACCAAGACGTTTCTGAGCCTGGCCTGCGTGGCCGCTATATTCACCAGCGTCCCGGCCGATGCGCAGAGCCGATCATCCGGGCGCAAGGCCCAGGATCAGGGTGTGCAGGAAATTCCCCGCTGCCAGCAATCGCTCGGCACGCTCGCCATTGACGAGGCACAGAGCCGCTGGTGGGTTCGTTACAATCTGCCCAACCCCGAAGCCCTGATCAAAGTTCTGGTGAACGAGTCGGGCTGTTTCAATCTCGTCGATCGCGGCCGCGCGTTGCGGATGCGACGGGGCGAGCGGGATCTCGCCGACAGTGGCGAATTGCAGCGCGGGTCCAATTTCGGTCGCGGCCAGGTGAAGGCTGCTGACTATTACATGATCCCCGACCTGGTCGGTCGCAACAATCGCTCGGGCGGCGGCGGCATTGGCGGCGCGCTGGCCGGCGCGCTGGGCAGCCGTGTCTTGGGCGGGGTCCTTGGCCGGGTGAAGGTCAACAAGAAGGAAGCCAATGTCACGCTTTCGCTGGTCAATGCACGGACCACCGAAATCTCGCGCGTGACCGAAGGCTATGCCCGCAAATCGGACGTCTCGTTCCGTGGTGGCGGCGGTGGCCTGTTCGGCGGCACATTGGCCGCGATCGGCGGGTCCGGCTATGAAAACACCCAGATCGGGCAAGTGATCGTGCTGGCCTATCTGCAGGCCTATTCCGACATGGTGACGCAACTGGGCGGATTGCCGCAGAATCCTTCAGCCACTTCCAGCGCCACAGTTCAGGCAACCGGCTATGGCATCACCCGCGACGGCTTCTCGCGCATCAAGCGCGGAATGACGGTGGAGCAGGTCAATGCCATCATCGGTTTCCAGGGCGATGAAGAGGGATTTGCCGGCAGTGTGAGCACCTATATGTGGCGCGAAGGCCAAGGGGCCAATTCCCATATTATGGGCGTTTTCAATGACGGCAAACTGACCGGTAAGAGCAAGGCCGGCTTCTAGGGCTCTCCGCCGCGCACTGACCGAGCAGAACCCTTGGCCGCATCGCCTGCTGACCCCGCTTTGTGGGCGAAGCACAATGTGGCAAAGGCAGGCAAAAGGCTGACCGGATGACAGATCAACCCCTGCCACATGTGTGCATCATTGGCGCAGGCTGTTCCGGGTTCACCACGGCCAAGCGGTTGAAGGATTATGGTATCCCGTTCGATATCATCGAAGCATCGGATGATATTGGCGGCAATTGGTATTTCAACAATCCCAACGGCATGTCGGCATGCTATCAAAGCCTGCATATCGACACCTCTAAATGGCGGCTCGCCTTCGAAGACCTGCCCGTCCCGGCGGAGTGGCCGGACTATCCAAGCCATGCCCAGTTGCTCGACTATTTCCACGACTATGTCGATACCTTCGCTCTGCGCCAGCATATCGAGTTCAACACAAGGGTAGAGTCTGCCGAGCGCCGCGCAGAGGGTGGGTGGGACATCACGCTCTCCAACGGCGAGACCCGTTTCTATGATGCGCTGGTGGTGGCCAATGGACACCATTGGGCCGCGCGGATCCCGGACTATCCCGGCGCCTTTTCCGGCGAGCAGATCCACAGCCACAGCTATATGACGCCAACCGAACCGGTCGATTGCATGGGCAAGCGCGTGCTGGTGGTGGGGATGGGCAACAGTTCGATGGATATCTCGTCCGAACTGGCCCATCGCACTGTGGCCAGCAAATTGTTCGTCTCTGCCCGGCGCGGAGTATGGGTTTTCCCGAAATATATCGGCGGCAAGCCGAGTGACAAGAACCCGGCCCCCGCCTGGATGCCGCGCTGGATGCGCCACAAGATCGGCGAGCGGATCATGAAGCGCCTGCTGGGCACGATGGGCGACTATGGTCTGCCCGAACCCACCCACGGCATGTTCGAAAACCATCCGAGCGTATCAGGGGAATTCCTGCTGCGGGCAGGATCGGGCGATCTGACCATGAAGCCAGCGATCGAAAGACTGGACGGGGATGGCGTGGTGTTCACCGATGGCAGCCGCGAGCCGATCGATGTGATCATCTGGGCCACCGGCTATGACATAAGCTTCCCGTTCTTCAACGATCCGGCCCTTACAGCCGACAGCGACAATACACCTCCACCCCTGTTCAAACGGATCATGAAGCCGGAAACCCCGGACCTGTTTTATATGGGCCTTGCCCAACCCCTGCCGACGCTGGTTAATTTTGCCGAGCAGCAGAGCAAGCTGGTAGGTGCCTATCTGGCCGGGCAATATGCGCCGCCGCCAGCCGAGGAGATGCACGCGATCATCACCAAGGATGAAGATTTCAACGTCGGGCAATTCTACAAGTCGCGCAGGCACACGATCCAGCTCGAATTCGATCCCTATGTGCGCGATCTGGCCAAGGAGTTGGAAGCCGGGGCCAAACGCGCGGCAGCCAGCGGCAATGCCCTGCCCGTTCCCGCCAGAACAACCGAACCGGCTTGATCCCTATTTCTGTTCGATAGCGATCACCGCCATTGTCAGGCGCGAGATACACACCAGTTTGCCGAGCTCGTTGACGATCCGGATCGACCAGATCTGGGTCGTACGCCCCAGATTGACCGGTGTCGCCGTGGCATAGACATAGTCATCATAGGCCGGGCGCACATGGTTCGCGTTGATCTCCATGCCGACGGTGGCGAAGCGCTCGCGATCGACGGTCAGTGATGCCGCCACCGATCCGACCGTTTCTGCCAATGCCACCGATGCCCCGCCATGCAGCCTGCCATATGGTTGCCTGGTCCGCTCATCCACCGGCATGCGTGCAGTGATCATATCGCTGCTGACTTCGACAAATTCGATGCCGAGATGGCCAGGCATACATTCATCGCCCCCGGAACCAAGGTCGGCCAATCGCGGCAATGTGCCGCCCCACCAGATGATCTCATCGCTCATGGCGAACAGCTCTGCCGCCCCCGCGTGCCGCTGTCCAGCGCCGGCATCGGATTTCAGGATCAGGATCAGGATCATGGTTACCGGATGGTTACCATTCCCTGTCATGGCGACGGTGTAGAATTACGTATTGGCCTGTTCGGGGATGGCCAGTTCGAGGAAAGGAAGCCGATTTCGCAGCCATGCGGTGGATTTGTGCCCTGCTGTCAGTTTTTCTGGCGATGGTCCTGGCCAGCAGCCCGGCCCATGCTGCTGGCTGTTCGGCTGCGTCCAGCGCGGGTACGGCGCCGCCATCGTGGCAGACCTATTGCTGGCTCGATCTGACCGATTACAATGATGTGCAGGCGCGTAGTGCCAGTGGCCAGAACTTCGCCTTCACCCTCAGCGACGGCTCGACCCTTACCTTCAATTTGCGCACCACCAGCACAGCAGCCACCGGCGCGGATGCCCGGCCCGCACCCAGCTGGTCCGGAGCGGCCGTTGGCAATTCGGCATTCCTTGGCATCCCGGGTGAGCCGATCCTGTATATGCTCAATAGCGGTTCGACGGTGGAATTCACATTCTCGTCCATCGCCGTCACGCCCCCGCCGGGTGTCTCGACCATCACGAGCTACGCTTTCGTGGTGGCGGACGGGGAATCGACCGACAATGCAGAATATCTCGAATACACCACCAATGGCGGATCATGGGAGCTGCTCGATTCCGTCCCGCCCATCAGCGGCAGCCAGATGCCGGGTTTCACCGGCGTTGGCACCGGGACATTCCGCGAAACCGGCGACGGCCTGACCGGACGGGTCGGCGCCTACATCGTCGGCACGGACACGCCAACCACGGTCACGGCCGAGATGGACGGAGCTGGCCTGCAGGGCCTGATGTTTGCCGTACGCTTTGCCTCGATCACGCTGGAGAAACAGATTGGCGGCGCGCGGGTTTCCGCAGCCGACCAGTTTACCTTCGAAATCCAGTCGTCGTCTTCAGGTGCGGCGCTGGCGAGTGGAACCACCACAGGCACCGGCCTTGGCCCCTTCGATGCGGTTGTCCTCTCGACTGCATCGGGAATTCCCCTGACACTGACCGAACAAATGGCCCCGGGCAGTGTCAGCGCTTTGTCGCAATACCAGTCGCTGCTGACATGCGTGAACGGCAACGCATCGTCGTCCACCGCGCTACCAACCAATGTGGTCACCACCAATTATGCGTTCGGATCGCTGCAATTCGGGGATGAAGTGAGCTGCACCTTCACCAACACCCCCTTCCCGCATGTGACCTATACCAAGGCGCTTGGCGCCGGTGGCCGGATATTCGACACCGACCAGTTCCGGTTGCGGATCAGGGACCGGACGACCAACACCAATCTGAACCAGACCACCACCACCGGGACCGGGTCGAGCTTTGTCATCGATAGCACCGGGCCCGTGCCGGTGACGGCCGGCAACACGATCCGGGTGATCGAGTTCGCGGAAGGCTCCACCGTGCTGGGCGACTATGCCATGTCGACCGTATGCACCAATGCCAACACCAGCTCGACCACCACGCTTGGCACGGGGACCCGGCGGGTCGACATGGTCTTGCAGATTGGCGATGTCGTGACCTGCATCGTCACCAACACCCGCAATAGTGCCAATGCGCGTATTGTCCTGACCAAGAGCTCAACCGTAATTTCCGACGGGATCAGTGCCAGCGATCCCAAGGCCATTCCCGGTGCGATCATCGAATATGCAATCTCTGTGCGCAATGAAGGCGACGCGCCGGTCGATGCCGACACGCTGGCGATGCTCGATATCGTTCCGCTGGATATGGCCTTCGATGCCGGCTTCGGGATCGTGTTTACCGAAGGCACGACTGTAAGCGGGCTGGACCCCTTCGATGCGGTGACAATGGTGGACTATTCCACCGCAGCGGGTGGCACTGCGCCTTACGACCATACGCCGTCAGGGTTCGACAGCAGCGTAACAGGCATCAGGGTCCTGCCGACGGGCACACTGGCCGCCTCGGATGGTACCAATCATCCCGGCTTTACGATCACGTATCGCATGCAGGTGGAATAGCGGCTAGCTCGCCGCCCGCCAGAACGCGACAAGAGTCAGCGCGAGGCCGCACAGGAATGTCACCGCCACCCATGGCCGGTGAAGATGCGACAGATTGCGCAGCCAGAAATGGAAATAGACATCTGAAAACCCGATCACCATGAGCGCTTCGAAAACCATCAGCGCGCCCAGCGTCTTCATGACGCAGGTCAGTATGTCGGCGGGTATCCATGGGTTGAGCAGGTAAACCGTGGTCCCGGCGACCAGCTCCAGCATGCCGCTGATCAGCTGCAGTGCAGGCGAGCTCTCGATCTCCTTCACCACCTTTTGCCACACGCCGGGATTGCGGAATGCTCCGATCGCAGCGAACACGGTGAAAGCCCCCAACACCAGCGCCGACCAACCGGTCGAATCGAGCGTCGTGTCGATCATCATGCGGACTCCACCAATTCGCGCACGCGGGCGGTGAAATAGGAGAAGTCTTCGCTTTCGAGGTCGATCATCGGGAAGTCGTCCTTCTCGCGCCAGTAATCCTGGGTGTGTTTCCAATCATCACCTTTGCCGGCCTTGGGCAACTGGTTCATCCCGCGCTTGAGATAGCCCGGATTGAAATTGTCGGCATCGATCCACGGGCCCGGCTCCATCGCATCGATCCCGGCTTTCGGGGCAACTTCCACCCGGGTCGCGCCGCGATCCTGCATATGGTTGAGCAGGCGGCAGACAAAATCACCCAGCATATCGACCCGCAAGGTCCAGCTGGCGCGGAAATAGCCCATGACCCACGCCATGTTGGGCACGCCGGTGAACATCATGCCGCGATAGGTCAGCGTGTCATGCCAATCGATCGCCTCGCCATCTACCGAGAAAGGAATGTCGCCCATCACGGAAAGCCGGAAGCCGGTCGCCGCCACGATGATATCGGCTTCGATCGTCTCACCCGATGACGTCACCACGCCGGTCTCGGTGAAGTGATCGATTGTATCGGTCACCACACTGGCTTTGCCTGCGCCCACGGCCTGGAAGACATCGCCATCAGGGCAGAACGCGAGCCGTTGCTGCCATGGCCGGTATTTCGGCGTGAAATGCGGTTCGAACTCGAAATCTTCGCCCGCATATTCGCGGATCAGCGCCTTCAATTCCTCGAACACCGCGTCCGGCTCTTCCTGACAGCGCTTGGTCATCACATCCTGGTCGAACAGGATTTGCTGGCGCACGACGCGATGGATCGTCGGCTCGTCCACGCCCACTTCGCGCAGGCGGTCGGCCAGTTCATTCTGGTTGGGATGGCAGAAGAAATAGGTCGGGCTGCGTTGCAGCATGGTGACATGGGCGGCAGTCTTGGCGAATTCGGGGATCACGGTAGCGGCAGTCGCACCGGATCCAATCACGAGCACGCGTTTGCCGGCATAGTCTGTGGCCGGATCCCACAGCTGGGCATGTACGAAATGCCCGGTGTAGTCGTTCAGCCCCTTCCAATCGGGAATGTAGGGGTTCTCGTGATCGTAATAGCCCGAGCACATCCACAGGAAGTTGCAAGTGAAGGTAAGGATTGCGCCATCTTCCAGCCGCTCTGCCTCGACAGTCCACAAATCGGTTGCGCGCGCGAAGGAGCAGGAGACGATGCGGTGACCATAGCGGATGTGCTCACCGATCCCGTTATCGTCGATCACTTCGCCCATATAGGTCAGGATCTCGTCTGCGGTGGCGATGGGCGGGCCGACCCACGGTTTAAAGCGATAGCCGAAGGTATAGAGGTCGGAATCCGAACGGACGCCGGGATATTTGTGGGTTTCCCACGTACCCCCGAACGTGTCCTTCATCTCCAGGATCGCATAGCTGAGCTCGGGCGATTGCTCCTGCAGGTGATAGGCCGAACCGATACCGGAAATCCCGGCCCCAACGATCAGGACATCGACATGGGAAGCCGCAGCCTCCGGGCGAATTTGTACCGACGCATTCATGGCTGTCGCTCCTCTCCTCTTTGATCCCACCGTTCCATCGCATGACCGGTTACGCATTGACATGGATCAAAATGAGGACAGGGCGACGCCCCCGGTGAGGAGCGCCGCCCTGTTCGATCAGCAGGCCGCAGGGGCCGAAGCTATTTCAGGCTGGCAATCCAGCGATCGATCTTCGCTTCCAGTACTGGCAGTGGCAGGCCGCCAGTGCCCAGAACCTGCGCGTGGAAGCCCTTGATATCGAAGCTGTCGCCCAGCTCATCTTCGGCCTTCTTGCGCAGCTCCTGGATCTTCAAGGCACCGACCTTGTAGGCCAGCGCCTGGCTCGGGATCGCGATATAGCGCTCGACTTCCGACACCACTTCGGTCCGGGTCATACCGGAATTCTCCAGCATGAATTCAATCGCTTGCTCGCGGCTCCAGCCCTTGGAATGCAGACCGGTATCGACGACCAGGCGCATCGCGCGCAGCTGCTCGTCCTGCAGCGTGCCATAGCGGTTCCACGGGTCTTCATAGAAGCCCATCTCGAACCCGAGCGTTTCGGAATAAAGCGCCCAGCCTTCGATAAAGGCGGTGGTGCCGCCAAACCGCATGAATGCCGGCAGCGCCTCGTTTTCCTGCGCCAGGCTGATCTGGAAGTGGTGACCAGGGGCCCCCTCATGCAAGTAAAGCGTGACATTGCCCGTCGTCAGGCGGCTGGGCAGGTCATAGGCGTTGAAGAAGAACACGCCCGGGCGCGATCCGTCCGGCGCGCCCGACTGGTAGGAACCGCCCGCGCTGAACTGCTCGATGCTCGGATCGTAAGGCTTGATCTCCAGTTCGGACTTGGGAAGCAGCGAGAAATAGTCGCCGATCTTCCCGTCCACCTGCTTGCCGATATCGTAATAGCTCTGGGTCAGCGCTTCGCGGCTTTCCGGCTTGAACTGTGGATCGGTGCGGACGAAGTCGAAGAATTCGTTGAGCGAACCCTCGAACCCGACCTCTGCCTTGATCTCTTCCAGCCCGGTCTTGATCCGGGCCACTTCGCTCAAGCCAAGATTGTGCAGGTAGTCGGCGGTCAGCGGCAGCGTGGTCGTGCCTTCGATCAGCTGCTGGTAGAGCGCCTCGCCCCCCTTCATCTGGCTCAGGCCGACTTCTTCGCGCGCCACGGCAAGATATTCGTCGCGCAGGAAATCGCGCATCGCTTGGTGGGCCGCGTAGATTTCCCTGGTCTTCGCTTCGTAAGCGGCGGTCAGGCGCGCCTTGTCCTCGTCCGAGAAGCTCTCGGGGAATTGCTTCACCGGACCCATGAACTGCGAATCCGCAACCGGGATCGCCAGCTGCGTATCGAACTGCTTGATCACATTGCCGATCGTCAGCTTGGTTTCGACAACGCCGCTGGCCATGCCCTCGCGGAATTTGTCAATCGCGCGCTTGTTGATGGTGATATAGTCATCATGGCGCGACAGATTGTCTTCGTAATGGGCCAACGTCTTGAACGGGGCGGCACCCTTGCCGCTGGCGAAGTTGGGATAGAATGTGTGGAAGCCGCTGAAGTGGTTTACCGGACGCACTTCGGTCAGCGCGCGGATTTCCGGAGTGCTGCCTTTGAGCGATTGTTCCTGGTTATATTTGAACACATCGTAGGCGAGCTGGTCGGTCGGATCGAGCTTGCTGCGATCGATCTGCGCCAGCAGCGCAACATTGAGCTGCGTATCACGAAGGTCGGCATAGTATGACGCATCGGTCAGGAAATCACCAAGCCGGTCAGCGTTCTTGTCATCCCCGCGGAACAGGCGGCTGAGGGGGTTGAGTTCGAGGCTGCGCTTGTCGGAATCAGCGAACAGCGCCTTCAGCTTCTCACCCTCTGATTTGGCAGTCTCTTCTGCCGGGGCATTTGGCTTGTCGCCGTGGTGATCGGCCAAAGCCGGAGCGGCCGGCAGCGCCAGCGCGGCGGTGGCCAGAAGTGCGGTACGGATGAGTTTCATGAAGTCCCCCTGAGGATTGGCGTAAAGTCTCTTAATCGCGATGCGGTGTTAGTCCAACTGCGAGAAGCCGTTACAGGGATGTCACGCCCACGCATGGCTGCCTTCTACAAAGGGCAAGGGCGGTTCGATGAACGGCAGACGTAGACCTAATCGAGGCAGAAGCTGTCGCCCGCGCGGGCGACATTGAAGCCGAGGGCAGCAACCTGTTTCGATTGATCGGACTGCGGATCGCGGATCGGGTTGGTGTGATTGTAGTGAATGAAATGCACCTTGGCGCGATTGTCCGGCGCAAGCCGGGCCAGCCGTACCATCGTTGCCTTGACTCTGGGATGCGGGATCTTCGACATATCGCGCCCTGGCAGCTCGTTATCGTCATAGAAGGTCGCATCGATGAAGAGGTAATCGAACCCTTCGACAAGAGATTCCAGCGATTGTCCGCCCTTCTCCTCAAACTCGTCCCAACTGTCGAGATCAGGAAGATAGAGCGCCGTTTTGCCCGGCGTCATGATGAAGAAACCGACCGTCTCCGAAAACTCGTCACGATGCGGCACAAGGATAGGCATCACCCCGAACGTGTCACTAAGGGTAGTGAATTGGCTGGCAGCCATTTCGGTGATCGCGATATTGCCGAGTTCGACCAGCTGGCTCCACGGACCATTTTCGCGCAGGAACGCCGCCATCCGGGGCATTGCGAAGACCGGCACACCTCTCGCGCCGGCTGCCTCGCGCCCCAGATAGGCAAGGCCCAGATAGTGGCCGATATGGGCGTGGGTCAGGAAGATGCCATCGATGCCAAGGCCTTGCCCTGCAGGCTCTATCTCGTCCAGCATCGCCAACTGCTCGGTAATGGCGGGGGACGCATCGAACAGATAGCGCTGGCCATTCTCGCGATCGATCAGGCCGAGTGCGCTGGGCGTCAGCCGCGGCCCGCTCTCATGTGCGGTGCTCCATAATACCGTGCCGATCTGCGGCGCACCGGCATCCTGCCCTGCCCCCAGCACAACCAGCTCGCGCTCGCATTGCTCGGCATCCGCAACGGGCTGCGAAACAAGCGCAAGGGCGCCCAGAATCTCGATCGACCAGTTCATTGTTGCAACGCCTTCAATTCAGCCTGCGTGTAACGCGGCGTGATATGCTGCGGGCAGTTCCAGTCAAACCCCAGCACATCGATCAGGAAAAACCGCTGATTCTCGACCGGGTAGGCCGGGTCCACCAGATGATCCCACAAAGGGTCGCCCTGATCAGCTGTCTGCCAGTGCGCGGTGCCGACAATCTTGAGCCGGCGTTTCTCCGGATAATCCATCAGGAACAGCGCAATTCTCTGGCGATCGTCGATATTGGCGGCGCTGACAAATTGCCGGTTCCCGCCGTAATCGGAAAATCCGATCCTGTTGCCCTCGATATGCTTCAGAAAGCCGCGCGGTCCGCCGCGATGCTGGATATAAGGCCAGTCGTCGTCGGTAATGGTCGCCATATAGAAACTGTCACGCATCATCATGAAGGTCAGTTCGCGCGCGGTCAGGCGATCCACATCATCTTCGCGCCGCTCGATCATCTTGGCGTAGCTGCCGCGCGAACCATCTTCTTCCTGCAATGCCTCGGCCCGCTTGCCGAACAGGATGCGCATGAAATTTGCCGCCATCGATCTCTCCCTTCGGTGTCCGTCAGTCGCCGGCGACAGTGCTGTTGCCGGCAATGTACTGCATTGCGCGCGCCAAAGCGGGGTCACCTCCATCGGGGCCGGTATCGCCTGACGCCAGCAAATCGGCCGGTGTCCATTCTTCGCGGGGCAAGCCCTGAACAGAGTACAATTTGTCCCATGCGAAGCGTATCGCGATGCATCCGTTTCCCGTCCGGTTGGTGCGTAAGTCGCCAAGCAGGTCGGCCAGTGGCGTACCGACAGTATGCGCGCCGACTGCGGTTTCAAACGCCATGGCAACCGCCTCGCCCACACTTCCGGTCCAGCGTCCGGCCAGGATCACCACTGGCCGGTCAAAAACCTTGCCCCGCGGGAAGACATATTCGGCATATTGCCGCCTGACGCCGAAGCTCATCTCTTCAAACATGTTGCGGTGGATTTGGTACGGGACAGGCTTGCCGACAAAGTGCCCCAGAATCGCGCGCGCTACCGTTGTGTTGCCGCCGCCCGGCGTGTCGCGCAGATCGAGTATCAGACCCTTGGCATCGGCATTGTCACGCATGAGCTGATCGAAACGGGTAATCAGATCATTATTGCCGAGCGAATTGTTGAACCGCAGCCGGACGACCCCGTCCCTTTGGGAAACCTGCACCATCCCGTCGGGACGCGGCGCGAAGGATTGTTGGGCCGGGGGCAATTCCATATTCCGCTGCCCGCCCATCGTCGAGAAAACGAAGCTGCGCCGTGCACCCAGCCTGCCGGTGAGGACCACATTGGCGGCATATTCCAGCTGCGCTTCGCTCGGCGTTGTCGTCACAGCGGCCAATGCCTGGGCTGCGAGCTCTGCGATGGGTATGCCGTCCATAGTGAGGATTTCCCAGCCGGGCCGAACGCCTGTTTCGCGCGCACGACTGCCCTGTTTCACATCGGATACCAGCCAGCGCCCCTTGTCGCGCACAATCCAGAAATCGGAGGATGAAGGGATCCACGCACGTTCGGGCCCGACGGTCGGCCGCGCATGGAAATGCCCGTCGCGAAAGGCATAGCCGAGCGTTTCTGCAATCGTGCCCAACTCTTCGACCGAAGCTGCGCTCTGCGCGCTCGCCCGCGCTGCTTTGAACAGTGCATCGACGTCCTCGACCCGGTCGAGATAGGCGTAGTTCCTGCGGATGACCGCCTCGATATCGTCCCAGCCTGCGGGCGATGCGGCCCAAGCATTGCACGTCTGCGCAGTGTTCTGCGCGCTATCCTGTGCCGAAGCCGCGCCCGACGCGAGGCCCAGCAGGGCAGCGACCGCAACTGCGCGCCGGAAACGAGCCATCATCCTATTCGACCACGCGGCCGCGCACCATGACCCAGTCGACACTCTCCATCACCGCAACATCGTCCAGCGGGTTGCCCGTCACTGCGACAATATCGGCCGAAAAGCCGGGTGCGAGACGGCCGATCTCGTCTTCCAGGCCCAGCACTTCTGCCGCCACGGTGGTCGCGCTGGCCAACGCTTCACGGTTGCTCATCCCGCCTTTGCGCATCAGCGCCAGTTCGCGCGCATTCTGGCTGTGCGGGAACACGCCAGCATCGGTACCGAAGGCAAGCTTCACGCCCAATTGGCGGGCCCGCTCGACAATGCTCTCGGCAAAGGGGCCGACGGCGCGAACCTTCTCCTCCACAACCGGCGTGTAGAAGCCTTTGCCCAGGTTCTCCTTGATACCCTGGAACGCCATCAGGGTCGGCACCAGGATCGTGCCGTTTTCCCGCATCACCTTGGCGGCTTGCTCATCAATATAGGTGCCGTGTTCGATGGTTTGCACGCCAGCGCGCGCGGCGGCTTCAATCCCGCGTGCGCCATGCGCATGGGCGGCGACTTTCAGGCCGAGCGAACGCGCCGTATCGACAATCGCTTTCATTTCCGCATCGGAGAAGTGGGCCTCCAGCCCTCTGCCCTGCTGGCTCAACACGCCGCCGGTGGCGGTAATCTTGATCAGGTCCGCCCCGAACTTGGAGGCCGTGCGTACCATTTCTGCGCAGGCGACCGGCCCGGTGCAAGTGAAGTCACTGCCCAGAATTTCTCCCACGCCCCGGCGAAAACCGTTGGTATCGCCATGCCCGCCGACAATCGCGATCGTGCGGGCGGATGTGACCACACGCGGCCCGGGAACCATGCCCTCTGCGGTTGCGCGGCGCAGCATCTGGGTGACCTGGTCGGTCCGCGAACCCAGGTCGCGCACAGTGGTAAAACCGGCGAGCGCGGTAATGCGCGCATTCTTGGCTGCGACCAGTACGCTATATTCGGGCGGGGTCGTTGCCGCGCGCCAGAATTCTCCGCTCGGATCGCCCGAAAGATGGGTGTGCAGATCAATCAGGCCCGGGACGAGCGTATGGTCGGGCAGGTGCACCATGGTCGCGCCATCCGGCGTCGGCAGGAAGCCTTCATCAATGCTCACGATCTTGCCATCGGTCACGGTAATCGTGGCCGGGCCGGTCGGTGTCGCGTCGGCGTCGGTGACGACCGAGCCAGCATGGATGATCACCGTCTGGGCGACAGTTGGCAATGCGATCATCGCTGCCAATGCGACAATGACGGAACGGGTGAAGGCGATAGCGCGTTTCATGAATTCTCCCTCGAATGGCGCATGCATTTGCGCTCTGTTCGAGTCTCGCTATAGCCCCACGCAACAAAACCACAAACGAGAGGTATAATCCTGCCATGAAGACCTTGCGGACTGCACTGCTCACCGCCACCCTGATGTTCCCCGCCGCCGCCCTTGCCCGCCCGATGACGGCGGAAGACGTGGCGAAGCTGGAAAGCGTTGGCGCGATCGCCGTTTCGCCGGATGGTAGCCGGGTCGCCTATACGACGGCTGGCCTGCCTGATGTCACTGAAGGCGAGAAAGACGGCACCACCAAGCAGGAACTGAAAGTTGCCTGGGGCCCCGACAGCTGGCGCACTTACCTGCCCAAAGATGTGAGTGCGAGCGGGATCACCTTTTCGCCCGATGGCGGTATGATCAGCTATGTCTGGGCCGACGAAGACGAAAAGCGCGCGGTCTGGGGCATCCCGATTGATGGCGGGGCCCCAAAGAAGCTGGCCGAAGTGGAAGAATCCAACGTCCGCTCACATGATTGGTCGCCCGATGGTGGCACGATTTACATGCTGGTCAGCGCGGCTGAAGACAAGCAGCGCAAGGGTGAAAACAAGGCGGGCTTCAACGCGATTGTCTATGAAGAAGAAGCTCAGCTGAACCGCCTCTTTGCCGCATCGGTCGGCAGCAGCGTCGATACCGATCCACGCGAAATCAGTGTGCCCGGTTATGTCAGCAGCTTCGACATCGCACCCGACGGTGCAACCGGGATCATCGAAACGGCACCGACGCCCAATGTCGATGACAGCTACACGTCCAAGCGGGTCAACATCATCGATGTCGCCAGTGGCAATGTGAAGGCTGTGGTCGAAACGCCCGGCAAGATCGGTGATGTCGAGATCGCGCCCGATGGCAGCAAGCTGTCGCTGATTGCGGGCGTCGACATGAACGATCCCGCTGCAACCACGCTGCACTTTGTTGATATGGCAACAGGCGCGATCACGCCGGTGAATGCCGGTGCCGCAGAAGCCGCAGTGGATACCGAGTTCCTGAGCGATGGTCGCCTTGCGGCTGTGATCCACAAGGGCGCCAGCAGCTTCGTGCGCTTCTACAACGCCGATGGCAGCGCTGCGGGCGAGCAGGCCGCCGGCGATCTGGCGATTTCCGGCATCGACGCCGGGGGTGACCGGATCGTGGTCCGCGCCAGTACTGCTACCAACCCGAGCGAGTTGTACGTTTGGGAAAACGACAGCTTTACCCGCTGGACCAACCACAACACCTGGCTCGCCGATATCGATTTCGGCAAGCAGAGCGTGATCACCTACACCGCGCGTGACGGGCAGGAAGTGGAAGGCGTCTTGATCGAGCCGGTCGGCGGTGCTCCGGCGGGCGGCGCTCCGCTGATCATGAATGTCCATGGCGGGCCCGAAGCGCATGAAAGCAATGGCTGGGTGACGGCCTACAGCAAGCCGGGCCAGGTCGCGGCAGGGCAGGGCTATGCCGTGTTCCTTCCCAACTATCGCGGCTCCACCGGCTATGGCGTGGCTTTCGCCAAGCAGCATCAGGCTGACTATGCCGGCAAGGAATTCAACGACATCGTGGATGCCAAGCGTTTCCTGGTTTCTGAAGGCATTGCCGATCCGGACCGCACCGGCATCACCGGCGGTTCCTATGGCGGCTATGCCAGTGCCTGGGGCGCGACTGCGCTGAGCGCGGAATATGCCGCAGCCGTGATGTTCGTGGGTATCTCCAACCAGATCAGCAAGTTCGGCACCACCGACATTCCTTACGAGATGTACAATGTGCACAGCCGCAAATGGCCGTGGGAAGACTGGCAGGGCATGCTCGAAGTGTCGCCGATCTTCCATGTCGACAAGGCGACCACGCCGATTCTGATCATGCATGGTGAGGAAGACACACGGGTCGACCCGAGCCAGAGCTACGAACTCTATCGCGCGATCAAGGTACGCAAGCCTGATACCCGCACCCGCATGGTGCTGTATCCGGGTGAGCCGCATGGCAACCGCCGCGCCGCCAGTCGCTATGATTATAACCTGCGGATGATGCGCTGGTTCGATACCTATCTGAAAACAGGTGATCGCAGCGCGCCGCTGCCTCCGAGCCGGCCCGATCTGGGGCTGGAGGACGACAGCAGCGAGGATTGATACGGAAAGGGCCCCGGAAAACCGGGGCCCTTCTTCGTTGCGGCGTCCGCAAACGCGAGAACCTATCCAGCGTCAGAACGTATAAGCGATCCCGCCGCCGATCAGGAACTGGTTGGCACTGCCACGGATGCTGGTGAACGGCGTGTTCTTGGCATCGCCGAACAACCGTGAATAGCCGCCGATCGCCACCAGCGAGACGCCGCCATTCATCGCATTGCCATCGAGGTCGAAGGCGAGGAACAGGTTGGCACCCGCGCTCTGGATACCTCCGTCGGCGGTGAAGGCCGGCAGGCCGCTCGACAGGCTCTGGGCGGGGCTGACAGTATAGTAATAGTCGGCAAAATCATCATCGACATAGGTGGTGCTCAGCGAGAAAGAGGCTGCTGCGCCCCGGCTCAGTGGGGTGAAATAGGTCACCGACGGGTTCACCGTCATGCCACCATGCGCCCCGGCAACATCCCATAGGGTGTCGACCGTGAAACTGACGCTGTCGAAAGGATTGAGCACGCCGGGAAAGCTGACGCCGACGGTCGGCCCGACTTCAACGGCGCGATCCAGCTCGCCCAGCGCCTTGACCACCGGATCCTCGATCTGGTCGACCCGGTCGCTGCGCAGTCGCGCGGCAATGCCCAGCGTGATCCCGGTCTTGCCGCGTTCATCCGGGATGAAATCCACTGCCAATCCGGCCGGACGCGGACTGAAATCCACTCCGCCGAAACTCCCGGTGACGACAGGGAGCGGAAAGACGACATAGTCGTCCGAACCGGAATAGCTCGGCGACAGGCCTGCGCCGATCCCGATTGTGACCCAGTCACCATTGAAGACACTGTCTTCCATGTCGATCGGAGGACCCGCAGGAGGCCCTTGCTGATCGTCGCTTTCCTGCGCCAGAGCAGGTTGCGCGAAAATTGCGCAGGCCACCGCGGCGAGCATCCATTGTTTACGCATTGATTTGATTTCCCATCTATTCGCCTATCAACGGGCGATGATCGGCGCGGTTCCGCGCGCCAAGCCCCTTTTGAAGATTGCCCCCGCCTCTCTGCCCCCCTAGGGCTGCGGCATAATGAATGGGCGCAGGGCAGATGTGGCGATTGTGGGCGGCGGCCTGTCGGGCGGGCTAATCGCGCTCGCCTTGCGCAAGCTGCGGCCCGAACTCGACGTGATCTTGCTAGAAGCGGGAGAGCGACTGGGCGGCAACCACCGCTGGAGCTGGTTCGGCAGCGACGTTTCCGAAGCCGGGGCGAACCTGCTGGCACCGTTCCGCAAAGCCGAATGGCTCGGCTATGATGTTGCTTTCCCGCGCCTGCGACGGACACTGTCGTCGCGCTATTTCTCGCTTGCCTCGCCCGACTATGATGCCGGGCTGCGGCGCGAGCTCGCCCAAGACACGATCCACACCAAGATGGCTGTGGCCCAATGCAGCAACAACAGCGTCACCCTGGCGAGCGGCGATACTGTGCAGGCGCGGACCGTGATCGATTGCCGCGGCTTCGAGCCCTCCCCTCACATGCAGGGCGGTTGGCAAATCTTCATGGGCCGTCACATGCGCACCAAAACTCCGCATCTGGTGGAACGGCCGGTCATCATGGATGCCTCGGTCGAACAGCATGACGGCTTTCGCTTTGTCTATGTCCTGCCACTGGGCGCCAACGACATTTTCATCGAAGATACCTATTACAATGACAGCCCGACACTTGATCGCGGCGCGCTGTCTTCGCGGCTGGACCGTTATTGCAACGAGCAGGGTTGGGATGGTGACATCTTGGGAAGCGAAACCGGGGTCTTGCCGGTCATCACCAGTGGGCAATTCGGCAAATACCGCCAGGAACGCCAGCTCGACCAGGTGGCGCAGGCCGGCGCGCGCGCGCTGCTCGCCCATCCCCTGACCAGCTATACCATGCCGCAAGCAGTGGAAACCGCGTTGCTGGTCGCCGAGAACGCCGATTTGCCAGGTGACCAGATGGCCGCCATCGTGGCCAATCATGCCGCGCACCACTGGAAACGCACCGGCTATTACCGCCTTTTGGGCACGATGCTTTTCGGGGCGGCAGAACCTACGGAACGATATCGTGTGTTCGAGCGCTTCTACGGCTTGAACGAAGGCTTGGTCGAACGCTTCTATGCCGCTCGATCCAGTTTTGCAGACAAAGCCCGCATCCTGTCGGGCAAACCACCGGTGGCTATCCATCGCGCTATCGGCGCCATCGCCAGCCAGCGCAATCCGCTGGTGCGCAACAATGACTGAGAAAGGTCGCAACGCAACATGAGTGCAGAAGGCAAGACAGCCTGCGTTATCGGTTCCGGCTTTGGCGGCATGGCTCTGGCCATCCGCCTGCAAAGCGCTGGGATCGCCACGACCGTTATCGAAGGGCGTGACAAGCCCGGCGGCCGGGCCTATTTTTGGGAGAAAGACGGCTTTACCTTCGATGGTGGCCCGACAGTCGTCACCGATCCCGATTGCCTGACCCAGCTGTGGGAATTGTCCGGCCATGATATGGCACAGGATGTGGAGCTGATGCCGGTCAGCCCGTTCTACCGCCTCAATTGGCCCGACGGGCACAATTTCAACTATTCGAACGATCACGACGCGCTTTTTGCCGAGATCGAGAAACTCAATCCCAAGGATGTGGCCGGCTATCAGCGGTTCCTGGAATACAGCGCAGGCGTGTATGAGGAAGGCTATGTAAAGCTGGGCACGGTGCCCTTCCTCGATTTCAAATCGATGCTGAAGGCCGCCCCGGCCCTGGCCAAGAAACAGGCTTACCGCAGCGTCTATTCCATGGTTTCCAGCTTCGTCGAAAGCGAGAAACTGCGCGAGGCGCTCAGCTTCCATACCCTGCTGGTGGGCGGCAATCCGATGAAAACCAGCTCCATCTATGCGCTGATCCACAAACTGGAGATGGATGGCGGCGTGTGGTGGACCCGTGGCGGCACCAACCGCCTGATTGCCGGCATGATCCGCCATTTCGAACGGCTTGGCGGCAAAATGATGGTCGGCGACCCGGTGGTGCAGGTGCATACCGAGGACAAGAAAGCGACCGAAGTCGAAACGCAAAACGGTTTTCGCCAGCGTTTCGATGCCGTCGCCAGCAATGCCGACATCATGCATTCCTATCGCGATTTGCTGGGCCGCAGCCAGCGCGGCTGGAAGATGGGCAAGAAACTGGCGAAGAAGAGCTACAGCCCCGGCCTGTTCGTGGTCCATTTCGGGCTCGAGGGCACATGGCCGGGCATTGCCCATCACATGATCCTGTTCGGCCCGCGCTATAAGGGTCTGCTCGACGACATTTACGACAATGGCGTGCTGCCGCAGGATTTCAGCATCTATCTGCACCACCCGACCGTGACCGATCCGAGCATGGCGCCCCCGGGCAAGAGCACTTTCTATGCCCTGGTACCTGTCGCCCATATGGGCAAGCTGAAGGTCGACTGGGACGAAATCGGCCCGATTCTGGAGAAGCGCATTCTCGACGAGATCGGGCGCCGCCTGATCCCCGACATCCATGACCGGATCGTGACCAAGTTCAGCTACGCACCCAAAGACTTTGCGCAGGATCTCAACGCCCATCTCGGCAGCGCTTTCAGCCTCGAGCCGCTGCTGACCCAGAGCGCGTTTTTCCGCGGCCATAACCGTGACGATGTGATCGACAATTTCTATCTCGTCGGTGCCGGAACGCATCCGGGCGCCGGGATCCCGGGTGTGGTCGGCAGCGCCAAGGCGACAGCGGGCCTGATGATAGAGGATCTGGTCGGAACGGCCGCCTGATGAAATTCCTGCTCCTGCTCGCACTGGCACTGTCGGTACCCGAAATCGGCACCTCCAGGCTGGTCGAACCCGATCACAGCCATGCGTGGCGACAGCTTGTCGAAGATACAGAAGGCAGCCTGTGGGTTGATGACAATTGGCGCGACACGGCAACGGTCGACGACCAAAAAATGCCAGTCGTGCTGCTGCGGATGCAGATCAAACTCCCGGAATATGAGTCCGTCGTGGATATTGCGATGGCGGCGGATTGCGTGCGCCAGAAGCTTGGGATGGCCGGTATCTGGCAACCCGGCGAGAGCCCCGATCTCGATCGACTCAAGAGAATTGAGGAGGTCGCGCTCGATTTCGCGCAAGAGCCGCCGCACAAGAACGACCTTGCGATCCTCGACGCGGCATGCTCTGCGCAGCGGCCATGAAACGCCTCGCTGTTTATTGCGGCTCAGCCACTCCGGAAGATCCGCGCTATATCGAACTTGCCCGCACTGTCGGTGCTGACCTTGCCGAACGTGGTATCGGCGTCGTTTATGGTGGCGGGCGGCTTGGTCTGATGGGGGCGGTCGCCAATGGCGCGCGCGACGCAGGCGGTGAAGTCATCGGGGTCATCCCCGAGGCGCTGGTCAATTCCGAAGTTGCCAATCACGATTGTGACGAGCTGATCACGGTTTCCGGCATGCATGAGCGCAAGCAGCGCTTCACTGATCTGTCTGACGGGTTTGTCTCGCTGCCTGGCGGTGTGGGCACCATGGATGAATTGTGGGAAGCGATGAGCTGGGCCCAGCTGGGATACCATTCCGATCCGGTCGGCTTGCTCAACGCATTCGGCTTCTATGACGATTTGATCGCGTTCAATCGCAAGATGGCGGATGTCGGCTTTGTGCGCGAGGCGCACCAGAACATCCTTATCGCTGCCGACACACTGCCCGACCTGCTCGGCAAGATGGCTGCCTATGAACCGCACACGCCGATCTTCCGGATGAAAGCCGACGATTTGTGAGCAGCGAGCGCCCCCTCGCCCCCGACTATGTGCGCAGCACGCCAGTGCAGGCAGGGGGTGGGCGCCACCGGGCAGCCCTGGTCGAGAAGGCCCGCCTTTCGATCAAACGCGGCTCGAAAAGTTTCTCCGCCGCCAGCCGCTTGTTTGACAAGACCACGCGCGAGCGGGTGTGGCTGCTTTATGCCTGGTGCCGCCGTTGCGACGATATCGCAGATGCACAAGAGCATGGCGGGCAATTGGGCGACCAATCGAACGCACAGGATCGCATTGAAGCGATCCGTGTTCTCACCCGCCGCGCGCTGGAGGGGCAACCGACCGCGGACGTGGCATTCGACGCCTTTGGCCTCGTCGCCAAGGAATGCGGGATCACGCAGAAAATGGCGGATGATGTCATCGCCGGGTTCGAACTGGATGCCGACGACTGGCGGCCGCGCAGTGAGGGCGACTTGCTGCGCTATTGTTTTCACGTGGCCGGCGCAGTTGGCGTGATGATGGCCGTGGTAATGGGCATTGCGCCGGATGACGAGGATACATTGGACCGTGCCTGCGATCTCGGCCTAGCCTTCCAGCTTGCCAATATCGCCCGCGACCTGACCGAGGATGATGCTGCCGGGCGCTGCTACCTGCCGGTCGAATGGCTGGTGGAAGAGGATATCGAGCCGGGCCAGCACACCAAGCCGCATCACCGGCAGGAGCTGGCGGATATGGCGGAGCGGCTGGTGGCCCTGATGGAAAGCCACGAGGCGGCATCGCGCATCGGGGCTGCGCGGCTGCCCTTCCGAAGCCGCTGGGCGGTGCTCTCTGCCGCGCGCATTTACGGCGAGATCGGGCGCGAAGTGCGCCGGCGCGGAACCGAGGCCTGGGATACCCGTGTGATAACGACCAAGCTCGACAAGATCCGCCATGCAGCGGCGGCGTTCTTCGAAGCGGTATGGAACCGCCCACCGCAGCCTGCCGAAATGCCGCACTGGACACGCTCGCAACTTGCGGAGCGTGCCGCCAGCGACTAGCCAGCGGACATGAGAGGATTTGACTTGTTGGCCGGGCTGTCACTCGCGCTCGCTGCGCCCGCTTCGGCTGGTGAACCAATGTCCGATGAGAAATTGGCCGTAGCCGAGGCGGTGACCGCATTCATGGGCGCCATCGGCAGTGACACCAAGACCGATCTTGCCGATCACATGGTCCCCGAAGCGGTGATCTTCGTGCATAGCCGGATGGACCCGGCCAATCCGCGTATCGATGTCATCCCTGTCGCCGACCATCTTGATCGCTGGGCAACGCGGACAGCGCGCTACCTGGAGGAAATGACTATCTCCACAATACTGGTGGATGGCGACATGGCGGTTGCTTGGGGCCCCTATGCCTTTTGGGCCGACTACAAACTCTCGCATTGCGGCATAAACTCTCTCAGCCTTGTTCGTAGGGACAGCGGCTGGAAAATCGCCAATACGAGCTTTACGATGGAGCTGCCGAGCAAATGTGAAGAGCTTGGAGTTCCGGGCTTTCCCGCTGAATCTGTTCGGGACGAAACACCATGATCTCCAAACTCCTCATCGCCAATCGCGGCGAGATTGCCTGCCGCATAATCCGCACTGCGCGCGACATGGGCGTGGCAACAGTCGCAGTGTATTCCGATGCCGATGCCAAAGCGTTGCATGTGCGCTCCGCCGACGAGGCCGTGCATATCGGCCCCTCGCCTGCCGCCGAAAGCTATCTGGTTGGCGCAAAGATCATTGCCGCCGCCAAGCAGACCGGCGCGGAGGCGATCCACCCGGGCTACGGCTTCCTGTCAGAGAATGCAGGCTTTGCGCAGGCCGTGATCGATGCCGGGCTGATATGGGTCGGACCCAAGCCGCAAAGCATTGAGGCAATGGGCCTGAAGGATGCCGCCAAGGAGCGGATGATTGCAGCCGGTGTGCCCGTCACCCCCGGCTATCTCGGCGAAGACCAGTCGGTCGAGCGCCTCTCCAAGGAAGCCGATGCGATCGGCTATCCGGTGCTGATCAAAGCCGTCGCTGGTGGCGGCGGCAAAGGTATGCGCAAGGTCGATGCGCCGGAGAACTTCGGAGCCGATCTGGAAAGCTGCCAGCGCGAAGCCAAGGCCAGCTTCTCCAACGACGAAGTGCTGCTGGAAAAGTGGATCACCTCCCCCCGCCATATCGAGGTACAGGTGTTCGGCGACAGCCACGGCAATGTCGTCCACCTGTTCGAACGCGACTGCTCGCTGCAACGCCGCCACCAGAAAGTGATCGAGGAAGCCCCCGCCCCCGGCATGGACGAGGCCACCCGCGAAGAAATCTGCGCCGCCGCCGTGCGTGCCGCCAAAGCGGTCGATTACGAGGGCGCGGGCACGATCGAATTCATTGCCGATGCCAGCGAAGGCCTGCGCGCCGACCGCATCTTCTTCATGGAAATGAACACGCGCCTTCAGGTCGAGCATCCGGTGACCGAAGAGATCACCGGTGTGGACCTGGTCGAGTGGCAGCTGCGAGTCGCGAGCGGAGAAGCGATCCCGCTGAAGCAGGACCAGCTGGGCATTGATGGCCACGCGATTGAGGCGCGGCTCTATGCCGAGGATCCGGCGACGGACTTCCTGCCATCGACCGGCAGGCTCGATCATTTCGATCTCGGGGAAGAAGGCCGGATCGAGACAGGCGTCGAAGAAGGCGACCCGATCTCGCCCTTCTACGACCCGATGGTAGCCAAGCTTGTCGCTTGGGGCGAAGATCGCGACGAAGCGATCGACCTGCTCGCCGATATTGCCGAGAATGTAGAGGTTTGGCCGGTCCGCACCAATGCGGCCTTTATCGCCCGCGCGTTGCTCGACGAAGATTTCGGCGCAGCCCATCTCGACACCGGATTTATCGCGCGCAAAATGGACGATCTTGTCCCTGCGCCGGAGCCGGATGAGAATATCTGGCAGGCTGCTGCAGATTTCACCTTGATGGCGGCGATGGAAGAGCATCCCGATATCCCGACCGGCCTGCGACTGAACGCCCCTGCCAGGTTGCAGACGACGCTCTCCTTCAAAGGCGAGAGCCGCACCATAGCCGCCGGCGGCTCCGACGAAATCGATGCGAGCGGCGTTGTGGATGGCGACAATGTGCTGGTCTTTGCAGAGGGCCAGGCATTCCATTTTGCCACGGCAAGCCGGGGATCGGGCGCGGCGGCGGCAGGCGACGGCGCGATCCTCGCCCCCATGCCGGGCAAGGTCATTGCGGTCGATGTGAGCGATGGTGAAACCGTGACTGCTGGCCAGCGGCTGATGGTGCTTGAAGCGATGAAGATGGAACACGCCCTGACAGCTCCGTTTGACGGGACCGTGGCCGATCTTGCTGCCTCGGTAGGCGGCCAGGTGCAGGTCGAAGCCGTACTGTGCGTGGTGGAGCCAGCGGAGTGAGGCATGATAGCTCGCATCAAACGGTTGCGCAGCAACCGAAAGGGCGACCGCCCGCCCGCAGCGGCGCGATCTTTGATCGCATGAGCGAGGAAATCGCGTGCCGGATGGCGTGCGGAAAACAACACGCATGACTTGGGCAAAGGAACTCGAAGAACTGCGCCACCGCGAGGCGCTGGCCGAGCAGATGGGCGGAGAGGCGAAGGTCGCCCGCCAACACGGTCGCGGCAAGATGGATGCCCGTGCACGATTGGCCGCATTGGTCGATGAAGGCTCATTCCGCGAAATCGGCAAGATCGCGGGCACGGCAAGCTACGACTCTAACGGAAATCTGACCGGTGTCCTGCCTGCCCCGTTCCTGTTTGGCAAAGCGCTGATCGAAGGGCGACCGGTGGTTGCGACAGCCGATGATTTCACTATTCGCGGCGGCGCGGCAGATGCCGGAATCAAGCGCAAGATGGTTCAGGCCGAGCGGATGGCGCATGAGCTGAAACTGCCGATGATCCGCATGATTGATGGCACCGGCGGCGGCGGCAGCGTCAAAACGCTCGAACAGATCGGTGCGACCTACATTCCCGCCGTGCCCGGCTGGGGCGACGTGGTCACCAACCTCGACACTGTGCCGGTGGTGGCACTGGCGCTGGGGCCGACAGCAGGCTTGGGCGCGGCACGGATTGTCGCAAGCCACTATTCGATCATGGTGCGGGGCCTAAGCCAGATTTTCGCCGCCGGTCCCGCGGTGGTCGATGGCTTGGGCGAAAATTACAAGGGTTCAGACGACCACCAGCAGGCCAAGGAAGAGCTGGGCGGCAGCGACATCCACACCCGCAACGGCGTGGTCGATGACGAGGTGGCGAGCGAGGCCGAGGCCTTTGCCCGTGCGCGCCATTTCCTCAGCTTCATGCCCGAACATGTCGGCCAGTTGGCGAGGCGTTCGCATTGCACCGATCCGGCAGGCCGGCGCGAGGAAGCGCTGCTCAGCCTCGTGCCCCGGGAAGATAAGGCCGTCTATTCCATGCGCCGCTGCATGAATATGGTATTCGATCAGGGCACCGTGTTCGAAATCGGCAAGAACTGGGGCCGCACCGCGATCACAGCGTTGGCGCGGCTCGATGGCTGGCCTGTCTGCGTGGTGGCAAGCGACCCAAGCTATCTGGGCGGATCATGGGATGCCAAGACCAGCGAGAAGGTGGAGCGGTTCGTCAAGTTGGCAGACCAGTTCCGCCTGCCTATCGTCCACCTGGTCGACAATCCGGGCTTCATGATCGGGCGCGAAGCCGAAATGGCGGGCACGATCCGTTACGGCGTGCAGGCAATGAATGCGATCTATCGCGCAACCGTCCCCCTCGCCAGCATCGTCATGCGCCGGGCATATGGCATCGCCGGCAGCGCCATGAGCAATGCCGAGAGGTTCCAGTATCGCTATTGCTGGCCATCGGGCGATTGGGGCAGCCTGCCTATCGCAGGCGGTCTGGAAGTCGCTTATAAATCGGAACTGGAAGCTGCCGACGATCCTGCCGCCGAACTGGAAGCTATCAAGGCAAGGCTGGACAAGGTTACGTCCCCCTTCCGCAGCGCCGAACGCTTCAATGTAGAGGATATCATCGATCCGCGCGACACGCGGCCCTTGCTGTGCGAGTTTGCGCAGTTGGCGTGGCGCAAGCTGGCGAGCGAACGTTAGTCGTTGGGGCCCGGCGCATTGGGGCGGCTGAACAGTTTGCCCCGTTCGCTAAACAAGATCGCTGCCAAGGCCAGCAGGCCGCAGCTCAGCATGGCGCTGGCCAGAGGAACGGCGGTACCATCGAAGAGATAGCCAATCGTGCTTCCTAGAATCGCGCCAGTGCTCATGCGCAAGGCGGTTTGCCCGCTGCTGGCGGCTCCTGCGATGTGGAAGAAAGGCTGCATCGCGATCGAGCTGAAATTGGCCCCGATAAAACCGAGCATCGCCATCGACAGGCTCATCAGGATGATGAATTCGGGCAGGCTCTGCGGGGCCTGGCTTGCACTCCACAATTGCGCAGTGCTGATCACGATAAATGCGAGCAATGCCGTGTGGCTGACGCGCCTCGCGCCAAACCGCTCCACAATGCGCGAATTGGTGAAGTTGGCCGCCACCATGCCGACAACCGCGCCGCCAAAGATGAGCGCGAAATAATTGCCGGCGCCGAATGTCTCACCAATAAGCTGCTGGCTGGAATTGAGGAAACCGAACAGCGATCCGAACACCAGCGCACTGCCGATGACATAGCCGATCGCAGTCCGCTCGCTGAGCGCTCTGCCCATATTGCGCAGAATCGTGGCAGGATCGATTTCCTGGACATTTTCAGCCGCCAGAGTTTCGGGCAGGCGCAGCCATACCCAGAAGCCGACACCCAGCGCCATCACCGCCATGGCACCGAAAATCGCCCGCCAGCCGGCGACCATCATGATGCCCTGTCCCACTGCAGGCGCAAGGATCGGGACGAGCAGGAAGATCATCATGATCAGGCTCATCATCTTGGCCATGCGATCTCCGCCGACCCGGTCGCGCACGATTGCGGCGGGCACCACGCTCAATCCGGCACAAGTGATGCCCTGGATCACCCGCAAGGCGACCAGGACCCAGAAATCGGTTGCCAATGCACAGGCAAGCGACAGAACAATGTAAGAAACCAGCCCCAATGCGAGCACGGGGCGACGCCCGAACCGGTCGGCAAAGGCACCAGGGAAGAAAGCGCCGACACCGGCACCCAGGAAATAGGCCCCGATCACCAATTGCCGATCATTCCCGCCGGCCGACAATTCGGTGGAGATGACCCCCAGTGCCGGCAGCATGGCGTCGATGCCAAAGGCTTGCAGGCTCATCAACAGCGCCATCAGGACGATCAGCTCGCGCTCTCCCAAAACCCGTTCAGTTGCAGTTCGAGACGAAGCCATCGCGATCCCTTGGGCGTGCCACCCCGGCTTGGCCAGAGAAATTTCATCGCTGTCCCCCGTGGCAAACAGGGGTTGGCCGGTTTCGGGGCATGGCAATTGGCCCTATCGTGCAGCCATGGCCGAGGACGAATTTGATCAGGCAGGTGAAGATAATGCGCCCGACGAGGAAATCGGCCTGCGCAAAATCATCCATGTCGATATGGACGCCTTTTTCGCCAGTGTAGAACAGCGCGACGATCCGAGCCTAAGGGGCAAGCCTGTGGCAGTGGGTGGTGCAGGCGGACGCGGCGTGGTTGCCGCCGCCAGCTATGAAGCGCGCAAGTTTGGCGTGAAGAGCGCTATGCCCAGCGTCACAGCCAAGCGGCAATGCCCGGACCTGATTTTTGTGAAGCACCGGTTCGATGCTTACAAAGAGGCCTCCGCAACGATCCGCGAAATCTTCCGGCATTTCACACCCCATGTAGAGCCGCTCAGCCTGGATGAAGCCTATCTGGATGTGACCGATGATCTGCAGGGGGTCGGCTCTGCCACCCGCACAGCAGAGCTGATCCGGGAGCGCATTCGCGAGGAGACGCAGCTCACTGCCAGTGCCGGCATCAGCTACAACAAATTCATCGCCAAGCTCGCCAGCGACCAGAACAAGCCCGATGGCATGTGCGTCATCAAACCCGGCGAAGGGGCCGCCTTTGTGCAGGCGCTGCCGATCCGTCGCTTTCACGGCGTGGGGCCGAAAGGCGCAGAAAAAATGGCGCGGCTAGGCATCGAAACCGGTGCCGATCTCGCGACCAAGGATCTCGCCTGGCTCCGCGCCAATTTTGGATCGTTTGGTGACTACCTGTTCAGGGCTGCGCGTGGGATCGACTTGCGGCCGGTACGCGCCAACCGGATCCGCAAATCGGTCGGCGGGGAAAGAACCTTCGGGCAAGACCAGCATGAGCCGGACGAATTGCGCGAAACGCTCGAACGGATCATCGAGATCGTGTGGGAGCGGATCGAGCGGGCCGAAGCCAGGGGGCGCACAGTGACTCTCAAGATGAAGTACAACGATTTCCGCACCATGACCCGCGCCCACTCGCTGACCCGCAATGTTAAAGGCAAGGAAGAGTTTGCCACCATTTCGCGCGATCTGCTGGAGGCACAATTACCCCTGCCGCTGCCGATCCGTTTGATGGGCCTGACGCTTTCGAATCTGGAGGGCGAGGAGGAGAAAGATGCGGAGCGCAAGGCCCGCAAGAGCGGTCAGCTCGCGCTGTTTTAGAAACCGGGCACGAGGGCGAGATGCTTGCGCGTTAGTCTGCCGAGATCGGTGGGTATATGTGCCGGGGCAAAAAACGCCCAATCCACCACTTCGCGCCCGTCCTGCCGGGGCTCCGATCCGGCCCGGGCGGAGAATATATATGAGGTATGCGGACAGCCCGAGATCGTTTCCTCCATCGTTCCGCATTCCTGCAAGTCGAGCAACTCGATCGCCAATTCCTCACGCGCTTCGCGGCGGGCGGCACCAGCTGGATCCTCGCCACGCGACAACCCGCCACCGGGCAGCATCCATACCGCTGGGCCATAAGCATGACGGACCAGGAGAACTTGACCGTTCGCATCGCGAATGATGATAGAAACGCCAGCCAAATGCGTCTTGCGCAGCATACGCCAGCGATGGCGGACCGCATATGCCAGACGCAGCAGCGTGCGTGCCAAGGGGCGCGGGATCAGGTGAAGCATGTGACCGGCTGGCTGGTTGCCGCCAAAAGACGCGCAACCGGCAGGTCATGGTCCCCATGTGATGCCGCCATAAACACCGCGCGCTTTTCAGCCGAACCGCCGAGCGTGAACAGAATTGTGCCGCTTGCCAGCAGACTCGGCAGCGTCAGGGTGATCCGGTCAAACGGAGCTTCGGGCGGAAGGGGATCAGGCGTTATGCGCCGGATTGGTTCCGGGTCACTTACTTTCGGATCGGTATTGGGGAACAACGAGGCGATATGTCCGTCAGCGCCCATGCCCAGCCATGTCAGCGCGAAAGGCGGTACTCGCTCCATCACGGTAAGGGTAACGACCTCGGCGCCCGCCGGCTCGAACAGTTTGCGCATCTTGCCGGTGTTTGAGGCCGGATGATCCTCTGGCACGATCCGGTCATCATTGGGCCAGACTGCAATGCGTGACCAATCGAGATCGCGCGCCACCAAGTCTTCCAGGATCGGGAATGGTGTCGATCCTCCCGGAATGGTGATCGCAATCGAACCCTCAGTATGGGTCAGAGAGTCTGCCAGCTGCGTGTGCAGCCAATCGGCAATGCGGCGTGCATCAGCATTTTCGTACAGGGTCAGATCGTCCATCACTTCCCTCTAACGGAAAGGCCGCCGCGAGGCATCCCCGCAGCGGCCCGAATTCGTATCCGCGCGCGGATCTGATGTTAGCCGAGCGTGCTCTTGAGAAACCAGACACGCTGTTCTGTCTGGTCGGTCAGGTCGTCAAGATATCCGTCAGTGGCATTGTCGCCAGCCGCTTCGGCCAGGCCCTTCAGCTTCCGGATCCGTTCAAGCAGGATCACATTGTCGTCGTGAAGCTCCTGCACCATCTGCTCGGCAGACAAGTCCGCCCGATCCTGATCCGCGATATTGGTGTGCTTGGCGATTGACGCGATGGACGTCAGCGTCTCGGCGCCATTCTTGCGCACACGTTCCCCGATGAGGTCGATCTGGTCGCGGATTTCGATGGCGTGCTCGTCAAACAGGAGGTGCAAGTCGCGGAAGCGAGCACCCTTCACATGCCAGTGAAAGTTCTTCGCCTTGGTGAAGAGCGCGAAGTGGTCTGCCAACAGGCCGTTAAGCTCGGTAACAAGTGCCTTTTTCGAATTGTCTCCGGTGGTTGCCATGTCGATATTTCCCGTAAATATAATGGTTTATGGTTACAGGTCATATACGGCTGAGCAGGCGCGATGTTCCGGAGACTTCCCTATCGTAGTGATCGGAAAAATCGATCTCTAAATGATTCCACGAATTGATAATCCGATCACTATAGCGGCTCCGAACACAATCACGGCCAAGACGATCCGGATAGGCCGAAGTGGAAGGCTGGCCTGGAGCCGGTCGCCCAGGAGCCAGCCGAGCGTCAGGGCTGCGACACCGCCGAGGGCTCCACCCATGGCAGTCAGAACCGGCAATCCCGTCCACGCCGCCAAGGCGAAAATCAGGAATCGACCGGCATCGCCGATCTGGCGCGCCAACAAAACGATGAAGGCAGCGAAGATAGAATGGGTCGGCTCTTTCGGGTCCGCCTGCTTCGCGGGCCACGCCAGCTCTATGGCGGCGGCAACCAGCGCGAATGCCACCAGCATCAAGGCAGCGGCAGGCGGCAGGATCGCCGCAATCCGGTCACCTGCCCACGCCATGATGACAGCCGATACCACCGCTGCAATCGCCCCCGCAACCAGGATACCCGGCCCCGTCCGCCCTGCCAAACGCGCCACCAGAACCTGGTCACGCGCTCCGAGCGAGACCAGCAGCACAAGGGCAAACCCGAACAGGAAAGATGACATCGCGCGCTATGCCATGGATCAGGTGATCCAGGGGCCCTTGATCGCGAGCGTTATGGTCGGGCTGTAGGCATTGACGAACATGGTCTGGCCATCGGGCGAGAAGCATGCGCCGGCCAATTCGGTCTGACGCCGCAGCCGCCCGAGAGGGTAGGCGCGCCCGGCGAGATCGATCCCGCGCAGATAATTGTCGACCACCTCGGTGTACTGGTCCTCGCAGATCACCAAGTGTCCATTGGGTGCAACGCACAGATTGTCGCCGTAATTGAACTGATCAGGATCGGTACTTTCGAAGAAGAGGTCGAGTGTATCCGGTTCGGACCCGCGTGATGGCGTGATCCGGAATATCTGACCAAGCTTGGCAGCGCCCCCGCCCGAGCAACAGAAATAGAGCTCGCCATCACCCATATGCATGCCCTCGCCGCGATAAAAGGTGACCCCGCCAGCGGCCGCCCCGCGTATGCGCAGATCATTGTCAGGTGCTTCCACATTGTCGAGATCGCGCCAGACTATGGCGTGCTTGGCGCCAATCCGGACAGTGACGGCGTCACGATTGCGGGCATCGCTTATGCCGTTCTCGAGAGCCAGAGCCTGCAGCTTCCCACCCTTGGCCAAATCTCCCGGCACGGCAGGAAGGAAGCGATAGAGCAGCCCGTCGCTCGCATCTTCGGTCATGTAGACAATACCGGTTGCCGGATCGACACAGGCCGCTTCGTGATTGAAGCGGCCCATTGCCTTGAGCGGGACGGGATCGACCAGCCCGGTCGCCGTAGCTGGCACTTCGAAAGCATAGCCATGCTGCTTGGCCATCGACAGGCCTCGTCCGCCCGGCTCCTCGCACGTAATCCAGGTGCCCCACGGTGTAATCCCGCCCGAGCAATTGCGGATGGTGCCTGCCAACGTACGCGCCTGCCGCTCGACGGTAAGAGTTGCAGCATCCAGCAAAATATTGGTGGTGCCCCCCGGAAACACCCGCCCGTCGGGCCAGCGGCCATACCCCTCGGTAAGGTCAGCACCAGCCTCCTGCATCGGGTTCAGTTCGTGATTGCGGACCAGGGCAATCTTGCCATTGCCGATATCGAAACAGCCCATCCCGTCCGCCGCATCGGGCACGGTACCGCCATCATCCATCGGGTCACCCAGTTTTGACAGGACGCGATAGGAAAACCCCGCAGGCAGATCGAGCAATCCGGCCGGATCCTCGACCAGCGGCCCATAAGTTGCGCTGGGCAATGTGCCTGCCGCACCGATAGCGCGCGGGGTGCAACCGCTGGCAGCGAGCGCGGCAAAGGCGCTCCCCGTGGCGGCGAGAAACATGCGGCGATCACTCTCAAACGGTGCGGACAAGGTACTACCCTCCTGTTATTGCTAATGGTCATAGCAGGCCTGCCGCCACATGGCAGGGCGGATTTGAGGAGAGAGCAATGAAACTGGAACAGGGCACAGCGGCAATCGTCACCGGGGGCGCATCAGGGTTGGGCCATGCCAGCGCGGTTGCCCTGGCAGAACAAGGCTTCAAAGTTGCGATCTTCGATGTGAACACCGACGAGGGCCCCGCCAAGGCCGAGGAGATCGGCGGCCTGTTCTGCCATGTCGACATCACTGACGAACAATCGGTGGTCGACGGTTTCGAAGCCGCCCGGGCCGCCCACGGGCAAGAACGCCTGACGGTGCATTGCGCCATGACCAGCAAGCGCGGCAAGACCATCGGCTGGGACAAGGCGAATGGTTGCTACAAGCGCCTCTCGACCGAGGATTACGCTTTCGGTGCGGAGGGCATCCTGGTCTCCAGCTATCGCATCGCCAGCCACTCCGCGCTTGGCATGGCAAACAGCGATCCGGTGACCGAAGATGGCGAGCGCGGGGCCATCATCCTGACCGCCAGCGTTGCCGCGCAAGACGGGCAGATCGGGCAGACCATCTATGGCAGCTGCAAGAGCGGGGTGAACGGCCTGGTGCTGCCGATGGCGCGCGATTTGATGGAGCTCGGCATCCGGGTCAATTCGATCATGCCGGGCATCTTCGCGACTCCGTTGATGCTGGGGATGAAGGATCGCAATCCGCAAATGTGGGATCAGCTCAACGCCAGCGTGCCCTTCCCCAAGCGGCTCGGCCATCCGGAGGAATTCGCTTCGCTGGTGCTGGAAATCGCCCGCAACGGATACATCAACGGCCACCAGTTCCGGCTCGACGGTGCGATCCGGATGCCCCCGAAATAGGGCCACGCATCCGAACAGGCATTCCGGACCCATCCCATTGAAAGGCCAAGCCATGGCGACCCAGACCAACGAATATCCGACCAAAGCATACGGCGCGACGGCGCCGGATAGCGGCCTTGCGCCAATGGACATCACGCGGCGGGGCTTGCGTGATGACGATGTGTTGATCGACATCAGCCATTGCGGGATCTGCCATTCCGATCTGCACACTGCGCGCAATGATTGGGGCCGCACAACCTACCCTGTTGTCCCTGGGCACGAGATTGTCGGAACGGTCGCTGCGGTCGGCGACGCGGTATCACGTCACAAGGTGGGGGACCGGGTCGCGATCGGCTGCATGGTCGATAGCTGCAAACAGTGCGCCCACTGCGAAATGGACCTGGAGCAATATTGCAAGCAGGGCATGGTCGGCACTTATGGCGGTCGAGACCGGCACGACGGGTCGACAACCCATGGCGGCTATTCGGAACGGATTGTGTGCCGCGACGAATTCGTCCTGAAAGTCCCCGACGCGTTGAGCAGCGAACATGCCGCGCCGCTGCTATGCGCGGGCATCACTACCTACTCCCCGCTGCGCCAATGGAACGTTGGTCCGGGCAGCAAGGTGGCCGTCGCAGGGCTCGGCGGACTGGGACATATGGGCGTCAAATTTGCCGTCGCGATGGGGGCAGAAGTAACCGTGCTCAGCCGCAGTGAAAGCAAGCGTCAGGATGCGATGGACCTCGGGGCGCATGATTTCCTGATCACCACCGACCGGGAAGCGATGAAGGCGAAGACCGGTTATTTCGATCTGGTCCTCAACACTGTTCCTGTCCGCCATGATGTCACGCCCTATCTCCATCTGCTGCGGATCGACGGCGCGCAAGTGCTGGTCGGTGTGATCGACAAGCTACCCGAATTGCATTCGGGCATCCTGCTCGGCCGCAAGATCCTCTCCGGAAGTGGCATTGGCGGGATCGCAGAGACGCAGGATATGCTCGATCTGTGTGCCGAAAAAGCGATTGTGCCCGAGATCGAGATGATCCGGATGGAGGAGGTCAATACCGCCTACGACCGGATGGAAGCCAGCGACGTCAAATATCGTTTCGTAATCGACATGGGCGCGTTCCGGGGCGCCTGATCCGGGCTGTCAGATACACCAGTCGAGCTGCTGGCCCTTCTGGCTGGAGCGTTCCGGGCGGACCCGGTTGGCGACCATGCGCGCATGCAATTTGCGCACGATGGTGCTGCCGGTGTTCCTGAACAGGAATGGAAACGCGCCGTGCAGCAGGCAGGCAATCCCGCCTCCGATCATCGGTATCCCGAAGCTGGAGGCGACACGGAAATGCTCCGTATAGGTTTCGCCCACGCTACGCGGATGATCGGTGAAGATATTCATACGGCTCGATCCTTGTGCTTGTTCACAGCATTTGCGTGGCCAACAACGCCAGAAGAAACGCTGTCAGGGTTGTTATAATCACCGGCCCGAAACTGCGCAAACTATGTGCCAGCAATCCGCCCAGGTTGGACTTGATGGCCGCCGCAGTCACGGCGAAGAGCAGGAATAGGCTGGCCGCCTCTGCCCCGGTCTTCGTTACCACATCAGGCAAAGCAACCAGACTGTTGATCGCCACCAGCAAGATAAATCCGACGATGAACCACGGCAGCGCGCGCGCAAGTGTGAGCTTTTCGGCCACATCGCCGTCAGCGTCCTTGTCAGAACGCGCGATCACGAAGGACACCAGCAACAGGATTGGCACCAGCATCGCCACGCGTGAGAGCTTGACCACCGCCGCGACTTCTCCCGCAGGATCGGAATAGGCAAAGCCGCCGCCGATGGCTTGTGCAACATCGTGGATCGATGCCCCGATCAGGAATCCTGCTTGCTGGTCACTCAGTCCCAGGAATCCCGCTATGGCCGGATAGAAGGTCATCGCTGCTGCGCTGGCGATCGTGGTCCCCAGCAGCACGATGGTGAAACGCTCGGAGGAGACCCGCTTCTCCCCCAGCAGGCTCCACAAGGCGAGCGCTGCCGAGGCGCCGCAAATGGCAGTGGCACCGCCGGCCAGCAGACCGAAAGCCAGATCCTGCCGCAGCAATCGAGCGGCCAGCAAACCTGCCGCAATCACGCCCGCCATGATCATCACGAGATAGAGGAAGGGTTGCACCCCCAGCCCCGCAATCTCCGCCCAGGTAATCCTGAGCCCGATCAGCACGATGCCGATCCGCAGCAAGGTCTGCGAGGCAAAATCGAGACCGGGTGATAGGCGGGTATCGGAATTGGTGAAGTTGAGAGCGAGGCCGATCAACAGGCCCATCAAGACGGCAGGCGGACCATAATGCTCGCTTAGCCAAAGCGCAGCCAGCGAAGCCACCAGGACCAGACCAAGGCCCGGCAAATAGGAAACCAGGCTGCGCCGTGGTGCCGGCTCGGCAAGCTGAAGCTCCCCGTAGAGGTCAGCCATCCAGTAGGTTTCGGGTCCCGTTTTAGCCATGACACTGGCACCTTTAGGCCGGATTTGCAGGCTGGCAATATTTGCAAGGCCGCGTGGCCCCCGAATTCAGCGGGTCGCCACCAGATGCGACGGATCTGTCCAGCGCACGTCAAACCCAGCTGCGTCCAGCATCTCGACCAAGCGGGCGGGCGCACCCGCTTGCCCTCGCCTTGCCAGTGTCTGGAAATGTACTTCGACCGCAATTGTGTGCAGGCGCGGATCATCCAATGAGGTACCCAGCCCCTCGATAACTTCGAATTCGAAACCCTCGACATCGATCTTGATAACATGTGGCGAATGCGTGACGGCCAGCTGCTCCCCGCGCATAACGGTGACCGTGTGGCCCACCATGCCGGTATCGGATCCGACCTTGCTCAGCCCTTCATTGGCGCTTGCCCCTTCGGTGCTGAGGAAAAACTCTGTTGTCCCATTCTCGTCGGAGAGCGCCACTTCCTTGATCGTCACATTGGCCAATCCGGCCACGGCAGCGCGCAATTCCGGCAGGCTGGAAGGCGACGGCTCGATCGCGATGACGTTACCGTCCGGGCCTGTCCAATCGGCGAATTGCGGCGCGTAATGGCCGATATTTGCCCCGACATCCCAAACGGTATCGCCCGCCTGAACGCGGTTCTTCAGGGCGCTATCGAACGCCTGCTCGTAATCGATCCGGAAGACCCGTCGATAGAGCCTCTGCATCGGGCGCAGGATACCCATCCGCTGCCCGATGCGGCGTAAGGCCATGATCCACCCGCTCGAATAATCCATTGCCCTACCCTTCACTCAGGCCGAGCATGCTGCGCAACAAGACGCATGGCAAGCAAGAGTGCTGTCATCGTTGGATTGGCACCGCCTCCTGACGGCAAGACCGACGTGCTGCACAACTGGATACGCGGCTCGGCAAACAGGCGCAGATCGGCATCCACCACCCCATCGGCGGCACTCGTACCCATCCGCGTCGAGCCGGTCGGGTGATAGATCCCGCCAGAATGGCGCACAGCATCCTCGATTTGCGCGGGTTCGAAACGCGCGAATGTTCCCGCCTGGTGCAGTGGACTTGCTTTCCATTCCCGTTCGAACAGTTCGGCGAGAATATTCATGTTGGCGATGTCGCGCTGCCCGACTTGCCACCGGATCGCTGGCAAAGGCGTGCCGAATGCATCTGTCGCTTGCTCGCTCAAAGTGATCCGGTTTGCGGCGTCGGGGATTTGCTCGATCACGCCATGGGCCACCAGATCAGCGCGGTCGGGAAACAGCTGCCGCTTGTGGCGATAGCGCCACGCAATGGCCCGGACGAGCCACGGCGCATGGCGCGCAAGGCCCGCTATGGTGCGCAAACCCGGCACTTTGCGGCGCTGGATCGATTGCATGGCGTCGCGCAAATGATCAAAGCCGCCGGTTCCATCCGTTTCGTAGCCAATATGGACAAATCCCGGTGGCACCACACCGCGCGCTCCGGACCCGTCCGCAAGTTCGAACCGCAGGTTGCGCATCATACCCGATGGCGCAAAGCGGAAGCCGAACTGGTGGTTAAGCGCTGCACGATCGGCCGGATCAATCTGCCCGATTGCGATCGAAAGATGGTCGGAAAAGTACTGTCCCAAAGACGGCGAAACACGCCGCACAGCCCCGTCCATAGTGCGGTCAAGCAACAGCGCCAGCCGGGTGGTTTCGATGGCACCGGCCGCGATAATCACGCGCCTGGCCACAAGCGTTGATCGCATCCTGTCCGGTGTCGCCACAGTCAGAATGACCCCGTCATCACCTGGCTCGATCCCGGTCACGGTCGTGTTGAGCGCAACCCTGCAATTCTCGCTGCGGTCCAGATCATCACGCAAGAGCGAGGCGACATTGCGCTTGGCGAAGGGCGGCCATTTGGCCAGACGCGCGGACAAGTCCGGCCCCAGATCGGCCTCACTGCCCGGCGGCGCGTACTCCCCCGCATCCAGCCCGAACATCGTTTCCACTTGGGATAGAAACGGCGCCAGATCCTCTGACGCGACCGGCCATCTTGCCATATCGGCAGGCTGAAACGGGATCAGCGCTCCACCCCAGCGTGCGGACGTTCCGCCCAGGCCTCTGAACCGGCCCGCCTGGGCACCGGCATACTCGCTGGCTTCATGCTCGACAGTATGGAGAGGGTGGGTATCAGCCTCCTGCGCCGCCTCCCCGGATTCGAGGCACAGTACAGGTGCTTTGGTGGCCCGGCTCAGTTCCAGCGCGATAGGAAGCCCGATCGTGCCGCCACCGATTACGCAGAAATCGACCTGCGCCGGCAAAGTATCCCCTTTCCCGGGATCGAGGATCATGCCTCGTCCCGGTCGGCGATTGGCGCATATTGGGCCAGCCGCTCCGGCCTGGTCGTGCTCACGATCACAGCTCCGGAACGATTGCGTTGCAAGGCTTTGGTCAGGACCCCTGTTACATTGAGCGAGCGCGCCCGTGTGGCGGCAGCGGACACATACCCGTAGGTAATCTGCATTGGCTGCGTCGTGAACACCGCGTCGGCCTCATGCTGGTCGAGGCTGTCGGCCAGTTGCAAGACTTCGCCCAGAGCCGGAGCTTGCTCCACAAGAGGCGCGACGTCGAGCGGCATACCGGCCATCCCGAAGTAACGCACTTTCCCTTCGGTCCGACAGTCCTCGAGCCAGCGCAGCCACTCGTCCGTCTGAACCAGATCCGCCTGCGGCTCGTGCAGCAAGAGCAAATCGATATGTTCGCGCCCCAACCGCTCCAGGCTATCGAGCAGTGACATCTTGGCCCGCTGCAATCCGAAGTCGAGCGCGGGCTTGCTGATCGGGTGAAGCACACGCCCTGCCGCCTTGCGGGCAAAGACCTGCCAGGCCGGCTGTGCCTCCCCGCCCGGTGAATAGAGCCCGACCTTGGTCGTCACGGTCACATCGGGATGGCGTCGCAATACGGGCGCCAGATCACGTTCTGCATGGCCGAAGCCGTAATAGGGGGCCGTATCGAAATGGGTAAACCCCTGCGCCACTGCCTCTTCCAGCAAGGCCTCGCGCCGATCGCTCCCGCGGACATTGAACAGGCCCGACGTGCCGAAAACAAACCGCGAAATCTTGAGATCGGTGGCAGGAAGCTGGATCGCGCGCATGAGCCGAGCCCTAACCTATGGAGCGGGTGAAGGGAATCGAACCCTCGTCTTAAGCTTGGGAAGCTTCTGCTCTACCATTGAGCTACACCCGCATGTCTGACCGGAGCGGGCGATTGCCGCAAAAGGGCCATGTGGTCAATCTTTCCGCATCGGAGACACTTTTCAATGTGCATTCCGTTTCGCTCCCCGTTGGCTATCAAAGCTGGACGAAATCCGTGCTGCGATGGTCAATCAGATAGGTGCGGCGCTGCTTAGCGGCTAATATGGGCGGGACAGTTGGATTCGCGCGCTCTGGCGGATAGAGAGGCTGCGACAGATTCGAATAATCGAGAGGAATAATCATGCGTCAGGTTGATCACTTCATTGTCGGCGATGCCGGTAGCGGAAGCGGCCGCACGCATCAGATCTGGAACCCCTCCACAGGGGAAATCCAGGCTGAAGTTCCCTTGGGCAATGCCGACACGCTCCAGCGCGCGGTCGATGCCGCCAACAAGATCCAGCCCGAGTGGGCAGCCACCAACCCGCAAAAGCGCGCCCGCGTGATGTTCGAATTCAAACGCCTTGTCGAAGCAAACAAGCAGGAACTGGCCGAGCTGCTGTCGAGCGAGCACGGCAAGGTGGTCGAAGACGCCCATGGCGATGTGCAGCGCGGATTGGAAGTGATCGAATTTGCCTGCGGCATCCCGCAGGCGCTGAAGGGTGAATATACGCAGGGCGCCGGCCCGGGCATCGATGTCTATTCGATGCGCCAGCCGCTTGGCATTGGTGCCGGTATCACGCCGTTCAATTTCCCGGCCATGATCCCGATGTGGATGTTCGGCATGGCTGTTGCCGCGGGCAATGCCTTCATCCTGAAGCCGAGCGAGCGCGACCCGAGCGTGCCGGTGCGGCTCGCCGAACTGTTCGTGGAAGCAGGCGCGCCAGAGGGGCTGTTGCAGGTCGTCCACGGCGACAAGGAAATGGTCGACGCGATCCTCGATCACGCCGATATTCCGGCGATCAGCTTCGTCGGATCGAGCGATATCGCGCAATATATCTACTCGCGCGGAACCGCGAATGCCAAGCGTGTGCAGGCCTTTGGCGGCGCGAAAAACCACGGCATCGTGATGCCGGATGCAGATCTCGACCAGGTCGTGAACGATCTCGCCGGGGCCGCATTCGGCTCTGCCGGGGAACGCTGCATGGCGCTGCCGGTGGTAGTGCCGGTGGGCGAAGATACCGCCGACAAGCTGCGCGAAAAGCTGATCCCGGCGATCAACGCCCTGCGTGTGGGCGTCTCCAACGATCCCGATGCGCATTACGGCCCGGTCGTCACGCCCGAGCACAAGGCCCGGGTCGAAGGCTGGATCGACACAGCCGAGAAGGAAGGCGCCGAAGTCGTGATCGATGGTCGTGGCTTCAGCCTGCAAGGGCACGAGAAGGGGTTCTTCGTCGGGCCAACCTTGCTCGACCGGGTCACGGCGGACATGGAAAGCTATCAGGAAGAGATCTTCGGCCCGGTACTGCAAATCGTGCGCGCGAATGATTTCGAAGACGCCGTGCGCCTGCCCAGCGACCACCAATATGGCAACGGGGTCGCCATCTTCACCCGCAACGGCCACGCCGCACGCGAGTTTGCCAGCCGCGTGAATGTCGGGATGGTGGGCGTCAATGTCCCGATCCCGGTGCCGGTGAGCTATCACAGCTTCGGCGGGTGGAAACGCTCGGGCTTCGGCGACATCGACCAGTATGGCATGGAAGGCTTGCGGTTCTGGACCAAGAGCAAGAAAGTGACCCAGCGCTGGCCGGATGGATCACCTGATGGCGGCAACGCCTTCGTCATCCCGACGATGGGCTGACGTGAGAAATCTTGGCGAGAGACGCAAAGATGCCGATTGGCTGCGCTGTTGACAGGCCGCGTGTAGAACGCAATTGAAAAGCCTCGCCAAATTGCGGAGGTCTGGATGAAACTGAGATATGCAGCGCCCCTGGGCCTTGCCTTGGCCATGCCTGCTGCTGCGCAGGGCGATAGTGCCGCTGCCGACAGCGAGACCCAGGCTGCTCCCGATCAGGACCTGTCTGCCTTTCCGACCAAGCTGGAAGGCGTCTTCGGACGCACCCAGTCGGCTTGTCGCGCGCGCGGATTTGCGGTGGCTGGCAAGATCGGGATCCGGGGCGACAAGGTGATCGTGGAAGGCCAACCGTTCGAAATCGACGAAGTACACCACGCTTCCAACATCGCGCTCAATGCCGAGTTTGTCGCGCCAGGCGGCTGGGGCAAGCCGGTCCGGATGAGCTTCACCATCCGCAACGATTACAAATTGATGCATCGGACATTCGGGGGAAGAACTGCCCCGCGCGCCTACGCCTATTGGCGCTGCGACTGATTGCATTGCGGGCAGGCTGGCTTCGCAACGGCTGAACCGTCAAATTTGAGCGTGCTTGTGCCTTCCAATGGACTGGCCCAGCCGCTAGGGCATCGACCCATGAGCAACCAATTCCAACTGACCGAAGACCAGCTTGCCATCCAGGAGATGGCGCAGCGTTTCACCGCCGACAATATCACGCCATTCGCAAGCGAGTGGGACGAGAAGCACCACTTCCCGCGCGATGTGATCAAGAGCACTGCCGAACTCGGCTTTGGCGCAATCTACGTATCCGAGGAATCGGGCGGCATCGGCCTGGGTCGGCTTGAAGCGGCACTGATCATGGAAGCGATGGCCTATGGCTGCCCGACCACCAGCGCCTTCATCTCCATCCACAATATGGCGGCCTGGATGATTGACCAGTTCGGCGGGCAGGAGGTGAAGGACAAATACCTTCCCGACCTCGTCACAATGGAGAAAATCGCCAGCTATGCCCTGACCGAACCGGGCAGCGGATCGGACGCAGCAGGGCTCAAGACCTCTGCCAAGCTTGATGGCGACGCTTACGTGCTCAACGGCACGAAACAGTTCATTTCCGGCGGCGGGTTCAACGATGTCTATGTCTGCATGGTCCGCACCAGCGACCACAAGACCAAGGGCATTACCTGCCTGGTGGTCGACAAAGACACCCCCGGTGTCAGCTTTGGCGCACCGGAGAAGAAGCTGGGCTGGAATGCCTCCCCGACCGCGCAAGTCAACTTTGAGGATGCCCGTGTGCCGGTCGAAAATCGCGTTGGCGATGAGGGCGAAGGTTTCCGCTTTGCCATGATGGGCCTGGATGGCGGACGCCTCAATATCGGTGCCTGCTCGCTCGGTGGGGCGCAGCGCTGCCTTGATGAAGCCGTATCCTACACCAAGGATCGCAAGCAATTCGACACGCCGGTGGCCGATTTCCAGAACACCCAGTTCATGCTCGCCGACATGGCGACCGATCTGGAGGCGTCGCGCGCTCTGCTCTATCTCGCTGCAGCCAAGGTCACCGATGGCGCACCGGACAAGAGCCGTTTTTCCGCTATGGCCAAACGGCTGGCGACCGACAACGGATCGAAGATCGTCAATGATGCGCTGCAGCTGTTCGGTGGCTATGGCTACCTTAAGGACTACCCGATCGAGCGCTTCTGGCGTGATCTGCGGGTTCATTCGATCCTGGAGGGTACCAACCAGGTCATGCGCATGATCGTGGGCCGGGATTTACTGCGCCAGTGAGCTCGCTCACGCTCGCCACGGTCACCTTGGTGGTGCCGGATTATGATCAGGGCATCGCATTCTATGCCGGTGCACTCGGATTCGACTTGGTCGAGGACGCCGATCTGGGTGGCGGCAAACGCTGGGTCGTTGTCAGCCCTTCAGACGGCGCGAATTTGTTGCTGGCCCGGGCCGACAATGATGACCAGCGCGCCGCAATCGGCAACCAGACCGGCGGGCGGGTCAGTTTTTTCCTGCATACCGACGATTTTGAGGCCACCTATGCCGATTTTGCCGCAAAAGGTGTGACCTTTCACGAACAACCCCGCCACGAAGCCTATGGCAGCGTGGCGGTCTTCAGCGATCCGTTCGGCAATCGCTGGGACCTTATCCAACCCTCTAGCGAAAGCGGGAAAGCAGCATGACGGACGATGTCCTGATCCACAAACACGGCCGGGTTGGCCATATTTCGCTCAACCGGCCCAAGGCGCTGCATGCGCTGACGCTGGACATGTGCCACGCGATGAGCGCGGCGTTGAGCGATTGGGCTGATGATGACAGCGTCGAGGCCATCGTCCTCGACCATGCGGAAGGTCGCGGGTTCTGCGCGGGCGGCGATATCGCCTTTCTGCGCAATTCGGCGCTCAATGATGGCGGAGTGTCAGGACGCAAGTTCTTCCACGATGAGTACCAGCTCAACCACCAGATGATGACCTACGCCAAGCCGATCGTGGCCTTCATGGATGGCATCACCATGGGCGGCGGCGTGGGCATTGCCCTGCCCGCCAAATTCCGCGTCGCGACCGAGAATACGCGCTTCGCCATGCCGGAAACGGGCATCGGCCTGTTCCCCGATGTGGGCGGCGGCTGGCATTTGTCGCGCCTTGGCGGACGGGTCGGGCAGTTCCTGGCCCTGACAGGTGCGCGGATGGACGGGGCGGAATGCCTGTGGGCCGGCATTGCCACCCATTATGTTCCGAGCGAGATGCTCGCAGAGCTAAAAGCGCGCATCGTCGAAAAGCCCGACCGCATTGCCGGCATCCTGTCCGAACCCGTTGGCACACCGCCCAAGGCACGGATCGAAAGCAATGCCGACAAGATCGCCAAGCACTTCGCCAGCGACCGATACGAAGACATACTCGCCAGCCTCGAAGCGGTAATGGAGGACGACGACTGGGCCGCCAAGGAGCGCGACACGCTCGGCACCAAGAGCCCGCAGACCTGCAAGGTGGCCCTGCGGCAGCTTGCAGACTCTAGCAAACTCGACAGTTTCGCCGACAACATGGTGATGGAATACCGCATTGCATCGCGGGTCCTCACACGGCCCGACTTTGCCGAGGGCGTGCGTGCAGTGATTGTCGACAAGACCAACGATCCGCAATGGGATCCGGCCACCCCTGAAGAGGTGAGCGAAGACCTGATCGACAGCATCTTCGCAGCCCTGCCTGAAGGTGAGGAGTGGGTGCCGCTGAAATAGTCGTCATCCCAGCGAAAGCTGGGATCTCTGTCCGCGTGATTGGACCAAACTGAGAATGATCCCGGCTTTCGCTGGGATGACGGAGTTGTAATGAGCTACGAAACGATCCTGACCGAAACCGATGGTGCAGTCACAATCATCACCATCAACCGGCCCAAGGCACTGAACGCGCTTTCCAGTGTGGTGCTGGCCGAATTGATCGAGGCCTTCGCCGCCTATCAGGCCGATGACAGCCAGCTTTGCGCAATCCTGACCGGCAGTGGCGACAAGGCCTTTGCCGCAGGTGCAGACATCAAGGAAATGTCGGACAAGGCTGCCGCCGATTTCTACCTCGAGGATTTTTTCGGCGACTGGACCAGCAAGATCGTCAAAACCACCCGCAAGCCCTGGATTGCGGCGGTGAACGGGTTTGCGCTAGGCGGTGGTTGCGAGCTCGCCATGATGGCCGACTTCATCATCGCCAGCGACAATGCCAAATTCGGCCAGCCGGAAATCAAGCTGGGCGTGGCACCCGGCATGGGCGGCAGCCAGCGCCTGACTCGCGCCATCGGCAAATCAAAGTCGATGGAAATGTGCCTTACCGGCCGGATGATGGGCGCTGAAGAGGCAGAGCGCAGCAATCTGGTGGCGAAAGTCGTGCCCCATGATGACCTGATCGCAGAGGCCAAGAAGACCGCCGCTACTATCGCTGGCATGCCGCCCATGGCGACCATCGCGAACAAGGAAATGGTCAATTCAGCCTTCGAAATGACGCTCGATCAGGGCCTGATCGTCGAACGCCGCATCTTCCAGATCCTGACCGCGAGTGAGGACAAGAAGGAAGGCATGGAAGCCTTCATCGAGAAGCGTGAAGGCAATTGGAAAGGGCGCTAGGCGTGAAACCCTTTTCATTCTTCTTGATGGCTCTTTGGGGCGCACTGGCATTCTATACCGCGAAAGTGATCAGCACCCACGGCCTCAATCTCTTCCCGTATTTTTTCGGTGATATGGCCAGCTGGAATTGGCCTGGCCAGTTCAATCTCGATTTTATCATGATGCTGTTTCTCTCTGCCAGCTGGACTGCTTGGCGGAATGGCTTTTCAATTCGAGGGTGGGGGCTAGCCCTGGTCGCATTCTTCGGCGGGGCCGGTTTTCTCCTCCCTTATCTGACGTATCTCGGTTGGAAGAATAATGGCGACACCACAGCCATCCTGCTCGGCAGCAATGTGAAGGTGAACTGACATGAAAATCGCATTTATCGGCCTCGGCAATATGGGCGGCGGAATGGCCGCCAACCTTGTGAAGGCGGGACACGATGTGCGCGCCTTCGATTTGAGCGAAGATGCACTGGCGGCGGCCAAGAATAATGGCTGCACCACCTTCACCGCCGCATCCGAAGCCTGTGACGGCGCAGAGGCGGTCGTTTCGATGTTGCCCAATGGAGAGATCGTGAAATCGGTCTATTCCAATGATGTGATTGGCACCGCGCCTGAAGGAGCCGTCTTCCTCGATTGCTCGACTATCGACGTGGCGACAGCGCGCGAGGTGATCGAAGCTGCGAGTGGAGCTGGCTATGAAATGGTCGATGCGCCGGTCTCTGGCGGGATCGCTGCCGCCAATGGCGGTACGCTGACCTTCATGGTTGGCGGCACCACGAGCGCGTTTGCCCGCGCCAAACAGATCCTGGAAGCGATGGGCAAGGCAGTGATCCATGCCGGTGACGCGGGTAACGGACAGGCCGCCAAGATCTGCAACAATATGCTGCTGGCGATCCATATGATCGGGACCTGCGAAGCCTTTGCGATGGCCGAGAAGCTGGGTCTCGATGCCCAGACCTTCTTCGACATTTCATCGGTCAGCTCGGGCCAGAACTGGTCGATGACCAGCTATTGCCCGGTACCCGGCGTGGGCCCGCAAAGCCCAAGCGACAATGACTATCAGGGCGGCTTTGCAACCGCGCTGATGCTGAAGGACTTGCGCCTCGCGATGGAGGCCGCCGAAACATCGGATGCTGCAACCCCGATGGGCGCGCGCGCAGCCTCAATCTACGAAGATTTCGCGGGCGCGGGGAACGGCTCGCTCGATTTCTCGGCGATCATCAAAATGCTCTGATTGCTGGGAATTGGTGCACCGCGACTGCAACTGCGCTTGTTGTTTTGGACCCGAAGGGCACGAGGCAGCCGCGATGCACGTTCAGTGCTAGCAGCAACACAATCGGTGCACCAGCGTGGCGCGAGCAGCGGTGGAAAACCGCTATTTCGTCAATTCATCCAAGATCTTGGCAAGCCATTCGCGCGGCCCCTTGCGGCGCCCGATATTGGCGACAAATTCTTGCCCCCGGGCCACACTGCGCAGCCGCCCGTCGCGTAACCAGCGATCCTCCCGATCATGATAGGACAGCCCGCCGCGCTTGAGCCAGTCCGGGCGGTTCCACAGCGAGGGCGGCCCCTCCGGCACTGTCAGCCGTAGCATCGGACTGGCAGACGACGCCGTCCGGCCTTCGCCAGCATAGATGACATCATTCTTCGCATGCATGCCCAGCGCATGGGGATGCCCCAAAGCGGCCAGTTCGTGTTTCCGCCCCTCAGGGCACGTGGCGAGATCGATGATCTCTTCAATGCGTTGGTATCCGAACAGCCGATGATGGGGATCCCGGCCGGCCTGGTCGCGAAACAGGCCGAAGAAGAGGAAGATGTCTCCCTTCCCCACGCCCTGGTTACGCAGATGAGTCTGCGCGGCGCTACATTGCCCGAACAGGCAGGTGTCGTCAGCACCAAACATGGGATCATGGTGGCAGTAGTCGCTCGAACGGATTTTACCCCTGCTCGCCTCCTCTGCAAGGTCCCCTAGCCCCAGGTCGGCATAGGTTGTCTGTGACCATCCACCGCTCGGGATAGGCAAGCTGACGGGCCTGCCATTGACTATCGGCGATGCGCCCCCACCTGCGGCGCTGTCGAACCCCTTGCGGCTGAAAATGATGCGCATGTGCGACGCATCGTGGCTTGGGCAAAAGATTGCAAGCCTTGCCAAACCTGCCCCAAAGTCTAGGACCCGCCGCCATGGATACCAAGGTTACTGCCCTCGTTCTTGCCGGTCGTCGCTCCGGTGTTCTCGATCCGCTCGCAGCCCGGGCCGGCGTCAACCAGAAGGCCGTGGTACCGATCAATGGCAAACCCTTGATCGAACACACGCTTTCTGCCGTCGCCGCCTGTGACCGGATCGGAGCCATCAGGGTGGTCGCTCATGAATCTGCCGAGATCGAGGCCATTCCTCTGGTCGCCAGCCTCAAAGCGGAAGGGCGCCTGACCTTTACCGAAGCCAAATTCAACCTTGTCGATAGCGTGGCGAGTGGAACCGAAGGCGCGGATTTCCCCGTGTTAATCACCACCGCAGACAACACGCTGGTCACGCCCGAAGGCTATGCCGAGTTCATTGACAAGGCGCTGGCCGTCAAGGCCGACGCCGCAGCGGCCCTCGCCCGCAAGGAAGATGTGCAGGCCGCCGATCCGCGCGGCCAGGCGAAGTTTTACGAATTCAAGGATGGCGGTTTTTCCAACTGCAACATGTACTGGATCGGCAATGCGGGCGCGCTCGATGCAGCCGAAATCTTCCGCAATGGCGGGCAGTTTGTGAAATTCCCCAGCCGCATCGCCAAGGCATTCGGCCTGATCAATCTGGCCCGGTTCTATTTCGGGATTGGTGACCGCGACGCGATTTTCGCAAAGGTATCGAAGCGGTTTGGCTATTCGATCCATGGCATCACCATGTCCAACGGCGAATATGCCATCGATGTCGATAATGAACGGACGTATGAAGTGTCCGAAAAACTGCTCGCCAAGCGCGACGCAGCTTCGCTCTAAGAACGCGCTGCCATGCGGCGGATTTTCCGGAATATGGGCTGGTTGCTCGGTGGACGGGGCTTCAACGCTGTCCTGAGCCTGGTCTATCTGGCGCTCGCCACCCGGACGCTGGGCCTCGACGGGTTCGGCTATTTCGCCATTATCGTTGCCCTGGGGCAGACCGTGACCGGTCTGGTCAATTTCCAGACCTGGCAATTCGTGGTCCGCTGGGGCGCAGGTGAAGACGGCGCCGCACGGGCTGCAGGATTTGCCGTGGGCCTCGATATCATTTCGGCAATTGTCGGTACGCTCATTTCGGCAATCCTGGTGGCAACCGCACAGCTGTGGCTGCCACTGCCGGACGAATTGCTGTGGGTCGCCTTTGGCTACTGCATCGTCTCGCTGCTTTCGATCCGGTCGACGCCAACAGGTTTGCTGCGACTGCGGTTCGAATATGCCCGGGCGACAGCGGCTGAAGCCGTGCAACCCGCTATCCGCGCAATCGGCGCAGGCCTGGCCGTGGTGTTCATGCCCACAGTCGCAGGCTTTATCCTCGCCTGGGCCGCGGCTGAGGTCGCAGTCGCTGCAGCGCTGTGGTTTGCTGCGCTTCAAAAGGAAAGGCTCGACCTGCGTGAAGTGAGCCTGACAGCGATCCCCCGGGCCCATCCAGGCGCATGGCGTTTCGTCTTGTCGACCAATGCGCTTGGCAGCCTGCAAGTTGCAGGCAAGCAAGTGATGATCCTGCTGGTCGGGGCTGTCGGCGGCGAAGCATTTGCCGGTGGCTTCCGCGTCGCCAGCCAATTGGGGCAGGCGCTGGTGCAGCTCGCCCAGACAGTGTCCAAGGCAATCTTCCCCGAGCTTGTCCATGCCAAGGAACGCGCCGCCGATATCGCCCGGCGCATGGCCAATATGGCGCTGGTGGGCGGTGCCTTGGCCGTGCTGGTGGCGCTATTCGCAGGGCGCGAGGCGCTGGTGCTGATTGCCGGGCAGGAATTCCGCGTCGTCTATTGGGCGATGGTCATTCTTGCCATCGGCGGCGCAGTAGAGCTGGTCGGGGCGAGCCTGGAATCGCTGCTCGTCAGTGCCGGGCGCGCGGGCACCGCCTTTCTGGTGCGCGCCGTGCCAATGGCGATTGCATTCGCCTGTCTCGATGTCGCGATGGGCTGGCAAGGCCTGAAGGGCGCGGCCTTGTGCATGCTGGGCGCGAGCTCGCTCGCCGTGATCGGCTATTGGGTCGCGATCCTCAGCCAACAAGGCATCCGCATCGAACTCGACAATGAAGAAGAGGAAGCGGAGAAACGGCCCGCCGAATAGCGGGCCGCTCTCGGCTCTAGTCCCTGTCCGGCTCCGTCCACGCCAATACCGGCTTGCGCGCGGCCAAAGTCTCGTCAAGGCGGCGGCGCGGCGCGTAATAGGGCGCCTGTTTCAGCCCTTCATCACCCGCCTTGGCGCGCTCGGCCACCGACCGGAAGGCAGTGATGAACTGATCCAGCGCGGCCTTGCTCTCGGTCTCGGTTGGTTCGACCAGCATCGCTCCGTGCACGACCAACGGGAAATAGACCGTCATCGGGTGATAGCCTTCGTCAATCAGTCCCTTGGCCAGGTCGAGCGTTGAAAGACCGTTTTCGAATCCGGCATCCCCGAACAGTGCCTCGTGCATGCAGGGCCCGCTATCGGCATAGGGCGCATGCAGCAGGTCTTCGAGGCTCCGCAGCACGTAATTGGCATTGAGAACCGCATCTTCCGATACCTGTTTGAGCCCATCTGCCCCGTGGCTGAGCATATAGGTGAGCGCGCGGGTGAACATGCCCATCTGGCCGTGAAACGCTGTCATCCGGCCAAAGCTTGGCCCGCGATGTTCGCGGCTTTCTTCCTCGACCAGATAGTAGGTGCCATCATCCTCTTGTTTGACGAAGGGGAGCGGCGCGAACGGGGCCAGCGCATCGGAAAAGACCACCGGGCCACTGCCCGGGCCACCGCCTCCATGCGGGGTGGAGAAGGTCTTGTGCAAGTTGATATGCATGGCATCGACGCCCAGATCACCCGGGCGCACCCGGCCGACAATCGCGTTGAAATTGGCCCCGTCGCAATAGACGAAGCCACCGGCCTCATGCACCGCATCGGCGATCTTCTTGAAGTCACGTTCAAACAGGCCGCATGTGTTGGGATTGGTGATCATCACCGCCGCAATGTCAGGGCCCAGACGCGCCTTGAGCGCTTCGAAATCCACCCGCCCCTCGTCGGTCGCCGGGATGTCTTCCACTTCGTAGCCGGCAAAGGCGGCGGTGGCCGGATTGGTCCCATGCGCGCTTTCCGGGCACAGCACGACCTTGCGCGCATCGCCGCGCGCTTCCAACGCGGCACGAATGGCCAGGATGCCGCACAGTTCCCCATGCGCGCCGGCCTTGGGGCTCATCGCGACACCGGGCATCCCGGTGAGCGTCTTGAGCCATTCGCCCAATTCGTGGATCACCTGCAATGCGCCTTGCGCCGTGCTTTGCGGAGCCATCGGGTGCAGGTCAGCAAAGCCGGGCATCCGCGCGACCTTCTCGTTCAGCCGCGGGTTGTGCTTCATCGTGCAGCTGCCGAGCGGGAACAGGCCCAGATCGATGCCGTAGTTCTGGCGGCTGAGGCGGGTGTAATGGCGCACGGCCTCCGGCTCATGCAGCCCCTTCAGGCCGATACTGGTGTCACGGTCAAACCCGCCGAGACGGTTGGCCGCGTCGGCCGCAGGCTCGGGCAAGTCGACCCCGGTCTCGTCCGCATGGCCAATCTCGAACAAGAGCGGTTCTTCCAGCATCAGGGCGCGATTGCCGGTGGTGGTGGCCGGGCCGTTGTGCAGACCGTCTTCGCTGGTTGCCGCCATTTCGGGTTTCCAGCCGGATTTGTTCGGAGCGTTCATGACAGCGCCTCCTCTAGGGCAGCGCCGAGGGCTTCGATATCCTCTTCACTAGTTGTCTCTGTGGTAGCCACAACCAATGCGTCAGACAGGCTATCGACATCGGGATAGAGACGGCCAAGCGAAACGCCTGCGAGCACGCCCTTGGCTGCCAGATCGCGCACCACCTGCCGCGCATCCTGGCCCAGCGTCACAGCGAATTCATTAAAGAAGTTGTCGTTGAGTACTGTGACGCCCGGCACTTGGGCCAACCGGTCAGCGGTCAGACACGCAAGCCGATGGTTCTCTGCCGCCAATTGCCGCAGGCCCTTTTCGCCCAGCAGCGACATATGGACGCTGAAGGCCAAGGCGCACAGGCCGCTATTGGTGCAGATGTTCGACGTCGCCTTTTCGCGCCGGATATGCTGCTCGCGCGTCGACAGCGTCAGCACAAAGCCGCGCTTCCCCTCCGCATCGACGGTTTCACCGCACAACCTGCCCGGCATCTGGCGCACCAGTTTCTTGTCGCGGACCGCGAACAGGCCCAGATAGGGCCCGCCAAATTGCAGGCCGACACCGATGGACTGGCCTTCACCCACGACAATATCCGCGCCCAGCTCACCCGGTGACTTGATCGCACCCAAGGCCACCGGTTCGGTGTTCACGGCGATCAGCAAGGCGCCCTTGGCATGGGCTGCCTCGGCGATTTCAGCCAGATCCGGGATGCGCCCTAGAATGTCGGGATATTGCACCACTACGCAGCTCGTTTCGTCATCGATCCGCGCAATCAGGCCGGAATTGTCCGGCTGCGGCTGGATCGACGGCTGCGCATCGGCAATCTCGTAGCCGATGAATTTGGCCATGGTCTTGGCGACTTCGGTGTAATGCGGATGCAGCGCGCCCGAGAGGACCGCCTTGTTCCGCTTCTTGACCCGCCCCGCCATCAGGATTGCTTCCCAACACGCGGTGGAGCCATCATACATCGACGCATTGGCGACCTCGCAGCCATAGAGCCGCGCTACTTGCGTCTGGAATTCAAACAGCATCTGCAGCGTGCCCTGCGCAATTTCGGGCTGGTAGGGCGTATAGGCGGTCAGGAATTCACCGCGCTGGATGATGTGATCAACCGACGCCGGCACATGGTGGCGATAGGCCCCAGCCCCCAGGAAAAACGGCGCATCTGCTGCGGCCAGGTTTTTCTTCGACCGGCGGCGCATATGCGCCTCCACCGCCATCTCGCTGGCATGCATCGGCAAGCCGTGGATGGGGCCGTCCAGCCGCGCCTCTTGCGGCACATCGACGAAAAGATCATCGATCGAGGACGCACCGATTTTGGCCAGCATGTCGCCGCGATCGGTATCGGTCAGGGGTAGGTAACGCATTGCAGTCTCTTTCCATGCCTCCCGTATGTCGTGGAGGTCAGACGGTGTTAAAGCTCGTCGCAGAACGCCTTGTAGGCTTTGGCGTCCATCAGCCCTTCAAGTTCGGTCTTGTCGCCGACTGTCATGCGGAAGAACCAGCCTTCTTCTTCGGGCGAGGTGTTCACTAGCGCGGGATCTTCTTCCAGAGCCGCATTGGCTTCCATTACTTCGCCGGTAATCGGGGCGTAGACATCGCTGGCCGCCTTCACACTTTCGACCACGGCTGCTTCGCCACCCTTGTCCACGTTGGAGCCCACTTCGGGCAGTTCGACAAAGACGATATCGCCCAGCTGTTCCTGAGCGTAATCGGTGATCCCGACAGTGGCGAGATCACCTTCCAGGTCGATCCATTCATGTTCATCGGTAAAGTAACGGGCCATGCTCTCTATTTCCCTCGATAGTAGCGGTGGGGTACGAACGGCATCGGCACGACAGTGGCCGGCAGACGCTTCTTGCGAACTTCAATTTCCATGGTGGTGCCTTCGGCGGCATGTTCCACGGCGACATAGGCCATGGCAATCGGATAGCCGAGCGTGGGGGAAAATCCGCCGCTGGTCAGGCGCCCGATCTCGGTATCGCCAGCAAAGACGAGCGCGCCTTCGCGGGCTGGCATGCGGCCTTCGATCTTGAGCCCGACCCGACGGATCGTGCCGCCATCAGCGAGCCGCGCTGCAACCGCGCCATGGCCCATATAGCCGCCGAGCTCGCGGCGTTTCTTAGTAAGCGCAAAACTCAAGTCGGCACTGACAGGATCGATATTCTGGTCGAGATCGTGGCCATAAAGCGGAAGCCCGGCTTCCAGCCGCAGGCTGTCACGTGCGCCAAGCCCGGCTGGCTTCACCCTGTCATCGGCGACCAGCGCATCGGCGAGCTTTTCGACCTGCGCCGCGTGAACTGAAATCTCGAAGCCATCTTCGCCTGTGTAGCCCGCGCGACTGACCCACAATGGAACGCCGTCCCAGTCGAAAAAGGCGGCATTCATAAAGGTCAGTTCGCCGGTGCCGGGGACCAACGCTTCCAGCACTTCACCCGCCTTCGGCCCCTGCAATGCCAACAAGGCCTGATCATCATAGTGGTTCAATGTGATCGCATCGGGCAAATGCTCGCGCAAATGGGCAATATCGTCCCACTTGCAGGCACCATTGACGACCAGCGCGATATGCGGGCCGGCATTGGTGACCATCAAATCATCAATGATCCCGCCGGCTTCGGTCAGCAGCAGTGAATAACGCATCTTGCCCGGCTTAAGGCTCTCGATCGCGCCAGGCAGCAGCTTTTCCAGCTCATGCGCGGCCCCATCACCGCTGACGGAAAGCTGGCCCATATGGCTGACATCGAACAGGCTGGCAGAGGTTCGCGTCCACTCGTGCTCGGCCACGATCCCTTCATACTGGATCGGCATTTCATAGCCCGCAAACGGGACCATCCGCCCGCCCTGCGTACGATGCCAGGCATCCAGGGGCAGCGTGCCCAGTTCGTCTACTTCGGGTGTTTCTTCGCTCATACCGTCCATCCTGACAGGCGTGCAGCGCTTCGCCACGAAGCTCTGTCCACACGCCCCCTCTGTCAGGAAACCTGAGAGCTTGGCCTGCAAATGGGCAGGCTTACCCCTTCGGTGGCGCCGGGCTGCCCCAAGCGCGCTTTCCAGAGTGTCAGCCAGGCAAGCGGTCCGGTGGCCTGAGAGTTTCCGGGGCGGTTGCTCCTTCGGCGCCGCAGGCCCGATGACCCGCGATCTCTCCCGCTTGTCCGCCCGGCAGAATCACTCCTGCCGAAAGACATTCTCCGAATGCGCGAAACAGTTTGTGGGGTCAATCACGACTAAGGTCTTGGGTGGTGAAGAATTCGGTCACATGCGGTTTTGCGCAACTAATTGGCCAGCGCCGCCACGATCAGGGGCTGCAATTGCTGCTCCAGTTCCACTGCCACCCGTGCAGTATTCCGCTCTCCGCGGCGCGCGATCAGGCCCCAATAGCCATTCTCCAAATCGATCCACGGGGTCCATCCGAAGGAGCCGGGACTGGAATAGATGCGATCATCTGCGCAATCGGCATCGAAACTGGGATTGTCGCACTCAACAAAAGCACCCAGTGCATAGTGCCAATCGCCAAATTCCGATGCGCCTTGCGGGCGAAATTCAATTGCCACGGAATTGGTCCGGTCAGCCAAAAGGGTCGCGCGGTCGGCCACGATTTCATCGGCGAGCAGTTTGGTAAGAAACAGCGCGTAGTCTTCAGCAGTGGAGGCCGCACCGCCAGAGGCGAGCGGATTGGTCAGGCTGGGCGAGACGAACCGTGACGCATTGCTGAGCCCGAGCGGAATGGAAATTTGCTCCACGAAGATATCGCCATAGGCCTTGCCCGTCGCCACTTCTGCCATCGCCGCTGCAATTTGCATATGCTCGGGTCCGTAAGAATAGGTGTCCCCTGGCACAGCATCCAGCCCATCGTCATAAATCGAACGCACGCAGTTTTGCAGCGCCGATGCTCCGGTATTCACGCAGCCCAGACTGCCGGGGCGGGCATTGAACCCGCTGGTGAAAGACAACAATTGTTCGAGGGTAACCCTGGAACGATCATCCATCGCATCGCTGGTCCAGTATGTCAGATAGGTCTGGGGATTATCGGCCAAAGATAGAAGGCCCTGATCCACCAGACGCATGATCGTTGTCGCTGTCAGCCATTTGCTGGCAGACGCAATGGCGCGCTGCTGATCGAGCTGGAATACGCCCTTGGTGTAGGTGAAGATTGTCCCACTCCCGTCTCCGACCAGCACCGCGAAATCATTATCCTGATAGGCCTCGATCGCACCGATGACCGGCTCGAAACGCACGCTGGTGGTGGGCGTTGGTGTGGGCGTGGGCGTCGGGGACGGATTGGGGGTCGGCCCCTGAACAGGTGGAGGTGCCGGAGAATCATCGCCGCCGCAACCGCTCGCAATCAGTGCGATCGGGGCGAGCACCGTGGGAAAGATCGCTTGAAATCTCATAGTGAAGACAAGGCGTAACCCCCGATTGCCGGCGCGCACAGTATCGGAGTGTCACAAATTGTCGCAGCCGCTGGGCTTCGGAATCTGTCCTCCGGCAGGTGCGGAAAACCTACCGCCAGTCTTTCTGCACATGCAGGCTCGGTGAATAGTAATTGAGGTATTGGACCAACCGCGGCTGTGCGGACCTGTTGGGGCTCGCACCGTGCGGCAAATCCTGCCGCCAGATCACCATATCCCCGGCCTGGCCCGGCACGGTGCGGGCCTGATCAGACCAGTCCGCGGCGCGCGGATCGGTATTTGCTGGATCGTCCAGCCATGTTTCGATGCGCTTGTGAAACCCCGGCACACATTGGAAGGCCCCCTGATCATGCGCTGTATCGGTCAGATAAAGAACCGCCTGTGTCGCAAAGGGGATTGGGGTTACAAGGCTGACATCCCAGTGCATTGGCGACCCATTGAAGGCATACCCTTCGTCTTCAGGCGGATTGAAACCGGCCTGGTCAGTCGTGACCCACAGATCGGCATCTCCCCACAATTGCGCAAAGGCCTTGTGAATCCGCCTGGACTGGCGCGCCGCATCCAGTGCGCGATGCTGGTAGAGTGGGACCATGATGCCCTGTGTGTGGGCACGATACCAGCTCGCAGGATCATCAGGAGACGCATTGATGGCTTCCCACAAAGCGGCTGACGCCTGGCCCGCTTCTTGCGCTGAAATCGCTTCCGGCAAGACCACATATCCCTCGCTATCCCAATGGGATAGCTGGGAGGTATCGAGGACATCCGGCATGGCTTCAATCTCATGCAAGAATGACTCTGCTTGGGCCGGCAGAGGGTCGCCACGAGCAATGGCATGATATCGCGCCAGCAAGACCGGGTCGGGTGTGCCCGCTATCGAGAATACCCAGTCAAGGAAGGTTGCCCTATCGGGGCGTTGGCTGCTCAGGAATTCGAACGCCTGCTTGTTGCCCAGGCCCAGCGTGTCGAGCAGCAATCGAACTTGCATTTCGCCCAAGGCAGGCCCGTTATCAACGAGCGACGCGCGAAACTCTTCCAGCAAGGCAATTTCGGGCAGTCGCCCGGGCTGCGCGTCGTGCCCTGCCATCAATCGAGATTGGGCCGCAGCCAGCGTTCTGCTGTTGCCAGATCGACCCCGCGCCGCTTGGCATAATCCTCGAGCTGGTCACGCCCGATCCGCGCCACACCGAAATAGGCGGCCTCCGGGTGGCCGAAATAGAACCCGCTGACAGCCGCAGTCGGCCACATGGCGAAGTTTTCCGTCAGGCTCAGCCCCGTATTCTGTTCGGCATCCAGCAGGTCGAACAGGATCGGCTTGAGGGAATGATCGGGGCAAGCCGGATAGCCGGGCGCAGGACGGATCCCGCGATACTGCTCCTTGATCAGCGCTTCATTGGTCAGTTGCTCACCAGGAGCATAACCCCAGAGATCGGTCCGGACATGTTGGTGCAGACGTTCGGCAAAGGCTTCGGCAAAGCGATCGGCAAGCGCTTTGAGCAGGATGTCGGAATAGTCATCCTTGTCGTCCTGGAAGCGCGCAAGATGCGGCTCGATTCCGTGAATGCCCACGGCAAAACCGCCAATCCAGTCGCCTGCGGGATCGATGAAATCGGCCAGGCACATATTGGCCCGGTCACGGCTCTTTTTCACCTGCTGGCGCAGAAAAGGCAGCGTAACATGCTCTTCCCGATTGACGCGGTGGATGGTCACATCATCGCCGTCGCGTGCGCACGGCCAGAACCCGCACACACCGCGCGCCGTCAGCCATTTCTCGTCGACGATCCGGTCCAGCATCGCTTGCGCATCATCCCACAGGCTGCGGGCGCTTTCACCGACCACATCATCTTGCAGGATGGCCGGATAAGTGCCGTGCAATTCCCAGGCACGGAAGAACGGCGTCCAGTCGATCGTCTCGCGCAAATCGGCCAGCGACCAGTCATCGAATGTATGGACACCGGGCTGCAAAGGCGGCGCGGGCTTGTCGCTGAGATAGGCGTCGTAATAGTTCGCGCGGGCTTCTTCGAGGCTCAGCAGCGCGCTCTGCCCTTTGCCCGCGCGGACATCGCGCACCTTCTTGTATTCGCCCGCAGTGGTGTCGACGAATTCATCCTTTTGGGTGTCTGATAACAGCTTGCTAGCCACACCCACGGCCCGGCTGGCATCGAGCACATGGATCACGGGCCCGTCATAGGCGGGATCGATCCGTAAGGCCGTATGCACCTTGCTGGTCGTCGCTCCGCCGATCAGCAGCGGCAAGGTCATCTCTGCACCCTGCATTTCTTCGGCCACGGTCACCATCTCGTCGAGTGAAGGCGTGATCAGGCCGGACAAGCCAATAATGTCGGCATCGTTGTCATTCGCGGTCTTCAGGATTTCGGACCACGGCACCATCACGCCCAGATCGATCACTTCGTAGCCATTGCACTGCAACACCACGCCGACAATGTTCTTGCCGATATCGTGCACATCGCCCTTCACGGTCGCCATCACGATCTTGCCCTTGGCCTTGGCACCTTCCTCCTTCTCGTCCTCGATGAAGGGGATCAAATGGGCGACAGCCTTCTTCATCACGCGAGCCGATTTCACCACCTGGGGCAGGAACATCTTGCCGCTGCCGAACAAGTCGCCGACCACGTTCATGCCATCCATCAGCGGGCCTTCGATCACTTCGATCGGGCGACCGCCAGCTTTGGCCGTGGCGGCGCGCATTTCTTCGGTGTCGTCGACGACATGCGCGTCGATACCTTTGACCAAGGCGTGTTCGAGCCGTTTTTCGACCGCCCAGCCGCGCCATTCGGCGGCCTGCTTCTCGGCTTCCTTGGTCTTGCCCTTGAAGCTCTCTGCCAGCGCGATCAGCCGCTCGGTCGCATCGGCGCGGCGCATAAGCACGACATCCTCGCACGCATCGCGCAACTTGGGGTCAATCGTGTCATAGACATCCAGCTGCCCCGCATTGACGATCGCCATATCGAGCCCGGCCGGAATCGCGTGATAGAGGAAAACCGAATGCATCGCGCGGCGCACGGTCTCGTTGCCGCGAAAACTGAAAGAGAGGTTGGACAATCCGCCGCTGGTCTTGGCGTGCGGGCATGTCGCCTTGATCTCGGCTACCGCCTCAATGAAATCGAGGCCATAGCGGTCATGTTCCTCGATCCCTGTCGCGACGGCGAAGATGTTGGGATCGAAAATAATGTCTTCGGGCGGGAAGCCGATCCCGGTCAGCAGATCGTAAGCGCGGCGACAAATCTGGACCTTGCGATCCCTGGTGTCCGCCTGGCCGGTTTCGTCGAACGCCATCACCACCACTGCAGCGCCATAGGCCATGCATTTGCGCGCCTGCTCCAGGAACGGCTCTTCACCTTCCTTCATGCTGATCGAATTGACGATCGGTTTGCCCGAGACACATTTGATCCCGGCCTCGATCACATCCCACTTCGAACTGTCGACCATCACCGGCACGCGCGCGATATCGGGCTCGGCAGCAATCAGCTTGAGGAAGGTTGTCATGGCATGCTCGGCATCGAGCAGCCCCTCGTCCATGTTGACGTCGATCAACTGCGCGCCGTTTTCGACTTGCTGACGCGCGACCTCGACTGCAGCGGCATAATCATCCGCCATGATCAGCTTCTTGAACCGGGCCGAGCCGGTCACATTAGTGCGTTCGCCGATATTGACGAAAAGGGCAGTAGAGGTGTCAGACATCAGGCCGCAATCGTGAAGGGTTCAAGGCCCGCCAGCCGCATTTCGGTGGCTTGCTGAGGAGGAATGCGGGGGGTCAGTCCGTCAACCGCTTTGCCTATGGCAGCGATGTGATCGGGGGTAGAGCCGCAGCAGCCGCCCAGAATATTCACCCGCCCGCTCTCGGCCCACAATCTGACCAACGCTGCGGTCGTTTCCGGCTCTTCGTCATACTCGCCCAAATCATTGGGCAAGCCCGCATTGGGGTAGGCCATCAGCAACGTATCGGCGATGCCCGACAGCAATTGAACATGCGGGCGCAACTGGTCGGCACCGAAACTGCAATTGAGGCCGATGGTCACCGGTTTGGCATGGCGCACAGCATACCAGAATGCCTCCACCGTGTGGCCAGACAGGTTGCGGCCCGAAAGATCGGTGAGCGTCAGCGAGATCATCAGCGGAATATCGCGGCCCTGTTCCGCCTCCAATTCCTTCACCGCCATGATCGCGGCCTTGCAATTGAGCGTGTCAAACACCGTTTCGACGAGAATGAAATCCGCGCCGCCTTCCACCAGCGCAGCGGCCTGCTCGCGGTAGACATCTTTCACTTCATCGAAGGTCACTTCGCGAAAGCCGGGGTCTTCGACATCAGGGCTGAGCGATAGGGTCTTGTTGGTCGGCCCCATCGCACCACAAACGAAACGCGGGATGCCGTCTTTGGCCGTGGCATCATCGCAGGCTTGCCGGATGATCCGGGCTGCACTGGCATTGATGTCATGTACCAGTGCCTCGGCCCCGTAATCGGCCTGGCTGATCCGGTTGGCATTGAAAGTGTTGGTCGCCAGCAGCGTCGCGCCTGCGGCAATATAGCTATCGCAGATGGCGCGGATAACGTTTGGTTGGCTCAGATTGACCAGATCATTATTGCCTTTCTGGTCCTGCGTCAGCCCAGTCTCCCCCGCGTAATCCGCGTCACTCAACTTGGCGCGCTGGATTTCGGTACCATAAGGGCCATCCTTGATCAGGACAGACTTTGCCGCAGCAGCCTGCAATGCCTCGCGCGCGCTCATGCTGCGATCCCTTTCGGGCGACGACCCAACATGTGGCAGATCGCATAGGCAAGGTCGGCCCGGTTGAGAGTGTAGAAATGAAAATCACGCACGCCGCCCGCATAGAGCCTGCGGCACAATTCGGCGGCCACGGTGGCTGCAACGAGCTGCCGCGACGCAGGACGTTCATCGAGCCCTTCGAACAATCCGTCCATCCATTCCGGGATCAGCGCGCCGCATTGTCCGGCAAATTTGCGCGCCTGAGCAACATTGGTGACTGGCAGAATGCCGGGTACGACCGGCGCATCGATTCCATGCGCAGCCACCGCCTCGCGGAAATCGAAGAAAGTCTCTGCCGAGAAAAAGAACTGAGTGATGGCGCGGGACGCGCCGGCATCAATCTTGCGCTTCAGATTGTCGAGATCGGCCTGCGGGCAGTCAGCGTCGGGATGGGTCTCGGGATAGGCTGCGACCGAGATTTCGAAATCCGCCACCTCCTTCAGGCCCGCAACCAGTTCGGCGGCATTGGCGTAGCCTTGCGGATGCGGAGTGAAGGCTGCGCCTGGTTCGCCTGCATCACCGCGCAACGCGACAATGTGACGCACCCCTGCTTCCCAGTACTGCTCGGCAATCGCCTGCGTGTCGGCCTTGCTGGCATCGACGCAGGTCAAATGCGCCGCCGCCGGGATCTGCGCCTCGGAAATGATCCGGGCCACTGTCTTATGGGTCCGCTCGCGCGTCGAGCCGCCTGCTCCATAGGTTACCGACACAAAGCTGGGATCGAGCGGTTTCAGCTCCTGCACGGCATCCCACAATTTCGCTTCCATTGTCTCGCTCTTGGGCGGGAAGAATTCGAAGCTCACGGCGATATCGCCTGGCAGACCGGAAAAGAGCGGCGTGTCATGCGCGGTTAGCTCTTCATGCTGGGGATCAAGCGGGGGAACCATCAGGCGGTCTCTCGTGCAGGGGATGTGGATTCGATTGCGGGGCTGCGGTGGCCCAGCCAGACCTTCACGACCAGCTCGCCACCTTCAAGCGCGATTGGCTTGGCCGGGGTAAAGCCAGCCTCTTCCAGCAAACCCTGCATCTGGGTGTCGGAATAGCCCAGCCTGGTGTGCTGGAACCGGTCACGCAGTTCCTCATGCGTATGCGCGGCAAAATCGACGATTGCGATACGGCCCCCCGGTTTCAGCACCCGTGCCGCTTCGGCGACGGCCCGTGCCGGATCGAGCGCGAAGTGCAGCACCTGGTGAAGGAGCACGGTATCGAAGCGGCCATCGCCAAATGGCAAAGCGGCAAAATCGCCCTGGACCAGCTCGATCCGTTCAGCCGGCAGATGCTGGAGTTTGGCCCGCGCGACACGCAGCATCTCCAGATTCTTGTCGAGCGCAACGATATGGTCGGCACCCTCGGCGAACAATTCCGCCATCCGGCCAGTGCCCGTTCCGATATCGAGCAGATGCCCCAATGGCTCTGTGCCGAACGCCCGGCTCAAGGCGGCTTCAACGGCGTCATCGGGGCTGTGCAGCTTGCGCAGCTCGTCCCATTCTTCGGCATGACGGGCAAACCACTCAGCCGCCCCGTTTTCGCGCGCGGTGCGGATCGCATTCAATTGGCGCCGGTCATCCGCACAAAGCTGCGCAAATTCCGGATCCTCGCTCTCTGCAATGGCCAGCAAATGTGCTGCGGCCTCACCAATCGGGCTGGCCCCGCTATTGCCGGCAGTCGAGCGCAAGAAGACCCAACTGCCTTCGCGCCGCCGTTCGGCCAGGCCGGCATCGCACAAAATGGCCAGATGCCGCGATACGCGTGGCTGGCTTTGCCCCAGCACCTGCGCGAGCTCACCCACTGCCAGTTCCATGCTGGCGAGTAACCGCATGACCCGCAAACGGGTCGGGTCTGCCAAAGCCCGGATGATGCCCTCGATGCGCATTCGCAGGGCATATAAAGATATTTTTATATGTGCAAGTTGGTTTCACGGCTCGCGCTGTAATCGAACCAATGTTACGTGTTGCGCCCCGAAGAGGAGCTTTTCGCGATGCAATACACCCAGTTCGGCCGCACCGGCCTCACCGTTTCACGCTTATGCCTCGGCTGTATGAGCTTCGGCGATGCTGCTGCGGAAGGGCACGACTGGACGATGGGGGAGGAAGCCTCGCGACCGTTTTTCCGGCAGGCGCTGGAAGCCGGGATCAATTTCTTTGATACCGCAAATGCCTATTCAGGCGGTACCAGCGAAGAGATTACCGGCAAGCTGCTGAACGAAATGGCCCGGCGCGACGAAATCGTCATCGCGACCAAAGGGTTCTTCCGCTGGCGACAGGCCCCCAATACTGGCGGCCTATCCGCCAAAGCGCTGATGCATGCTGTCGATGATAGCCTGCGTCGCCTCGGCACTGACTATATCGACCTGTACCAAATCCACCGGCTCGACCCGCGCACGCCGATGGAGGAAATCGTCGAGACGCTCGATGCCATCGTGCGCAGCGGCAAGGTGCGATATCTCGGGGCCTCCAGCATGTATGCGTGGCAGTTCCAGAAGCTGCTGCATTTGGCCGATCAGGCGGGGCTCAAGAAGTTCATCTCGATGCAGAATTACGTCAATCTGCTCTACCGCGAGGAAGAGCGCGAGATGCTGCCCCTGTGCGCCGATGCTGGGGTCGCCGTGATGCCGTGGAGCCCGCTGGCGCGCGGCAAATTGGCGCGCCCTGCTGACGCCGAAAGCACAACCCGGTCCGAAACCGACCGCCTTCAAAGCGTGCTCTATGATCGCACAGCTGAGGCAGACCGGAAAGTGATCGATGCCGTGGAACAAATCGCCGCTGCACGCGGTGTGCCGATGGCCCAGATTGCGCTGGCCTGGGTCCTGCACAAGCCGGAAGTCACAAGCCCGATCATCGGGGCAACCAAGCAGAAGCATATCGAGGATGCGGTGGCAGCTCTCGAAGTGGAACTGACCGCGGAGGAAATCAGCGCGCTCGAAGCGCCCTATATCCCGCACCAAGTCACCGGCATGTTCGATATGCCGGTGCCGGACCTGAAGGTCAGCCTCAAAAGCTAGGCTGGCCGCAGGGCCGGTTTCACAGTCCTAGTCCTGCCGCGCCTTGGTGAAGCGCTTGGGCTTACCTTTGTTCTTGCCCGGTCCCTTGCTGGGTCCCTTCCCCATTGGCTTGCCAGCCGCACTGCCAAACTTGCCAGGCGCAGCCTTGTCTGAGGCTCCACCGAATTTCTGCGGTTTGCCCTTGAAGCCCGTTCCCCTGCTTTTCGGTGCGTCGCTGCGGTCTTCGCGTTTCTCGAACCGCTTGCCACCCTTGTGGGCAGGGCGATCCTTGCCCCAGCTCCGCTCAGGGCCGCGTGCCGGGCCAGCCCCGCGATTGCCGGGATGGCGTGGGCGCACATGTGCAGTACCCGGTTTGCCACCACGGCGATTCTGACGAGCTGCTTCACGAGGGCCCTCAGCCGAAGGCTCGATCAGGACGGCGTCGCGCTCGGTCGCCTGCGCGCCCGTACGTTCAGCCGCATCGGCAAAACGATCGGCCAAGCCACGCGGGATCTGGAAGTAGGTTTCCCCCTGCCCGATCCGGATCGCACCAATTTCGTTCTTGGTGATGTCGCCGCGACGGCAAATCAGCGGCAGGATCCAGCGGGGGTCGGCATTGTCACGGCGACCAATCGGCATCCGGAACCAGACGATGTCTTCAAACCCGGCGCGGTGGCCCTTTTGCTGGGCAGCCTTGCGCGCTTCGGGTGTGTCAGGCGTGACTTCTTCAGGGGCAGGCATCTTGGCGCGATGGGCACGGACCAGCGCGGCTGCAATGTCCTCGGGCGACTTCTCGGCCATCAGCTCTTGCGCCAGCGCACGATCTTCGTCTTCAAACTCGACCGGCTGTTTCAGCGCCTCCAACAGACGCGCGTGGTCGTTCTTGCGGATCTGCTCGGGCGTTGGCGCTTCGATCCAGTCGGCTTTGACCTTGGCCCCGCGCAGCATCGATTCCACCCGTTTGCGGCGACGATGCGGCACGACAATGACGGCCGTACCCTTCTTGCCCGCGCGGCCAGTCCGCCCAGAGCGGTGCTGCAGCACTTCGGCGTTTTGCGGAATCTCGACATGGATCACCAGCGTCAGCGTCGGCAAGTCGATACCGCGTGCGGCGACGTCGGTCGCCACGCACACGCGCACGCGCCGGTCACGCAGGGCCTGCAGGGCCTGGTTGCGCTCGGTCTGCGAATGCTCACCCGACAGCGCGACAGCAGTAAACCCGCGCTCCTGCAGCGTGGCATGTAGATGCCGGACATTGTCCCGCGTCGCGCAGAACAGGATTGCTGTCTCCGCCTCATGAAAACGCAGCAGGTTGACCACCGCATGTTCGATCTCGTTCTGTTGCACAGTCACGGCCTGGTACTGGATGTCACCATGGCCACGATCCTGCCCGGCCAACGACAGGCGCAGGGCATCGTTCTGGTACCGTTTGGCCATCGCCTCGATCGGGCGTGGCATAGTGGCAGAGAACAACAAGGTACGGCGCGTTTCGGGCGCCGCTTCGAGCAGGGTCTCGAGATCTTCGCGGAAGCCCATGTCGAGCATTTCGTCCGCTTCATCGAGGACGATACCGGTCAGGCATGACAGATCGAGCGCACCGCGCGACAAATGGTCACACAGACGGCCCGGAGTGCCGACAACAATTCCCGGGGCCGAGCGCAGCGCGCGGCGTTCCTTGGAAGCATCCATTCCGCCCACACAGGTCGCAATCGAAATGCCCACCTTGGCATAGAGCCAGCGCAATTCGCGGCTGACCTGCAGGGCCAGTTCACGCGTTGGTGCAATCACCAGCGCCTGTGGTGCATCGGCATAGCGTGCCAGGCCCTGGTCGGTCACCAACAGGTCAGCTAATGCCAGGCCGAAAGCGACCGTCTTGCCCGACCCGGTCTGGGCCGAAACGATCAGGTCACGGCCCATCGCCTTCGGCTCTGTCACGGCGGACTGGACAGCGGTCAACTCGGTATAGCCGCGCTCGGCAAGGGCATCGCCAAGCACTGGCGGAACATTCTGGAAAGTCATCGGGGCTCACAATCGGTGCGGATGAAAAAGGCCCGCAATTCCGGGAGCAATCATCTCTAAAACGGGGACGGCGCGACGCTCGGGTGCGCGCGAATGTGGGACCCTTAGCCGGTTTCGCCAGGGAAAGCGAGTTTATTGTGCGCTGCAGCAAAAATGCTTTCGAGAGTGTGGTGCCGCTTAGAGGATTCGAACCTCTGACCCCATCATTACGAATGATGTGCTCTACCAACTGAGCTAAAGCGGCACGCGCGGGTGGACGGTTGGTTCACCCTGAATTCCTGGGCTTCCCCGCAAGGAGAAGATGGAGGCCCGAGCCGGAATCGAACCGGCGTGCAAGGATTTGCAGTCCTCTGCGTCACCACTCCGCCATCGGGCCTCGTCCCCTCGCGCTGTGGTGTTGAGCGAGCGGAAGCGGCCATCTAGCGATTCCGTGCCTGCAATTCAATCGCAGAATGCGCCTGATGCGGTGAGACGGCGAAAGGGTGGCGCTTTGCAATCTATCGGCTAAGAGCGGTGCCCATGTCTGTTGCTGATTTGCTCGCTCCGATCACGGCCCGGTCCGGTGCCGTCACCCTCCCCGCAGATGACTGGCTCCAGGGCCGTACCCTTTATGGCGGGGCCAGCGCGCTGGTCGCCTATACCGCCGCCATCCGGGCCTTCCCCGAGCTGCCTCCGCTTCGCAGCGCCCAGGTCGGCTTTGTCGCGCCGGTCGGAGCGCAGGTCGAGACCCGGGTCGAAATGGTGCGCCAGGGGCGCAATGTGGCGCAGGTCCGCAGTGAGTTGCTGGTCGATGGCGGCGTTGCCCTGACAGCCTTCTTCCTGTTCGGGACCGAGCGTGAGCCCAATGCCCTGCACCCGGCCCCGAAAGTCGAGCCGTGGCCTGGCGCGCCCGAGGAGAACGATCTGGCGATGTCGGACAAAGGCCCGAACTTCATCCGCAGCAATTTCGAAATCCGCCGTGCACAAGACATGCAAGGGGCCGGAGACCCGGTGGTCCGGCGCTGGATCCGGCTGAAGGATGAAGCCGGGCTCGATCCCACATCCCGGCTCGTCTTGCTCGGAGACACGCTGCCGCCCGGCGCCATGCGCGCCATGCAACGCCAAGGGCCGATCAGTTCGATCAACTGGTCTTTCAATGTGCTGACGCCGCGCGCGGAAACCGACGATGGCTGGTGGCTGGCCGAGACCGCTAGTGACCATGCCGATCATGGCTATTCCAGCGAGCGATTGCGTCTGTGGAACTCGCAGGGCGAATTGGTGATGGTGGGGCAGCAAGCGGTCGCCGTGTTTGGCTGACCGCTTGCTGGTTTTCCCTCACACCTCTTCGTAATTCGCTGCCCTTTTGGCCATACCGGCCATCACAGCCTCGACCTGGTTTGGGGTGCGCATGATGGCCGCCTGTTCGACGCTTTCTTCCACCAGCATTTCCTGGCCGGTTACGTCCAGCATCGCATTGTGCAGTCGTTTGGCCGCCTGGATCGCATGCGGGTTGCGGTCTGCAATAGTGCTTGCGATCTCGGTCGCCTTGGCCAGAGGGTCAGCTTCGACATGGGTCGCGAGGCCATATTCCTTGGCCTCCTCACCGCTGAACTGGCGATTGGTGTAAACGAGTTCACGCAGGACATCATCACGCACCAGCCCGCGCCACAATTGGTAGCCGCCCATATCGGGGACGAGGCCCCATTTCAGTTCCATAATCGCCATGCGTGCATCGGGGGTCACCACGCGAATATCGGCACCACTGGCGATTTGCATGCCGCCACCGAAGCACACGCCATGGATCGCCGCCACGACTGGCACCGGCATCTTGCGCCATTGGGTCGCAACCTGCTGGAACTTGTTAGAATCGCCGAACACGCGGTCGGTCAGGCCAGGCTCGTTCGGATCTGGCTCACGGCCGAAGCTGGACGTATCCAGGCCGGCACAGAAGGATGGCCCTTCCCCGGCCAACACGATCGCACGCACGCCTTTGGCCCCGTGGAGCGCCTTGCCGGCAGCGATAATCGCGTCGAACATGTCCGGATCCAGAGCGTTCATCTTGTCTGGCCGGGTTAGCCGGACCTGCGCAACGCCATTATCTTCGAGGGTGATTGATACCCGCTCGCTGGTGGGGAATGTCATCTGTTCCGTCTCCTGAGTCTGCTTTGGCCGGATCGTTACCGATGCGAAGATAGCTGTCCAGCCCCTCATCTTGGAAGGATGTAGTCGAATGGCCGGGCCAGGTCACTTCGGACTCAAGGCGGTATCCGCCTGCAGGGTCCGTCACAATGATGCCAGCGAGGCGGTAGTCGTGCAGCTTGGCGCGCAATCGCGCCACATGGACTTCTAGCCGATTTGTTTCCGGATCGTGATCCAGCCGCCAGACATCGGCCAGCAAGGTCATCCGGTCGAGCCTTTGGCCCGGCGATTCTGCAAGCCGCCAGAGAAGAGCAAATTCGCGCGGGAAAAGCCCAAGCCAGCGGGTGCCGATTTGCGCATCCCGGTGAAAGAGGTCGAGGGTCAGCGGGCCAACGCCTATCTGTCGAGGCAGCACATCGCCTGTGCCAGTCACAATAGGCCGCCCGCCATCATGCTGAACACCCGTTGGCGGGTGAAGATGAGGTGATCGATCAGTCTAAGCTCCAGCGCGCTTCCCAATTCCTGTAAACGTCGCGTCGCGACGATGTCCTGCTCGCTGGGGCGGCACACGCCCGAAAGATGATTATGCGCCATGATCAAGCCGGCCGCACCCACATCGAGCGCACGCTCTACCAGAGGCCTGGCACGCAAGGTCAATGAATGCGGACCGCCAATGACATGGGTTTCGTCGTAGAGATAGCGTTGCGATTGATCGCAATAGACGACATGCAACCGCTCCTCTCCTGCGTTTTCAAACCGGCCATGGAGATAGCGCAGGAAAATCGGATTGGACGGATCGGCGATTGCGCCTCCTGTCGGAGTTCGCCCGCGCGGCGGAAGATGGTCCCGCAAGATGGTCGTGTGGGCTCCCATCAGGCGGCCCCCAGCCCATGGTCCGACCCGCCGTTCAGAGGGCGCCAATCCCGATAGGGCCCAAACCGGCTCGTCCGATATGCATGCCGCGCGATCCCAATCGTCATAACCAGAAGCTGGAACCAGAAGGGCATAGTGTAGAGCAGATAGTATGAGAGGCTGGTGACCGGTTCCACCGTCATGCGGACCAAGTGAGCGGAAAAGGCCACCAGCTGCGCTGCAGCCAGAATCATGGGGAAGAACCGGTTGGCTCTCAAGGCAATGAGAACCAACGCGACCAGCCCGCCAGTATCAAGCAACAAATGCCAAGGATCGATCAGATCATATGTCGGCGAAGGCCCGAAAAGCGCGTGATAGCTGCGGTCGACGACTACCATGCCAAACAGTGTCGCGGCACAGGCCCGTTCAGGGCCGCCACCTTTCCAGACAGCGGCAAGAAGCAGCAATAGGGTAGCGACATTGAGGATTTCCGCCTCATTATGGACGAGTATCTGTACCATCGCTTCGCCACCCTCACCCATCTCAGCCGACCTTGGCTACCTGATGGGTTTCGATCGCGCTTGGGGAAATGTAGGTTTCGCCATCGCCATCGCCGGGTCCCATATATTCCCGGCTGACCTTGTTCAGCTCTTCGTGGACCCTGAGCAGGTTGCTCGACATTTCCAGTGCCTGTTGTTCGGCGTGGGCAAGGCGGATCATGGCTTTCTGTGCCGCATCGACCCCGACTTCCGGATTTTGGCGCGCCCGCAAGATCACTTGCTTGAGCTTAGAGCAGGCGATCATCGCCTCGTCAGTTACCGCTTCCGCTTCGCGGATGTGCTTGCGGATAAGTAGGGCGTCTTCTTGGATACGGGTCGGCATAGTCTCGGCACTCCGATCAAACAGCCGGAATGCTCACTTCCGACTCCGATTGCGTTTGCGGGGGTTGGATCTGCTTGCCGCCTGTCGCCTCGTTCATGGAGAGTGCTGCCGTCATCACCAGAATAACCAGCACGATAAACGCAAAGGCAAGACCAACGATGACGGCAAGGCGATAGAGGACAGCATGATCGCCGTCGAGCACCCCGGGGACGACCCGGGGCTCGCTTTTCACCGTCCATGGCGCCTCGATCGCAAGTGGCGCCACATCAGCTAAAACGAACTCCCCGGGTGCGACCCGGTCTTCTGTTTCGCCCTGTTTTGCCGATTGCGGGACCTGCGACTTTGTCGATGCAGTTTTTCTGTAGGGTGCAGATTCGCCTGAATCCTGCACTTCAGCCCTGTAGGATTCGCAAAGATCCTTCAGGTTTCCGACACCGTAGATATCCTTAAGTGCCCGAATATGCTGGTTTATCCTGCTTTCGGATACCTCCAGCTCGGCCGCGACCAGCTTGATCGGCATGCGCCGGTCAATCCGCACCAAAACGTCTTTCTGCCTGTCCGTCAAAGAACGGAACTTGGGCGATTCCATGTTCGAACTGCTCCTGTTGCGGCCACAGGATTAGGGCAATCGATCCGATTCATCAATCGAATCACCTAACCGACTCCTCGAATTCGGATTCGATCCCGTCGGCGCTCAGGTGGATTCGGGCTGCACGCCGTTCGATGACAGGTAGCGTTTGATATTGCGGGCAGCCTGTCGGAGCCTCTGCTCGTTCTCGACCATGGCTATTCTCACAAAGCCCTCGCCCTCTTCACCGTAGCCCACGCCGGGCGCCACGGCGACTTTGGCTTCGGTCAGCAATTGCTTGGAGAATTCGAGGCTGCCCAGATGAGCGAGCTCAGGCGGGACGGGTGCCCAGGCAAACATCGATGCCGGCGGCGCTGGGATAGCCCAGCCGGCCCGCGCAAACGCTTCGACCATCACGTCGCGCCGCTTGTGATAAATCTGCCGGTTCTCTTCAACCACATCTTGCGGACCATTGAGGGCCGCGCAGGCAGCCGCCTGGATCGGGGTGAAGGCACCATAGTCGATATAGCTTTTTACCCGCGTCATGGCCGCGATCAGCTGCTTGTTGCCGACTGCAAAACCCATCCGCCAGCCGGCCATGGAGTAGGTTTTTGACAAGGTCGTAAACTCGACCGCGACATCCTTGGCACCAGGCACCTGCAAGATCGACGGGGTTGGATTGCCGTCAAAATACAGCTCGGAATAAGCAAGGTCGGACAGGATCCAGACCTGGTTCTCCTTCGCCCAAGCAACCAGGCGTTCATAGAATGCGAGGTCGACAACTTCTGCGGTCGGATTGGACGGATAATTGACCACCAGCACGCTGGGCCGCGGCACAGTGAAGGCCATCGCGCTTTCCAACGCCTTCCAATAGGCTTCGTCGGGTGTGGTCGGCACGGCCCGGATCGTAGCGCCCGCCAGGATGAAGCCGAATGTATGGATCGGATAGGATGGGTTGGGTGCCAGGATCACGTCACCAGGCGCAGTGATTGCAGTGGCAAGGCTGGCCAGTCCTTCTTTCGATCCAAGAGTAACGACGACCTCGCTTTCAGGGTCGATGTCCACTCCGAATCGATTGCCGTAATAATTGGCCTGGGCCTTGCGCAGGCCGGGAATGCCGCGCGATTGCGAATATCCATGCGCATCGGGCTTCATCGCCACTTCGCATAATTTGTCGATCACATGCTGCGGAGGCGGACGATCGGGATTGCCCATACCCAGATCGATAATGTCTTCACCCGCCTGGCGCGCCGCATGTCGCATCGCGTTCACTTCGGCGATCACGTATGGCGGCAGGCGCTTCATGCGGTAGAAATCGGTATCCATATCGTCCTGACTTGTAACAATCCTGTAAGTCTGAAGGTCTCTAGCATTCCTTTAGTGGCGCAAAGCTCTAGCCCCTGCAATCGGGCGCGCAATCGAATGCGTGCCTATTCCACCAAAGGAGGCCTTGCAGGTGTGCGCGACTAAGCGCAGAAACTGGGCTAGAGGACCCGATATGACCGACCCCAAAGACCCCACCGGCGCGTTTTCCAAACTGTTCGAGCTGCAGGAAGAAGCCTCCAAGGCAGTATTCGGGCAATTGATGCCGGGCACGCCGCCGGTCCTTCCCAATGTTGCCGACGCGGGCGAATGGGCCCAAAATAGTGCCAAACTTCAGGCCATGTGGCTGAAGTTCCAGGCCGAGCAGGCAGCCAAGATCCCTTCGCAATTGCCCGATCCGGCCAAATGGATGTCGTTCCTCGACAGCTTTCACAAACGGATGCCGATGGTGAAGCCCGAGGCGCAGATGCAGTTCTGGGGCGATGCGATGAACCTGTGGAAGGGCGTGCTGGGCCAGTTCGGCGGATCCGGCTTTGACCTGTCTGCGACCGACAGCGCCACTCTGCCCCGATCGGACAAGAGGTTTCGTGACGAGCGCTGGCAGAACAATCCGGTCTTCGCGCTGATCCACCAGACCTATCTGCTGATGGCAGAACAGCTGGAAGGGGTGGTCGAGAGCCTCGATGGTGTTGACGCGGAAAAGCGTGAGCAATTGCAGTTCGCGGTGAAGGCCGTGGTCGATGCACTGAGCCCGTCCAACTTTGCGGCGACCAATCCCATCGTTCTGGAACGGACGATAGAGACCAAGGGCGCCAATCTGGTCAAGGGCATGGAGCATATGCTGACCGATATGCGCCGCGGCCAGCTGACTCACACCGATCCTGACGCTTTCAAGCTGGGCGAGAACATCGCCGTTTCCCCCGGCAAGGTCGTCCATGAAACCAAGATGTACCAGCTGATCCAGTATGCGCCCTCGACCGGCGACGTGCTGAAAGTGCCGCTGGTGATCTTCCCGCCGTGGATTAACCGGTTCTATATCCTCGACCTCAATCCAAAGAAGAGCTTCATCCGCTGGGCGGTCGAGCAGGGGCTGACCGTGTTCGTGGTCAGCTGGAAGTCAGCCGACAGTTCAATGAAGAATGTGGTCTGGGACGATTACATTCGCAGCCAGATCGAGGCGATCGATCATATCCGTTCGCGTTTGAAAGTGCCCGACGTCCATACGATCGGCTATTGCGTGGCCGGCACCACACTCGCCGCCACCCTGGCGATCCTTGCCAAGCGCGGGGAGCAGGGCAAGGTAATGAGTGCGACATTCTTCACCGCACAGGTGGATTTCGAGAAAGCAGGCGAGTTGCTGCACTTCATCGATGACAACCAGATCAAGGCGATCGAGGCGATGTCGGGCGAAGGATATCTCGACGGTCGCTATATGGCGGCAGCCTTCAATCTGCTGCGCGGCACCGACCTGATCTGGAACTATGTCGTCAACAACTACCTGCTGGGCGAAGATTACCCGGCCTTTGACCTGCTGCATTGGAATGGCGACGTCACCAATCTGCCTGCCAAGTGGCACAAGGATTACTTGCAGCAGCTTTATCGCGACAACTTGCTAGTGAAGCCGGGCGCATTGACGGCGGACAATACGCCCATCGACCTCGGCGAAGTCTCCGTCCCTACGTATGTCCAGGCCGGCAAGGAAGACCATATTGCCCCGGCCGAAAGCGTCTGGAAGATCCGCGACCATTTCACCGGGCCCCTCAAATTCGTGCTGGCCGGATCGGGCCATATTGCCGGCGTGGTCAATCCGCCCGAAAGCGGCAAGTACCAATACTGGCTCAACGATGATCCCGGCGTTGAGTCGCTCGAGGCGTTTCGGGAAGGGGCCGAAGAGCATCCGGGTAGCTGGTGGCCGGACTGGATCGACTGGATCCGCCAGCAAAGCAGCGACACAGTGAAAGCAAATGGGAAGCGCAATCCGGGTGCGACCAAGGCAGATCCGGTGATCGAAGATGCCCCCGGCCGCTATGTTGCAGCGCGATAGGCCGGGCTTTCAACACCGAGGCCTTCAAATTCCTTGATTAAAAACAATGATCTAATGTGCATTTGATCAATCTATGTTGCAGTGCACAAAAACTGCTTGACTTCGCAGTCGCAATGTCTATTTTGTGCACTGCAACATAGAACTGATGTGAAGCAAGGAATTCATCATGGCAGACAACGCCACGAGCAAAATCGATGCTGCTGCTGAAAAGGCCTACGCCGAAGCAGCTGCCAAGAAGGTAGAAACCGCCACGGTCGCAAAGGCTGTCGCCGCGGACCCGAAGCCTGCTGCCAAGGTCGCTGAAGTGGCCAAGGCTGTGAAGGCTCCTGCCAAGAAGAAGACTGCGACCAAAAAGAAGGCCGCCAAGAAAGCTGCTCCGAAAAAGGTTGCAGCCAAAAAGACCGCTGCCCGCAAGCCTGCCGTCAAGAAGGTAGCTGCGAAGAAGGCCGCGCCGAAGAAAACTGCTGCAGCCAGGAAGGCTGCTCCCGCAACATCCACTGTTACCAAGCTTAAGGACACTATCATGGCCAAAGCCGACACCACCAAGATGACCGAAACCGCCAAGACCATGGCTGCCGACGCACAGACCCGCATCAAGGGTGCGTACACCAAGGGTACCGAAGTTGTTGGCGACGTGGTCGAATTCAACAAGCACAACCTCGAAGCCGTCGTTGAATCGGGCAAGGTCCTCGCCAATGGCATGCAGGGCATGGCACGCGAAGGCCTCGAAGACACGAAGAAGGCTGCCGAGCAGGTTACCGAAGACGTGAAGCTGATGGCTGCCGTCAAGTCGCCGACCGAACTGATGAAGCTGCAGGGTGACCTCGCCCGTCGCAACTTCGACGCTGCCATGGCTTACAGCTCCAAGAGCACCGAAGCATGGCTGAAGCTTGCCAACGAAGCTTTCGCGCCGATTTCGAGCCGCGTCAGCGAAGCTCGCGAAGTGCTGTCGAAAGCTGCCTAAGCTGACGAAGCAGATCGCAAACGCGATTGTTTGAAGGCCGGTTACTCTCCTCTCCCAACCGGCTGGATCCTAAAAGGGTCGGGTTGCTGCAAAGCCGCCCGGCCCTTTTTCTTGTCTGATTGCAGGAAGAATATGCGGGCCGTGCGGGATCGAACGCCTTTGCGTTTCGTTAAACCCCCCGCGCCATCTTGCATCCCGCCAATCGAATACGATATTGCCGAGCACAATGATTGATCATTCCCTCCTTTCCGATCCCGCGCTGCACCCGGCTGGCGCTGGCGATGATGATGCCCAGGGGGGCGACGGTGATTCCGATACCGAGATCGGCATCGCAACCAAGACGCGGGCCAAGCCAAAGAAGCCGAGCCAGTACAAGGTGCTGATGCTGAATGACGATTACACCCCGATGGAATTCGTGGTGCTGGTACTCAAACGGTTCTTCCGGATGGATATGGACCAAGCGACGCAAGTGATGCTGCATGTCCACCAAAAGGGCGTCGGTGTTTGCGGTATCTTCCCCTATGAAGTGGCCGAAACGAAGGTGAATCAGGTCATGGATTTCGCCAAGCAGAACCAGCATCCGCTCCAGTGCACCCTGGAAAAAGCGTAAAGCTCTGCGACAGGCTGTTGCAGGCACTATCCACTACGTACCATGTCAGGACATGACCTCACCGCGATTTACCGCTAGAGCGCATGGACCTGCAGTGAGAGGATAGCCGCCCGGCAAGACTGGCCAGAGTGTTCAAATTCATCCCCTCCATTGATCGCTATATCCTGCGGCTCGTCATCGTCCCGATGATGGGTGTGTTTGTGCTGGCGGCCTCGTTGCTGCTGCTCGACAAGATGTTGCGGCTGTTCGATTTCGTCGCGGTCGAAGGCGGACCCATCGGTGTCGTTTTCAAGATGCTCGGCGCATTGATCCCTGAATATGCGAGCCTGGCGATCCCGCTTGGCCTGTTGCTCGGCATCCTCCTCGCCTTCCGCAAGCTGGCGACATCAAGCGAACTGGACGTCTTCCGCGCCGTTGGCCTCGGATATATGAGGCTCTTGCGCGTGCCCTATATCATCACCGGCGTTTTGGTGGCGGTGAATGTGGCGCTGGTCTTTTATGTCCAGCCGGTCAGCCGGTATTACTACGAGCAGCTCGAATATGAATTGCGCTCGGGCGCGCTGGGAGCCTCGATCAAGGTCGGCGAATTCACCACACTGGCCGACCGGATGGCGCTGCGGATCGAGGAAAGCGAAGACAATGGCCGACAATTGAAAGGCATCTTTGCCCGCGTCGCGAATGAGCAGGGGCAGGTACTCTCGATCAGCGCGCGCGAAGGATCCTTCCTCGCCACCAGCGACAGCCCCGATACGATCATCCTGCGCCTGTCAGACGGCACAATCGTCCAGGATACCGGCAGCCGTTCACCGCGGGTGCTCAGTTTCACCCGCCACGATTTGCCGATCGACTTGCCCGCCATCGAGGAATTCCGCGATCGCGGCGATGCGGAGCGTGAATATATCCTGCCCGAATTGTTGCGGATCGGCTGGGACCGGAACGAGACTGTCGAGAAACAGAATGCCAGCCAGGCCAGCTTCAACTTCAGGCTGGTCGAAGTGGTGATGATGCTGCTGATGCCCTTGCTCGCAGTGGCCCTGGCGATCCCGCCCAAACGATCGACCAGCGCGCTCGGCGTGTTTGTCTCGATCATCATGGTGGTGAGCTATCACAAGATAAACCAGTATGGAGAGGACGTGGCCGCGCTGGGCCGGGTCGATCCGATCATCGCCCTGTGGGGGCCCTTCGTGTTGTTCGCAGCGCTGATCCTGTGGATGTATTGGACCGTCGCCCACAAGCCGGGCGGCCAGCCCAT